>JAPMTX010000106.1 GCA_026552855.1 Candidatus Methanoperedens sp. | reverse complement strand
AGGATGCTCAATTTTCCCTTCTTGAACAATTCCAGTCCCATGGGGGCGTAACCTATCACCCCTCCAATCCCTTTTGTCCTGAGCATGAACATGCCGGAAACGCCTGCTTCGTACCATTTGCCGTTCTTCTTCACGGAATCGATGAAAAGATTATCAAAAAGAGGTTTTGGATTGTTGATCTTGATTTTTCCTGCTTTCGCCTCGCGCTGAGCTATCGCCCTTATCGCGCCCATGACCTCGGTTATCTTTACGTCCTGGGGGCAGCGCTCGTAGCAGAGGTAGCAGGAGGCGCACAGCCATATGGAATCGTCGGTAAGCACTTCTTTTCGCATCCCAAGGAGGGCTTTCCTGATTATCTTGCGCGGATTGTAGCCTTTATCGATATCGGTTATGGGACAGCCCACGGTGCAGCCTGTGCAGTTAAAGCATTTTTTGATGTTCTCTCCGCCGGGCTCTTTAGCAATCTCGTATTTGAAATCCGGGTCAAGTTCGCTTGTTTTGATCATTTACCCGCCTCCAGTTGCCTTGCAAGGAATACTGTAAGGTCAACTATATCAAAATTATAATTTTTTATGGCATCTTTCTCGTTCTTCAGGCAGTTAAAATGCGCCAGGCACTTCGGGCAGGTGGTTATCAGCGTCTTTGCCCCGGTCGCAGAAGCCTCATCCATCCTTGTTATGCGAAGCGCCTTTGTCTGCTCGTTGCAGTTCATGAAACTGCTCACCCCGCAGCACAGCGCCCTGTCCTTTGAGTGTTCCATCTCCTCCAATACCGCGCCGTTCGCCGTGAGAGCCTTCCGGGGCGCATCGTAAACGCCCATGTGTCTTCCAAGCCTGCATGGGTCGTGATATGTCACCTCAGCGTTGATATTCAATCCGAGTTTGTCCAGAAGCTCAGAGATATGGACGACCTTTATTCCCAGATTGTAATCCTTTGAAAAGGTGTGATAGCATTCGGCACAGCTTGTTACCAGTGTATCGATGCCGCTCTCCCTGATATATCTGGTATTATAATCCTTAAGCCTGTCAAAAGTATCCTTCTTCCCCTGCCAGAGCGCATCGTGACCGCAGCACTTCATCTGCAATACCTGCGGTTTTATTCTTAGTTTATCCAGAAGCTTGAGCGACGAGGTGGTGATCTCCCCGAAATCTGTTTTCACGTCGTGCAGGAACAACCCGAGCGAATCCACACATCCTGGGAAATAGCCGTACTTTGATCCTGATTTATCGATTTTGCCACTCCCGTTGAGCTTCGAGCTCAATTCTGCAAATTCGGTAAAAACACCCAGATGCGCTATATCAAGCGGCTGCTTCCCTGCTCTCTCGTCCCTTATGAAGCTTAGGAAATCCACCTGCTGCGGGCACTCCTGCGGGCATAACCCGCATGTCAGGCATGTCCAGATATCCTTTGTTTCAAGCCCGTAAACATTGGAGTTGTAGATGGAACTGCGAGGCGAAGTTTTTGAAACTCGCCGCATCGGACATATGGATGTGCATTTACCGCACTGATAACAGGATAGTACGTTACTCGTGTACCCACCAGCGTTTCATTAGTTTGTAACGTTTTTAATATTTAGAGGATGGACTGGCTTTTAAATATTTCGATTCTTACGCCGCAGCATCATTATTAATAATTAATGTTACCTGGCGATGGCTCCGCGGTCCCCTAAAGTAAGTATGATGTTGTTTACTTCCTGAGGTGTCGGTTCCCTGTTGTTCTCCATCTCGAAGATGTCGATTATCGCACTGTAGGTACAGTGCAGCCTGTCTTTTGTTTTTCTTTTAGCGTATCTTGTCATATTATGTTTTCAAATATAATTTTTATCAGTATGTGTTTTTATTTTTCTTTCTCTTTTTCCGTTCCGATCACGCAGATGTTATCGTCCGTTTTTGCATTAGGGTCTGTTAAGCCAAGCAGCCGTTCATCTTCAAGGTTGACCCTTTCATCCTCTTTGCTCTTGAACCCGTACTTGCCATAATCGGTCAGAGTAGGTCTTCTCTTTATGTAGTGCCCCCGCTTGAACTCAAACGAGAACGGAAGCGCCCGCTCGCATGCAGCTCTTACATCCTCAAAGGCACACTCGTTCTCCACTTCGACAAGTATCTCGCCTACTATAATGTGAAGTTCGAACGCACACCCCCCGACATGGATCACTTTTCTGTCAGGATGGTTCACATCTGCACCTGTCCCGGGGCCGGACGTGACCTTCCTTGGCAGGTTCTTCCCGTTGATGAGCATCCTTATTACACCGCTGACCTGGTCTATCTCGTTCAGGACTTTTTCAGCAGTCGCAGGCTGAAGCAGTCGCTTCGGAAATACTCTTACCTGGATGGGTTTATTCTCGCCTGGATTAGTATCCATTCAATTCTCCTTCTTTTATACAATTAAACGGTGTGAGGGGTATTAAAAGCTTTGGTTCGTATAGATACGAATAGAATATTTAATCATGACAGATGGGGAGTATTTTTTGAAGGATTCAGGATTGGAGAACCGATACATTGGGCGACCTATGGTTTAGGCGAGCATGAGAAATCATATTACGTTTGCGCCACAAGTCGCCCCCTATAAGTAGAAGAAAACAAATCTATATTTGGGGCATAGCCATGTCGGTAAATCAGGATGGAGTTAGTGAGTTAAGGAGCGTATGGATAAAGACCGCTGAGCAGCAACTTTTCCATGAGTTAGAGGTAGAATACGGTTTTCCAAGAGCAACTTGTAGATCGCTTGTGCAGTTAATGCATGAATTAATTGATCAAAATTATGGTAATCTACGAGATGACAGCCAGGTAGTCTATCATGCAGTCAGTAAAGATGAGCCGCCAGGAAGGCAACTGGACAAGATAAAAACAGTACCTGTAAGACTTTCAGTTTCCCATCCGGATGATTCTGAGGTTTTAGAGAAAAAAGGCATTCAAGGACTACGGCAGCATAAGCTGATACGGTTTACATCTGAAGCCTATGATCAGGGAGGTCTTCTCGTTCAGGAAGATCTTGCTTTGCTGCTCACCAGCAGCCGGCGTACTATCCAGCGAGATATGAAAGACCTCAGAGAACAGGGGATTGAAATCCCTACACGTGGTTCAATTCAAGATATTGGTCCAACGATATCGCATAAAACCAAGATAATCGAGCTTTACATGAAGGGCTATGAATATACCGAGATCGAGCGTAGAACCAAGCATACAGGACATGCAATAAAGAGGTACATTGTTGGTTTCTCCAAAGTAATCATGCTGCACAATAAGGGTTTTACCCCGAATCAGATACGTGAGCTTACCAATAACACCGAAAAAGTAGTAGGAGAATATCTTGATCTGTATCAAAAATACAGGGATATCAGCAGTGAGAGGCTTGAACAAATCCTTTCAACTCCAAAAATAGAGATAGGAACTAACGAAACTAAAAAAGGGGGAATCCTGTGACTTCCAATAACATTGGAAATGGTAAAAGTATTGCCTCAGCAATTAAATCCCTCCTGAGTTCTGAGTACAAGTTTCTTGGAGGAGATAAGGTGCAGGAAATGTTCACAGGAGATGTGCTCAAACTTTTCAAGGAATATAACCGTGATGCCTGGAACCTTGAGGTAGGGCAAACGATCTGGTTTGCAGTTGATAAGGATGAGAAACAAAGTTACGGGAAAACTCTTGAAAAGACAAGGATCACACCTGTAATCCTTTCTGTCGTGCATGATGAGGACAGGAATATGAGAGCTAATGGCTTTTCCCATAAGGAACTAAGAAAGTTCAAGGTTGCCAGGATTCTTAGAGAGGCATATGCTCAGAACGGTGTTCTATCCCAGGCTGATGTGGCAGAATTGCTCGGTGTTAGTATTGGAACTATAGGTAGAGATATCAGGGAGTATCAGATAGAGAACCAGGTAGTATTGCCTTATCGAGGTACAATACATGATATCGGCAGGGCGGTTACTCATAAGAAGATCATTATTGGTTATTATTTGAAGAACGTGCCCACTCCTGATATTTCAAGAATAACCGGTCATACAGAGGAAGCATGCGACAGGTATATCAAGGCGTTCAAGAGGGTAAAAACACTATACGGAAGCATGAGCCCACAGGAGATTGCCAGAACTCTTGAAATGAGCGAATATCTTGTTTCTGAATACATAGCAATAATCGAAGAATACAACAAAAAGGAGGAAAAAGTTAATGATGGTTCAAGTTAGAAATCAGCAGGGCGTCATTTGTCGGCATTTTAGATAATTCATACAGGCAATCAGGATACTGCCCCATCTTGCAATTATCCCTCTCTAAGTCTCGAACGTGCCCGCGGCTCTTTTCTGGCTGCCGCCGCATCGAGAATAAATCCGCTAAACGGCACAGTGAACAACAGTAACAAACTGATCTGAAGAGAGTTAAGCCCCAAGAGATAAAAAGAACTCCCTACATATACTACAGACAGATTCGATGTAGCGGCAAAGAAGCTGCTGGCAATGGCGCCGATATAGACGCCGTAGAACATCTTTGCATTTTTCCAGCCGAAATCATTCCTGTGCTTCACAACGTAATAGACCGTAAATAGAGCAAGCAGCGTCGCGCAGAATTTCACGCCCGCAAATCCAGTTATGCCTGCACTGCGAATAATCTCCCTGATAAAGATGTTTCCCTCGTAGCTGTAGCCCACAGACCTGACAGACATGATAGTACTTATATATCATACAGAGAGAACAAAACAGCCGTACAGAAGAGATACAGATTAAAATTACCCAGGACTCTCTTTGCCATAACCACTCCCGGATATTGTTTTAGAGCGGTGGCTATTTAAGTTTTGCGAAAAACTCCGATAAATAATAATATCACCTGCATCCTCCTTATCCCCGTGATAACAGGAGAGCTCTACGCATTAGTCGCCGCAGTCTGCTGGTCGGTAGCAGCCGTGTTCTATAAAAAGGGAATCGGAGCAGGGGCTATACCCGCAGTGCTGATACGCACGTTCTTTGCCATGCTTTTCCTTCTTGTACTGTACCTTATCCAGAGGGGCGGGCACTTCGATTTCACCCTGGCAGGGTTCCTGTTCCTTAACCTTGGGGGGCTGCTCAGGCTCATCCTCGGAGGCGCAGCGTACATGAAGGGACTGGAGAACATATCTGTCTCAAGGTTCATCCCCATCCTGTTCACGTTCCCCCTGCTCACTATACTATTAAGCGCCCTTATACTGAACGAAAGGATACGTCCCGAAGTGGTAGCAGGCACGGTGCTCATCGTTGCAGGCGTATGGACCTTGAGCAGAGGTCATAATTCAGGCAATGAGAAGAATATCAAGCTCGGTGTCTCGGTGGCTGTACTGGCGGCATTCCTGTATGCTTTCTCCATCGTCGCAACAAAGACAGGATTAAAGGACATTGACCCCCTGCAGTCAGCATTCATAAGCATGCCTGTACCGCTGGCGCTGCTGTACGTAGCATATTCTATTAACCGCGGACCAGTCTCGATCTTTAAATTCAAGAAGGAGGCATACTTTTTGCTCGGTCTCGGCGGTATAGCAGGTATGGGTTTTGGAAGCTACTTTTTCTTCGTGAGCCTCACGCTGATCGGCGCTGCAAAAGCAACTGGTCTTGCCGCGATAACGCCTTTCATATCGAGCATGATAGCGGTTATCACCCTAAAAGAGAAGATAAACAAAGCGCTCATACTTGGAATGGGCGCGACGGTCGCGGGAATACTGGTAATACTGTAATCCTTACAGCGGCAAGCTTTTGCCGCACACTAAGAGCCTATCCGAAAAGTCCAGCTGCCCTGTAAGTAATCCATGCGCATGCGAAATGTAGTAGTGCTATATAATTCTGAAGTTTTTTCTCCCATCTTATGAGTAATCTTCTGAATC
>JAPMTX010000182.1 GCA_026552855.1 Candidatus Methanoperedens sp. | reverse complement strand
AATTTAAGCCTGACGTTGTCATTGCTTCTGATGATCCTGCTTTTAAGTATGTTATTATGCCTTATTACAGGGATGCGACCCTACCTTTTGTTTTTTGCGGCATTAATTGGGATGTTTCTATTTATGGCGGACCTTACAAAAATACCGCCGGGATGATAGAAGTAAGTTTAACTCCTCAGCTTATCTCCTATTTGAAAGAGTATTCAAAGGGAGACAGAATCGGGTTTATTGCAGGAAATACCACGACCGACTGGAAAAATACAGAATATTATAAGAAACTATTTAATATTAATTTGACTAAAGAATATCATGTTGATACATTTGAAAAGTGGAAAGAATCATTTCTGAAGCTTCAGAAAGAAGTCGATATACTTATTATTGAAAACAAGGGCGGCATATCAAACTGGGATGATAGAGAAGCAGAGGCGTTTGTTCTGGAAAACATAAAAATCCCGGCTGGTGCAACCCAAGTTTACATGACTCCTTATTCATTAATCGGTTTCACAAAAATTGCCGAGGAACAGGGAGAGTGGTCTGCCCAGACAGCTTTGCATATTCTTAACGGCACCCGCCCCTCGGATATTCCGATTGTTACAAACAAGAAAGGCATGCTTTATGTTAACCTGAAAATCGCAGATAAGCTGGGTGCGATCATCAAACCAGAGTTACTGAAAAATGCTGAAATTATTCGCTATTAAGAAGAAAATGCCCGAAAAATCGTTCAGATTATCGATTGGAAAAAAGATTCTTCTTGGTTTCTCCATCCTTATTTTCATTTACCTGGGTATGGCACTGCGTAGTTATTCTGATATGAATGAAATAAGTGCTCTTGCAGGGCAGGCAGTGCCATTAAGTTACCAGATCACTTCTTTGCAGGAATTTGCTGTTTCTCTGGAATCCTTGGAAAGGGACATAGATAAATTTTTCACAGTCAATTATAAAGAAAACCAAGAAGAAGTTAATAAAGATCTCGATGAGATGCATTCAATTATCAGGTCAGTAGAAAAGAATGCCGATAGTAATTCAATAGCCAGACTACAGGAGATGGAAAGAATAATTTCTGAAATCCAAATAAATTTCAATTATTTAGTGAATTTAGAGCAGAATAATACAAATTCCAGAGAGATAAACGAAAAAAGAATTTTAGTTTATGAACTGATAAATAGCGGCAGGCAGAAGCACCGTGAATTGTTATTAGAAATCACCAATAAAATACAGGTTAATGTTCTGGATCAACAGAGGGTTATTTCTAATATAATCAAAGAGTTGATAATGCTGGGAATTTCAATTCTGATGTTCGGAGTACTGCTTTCTTTCCTTACTTCAAGATCCATTTCTCGACCAGTAGAAAAACTCAGGGCAGCTACCACTGAAATCGGTCAGGGGCGCTTAAATGTAAATATACCAATTCAATCAAATGATGAAATAGGGCAACTGGCTTCTGCTTTCAATAAAATGACCGAAGAGCTGCAGAAAACAACTGTTTCAAAAGATTATGTAGAAAATATTATTAGAAGTATGTTTGACACGCTGGTTGTCGCCACGCCAGATGGTACTATCCAGAAAGTGAATAAAGCCATCTGCGACCTGCTGGGATATAGGTCAGAGGAGCTAATCGGGCGACCTGTTGATATTCTCTTTTCTGATGAGGCTCTGCAGCCTGAAAGTTCATGGCTTGATGAGCTATTGAAAAAAGGTTCGATCATTAATATAGAAAAAACCTACCTGACAAAGGATGGAAGAAAAATACCTGTGTTATTTTCGGTATCGACCATGTGCGATGATGAAGGGAACATCCTTGGGATAGTATGCGTTGCCAAGGACGTTACTGAGCGCAAGCTGGCAGAAGATAAAATTAAGGGATCTCTCCAGGAGAAGGAAATGCTTCTGCGGGAAATTCACCATCGTGTCAAGAACAATATGGCGATTGTTTCCGGTCTGCTGGCACATCAATCCCAATATACCAAAGATAAAAACGTGATTGATATGTTTACAGAAAGCCAGAACAGGATATTAGCGATGTCGCTTGTCCATGAAAAACTTTATCAATCCAACGACTTGGCAAAAATCGACTTCAATGAGTACTTTTGTGATATGGTGGCTGACCTGATTCAGTCATATGAAGTTGATGCAGGCAAAATAACACTAAAAATGAACATCGAAAACATTCCGTTAGATATTGATTTTGCCATTCCATGCGGATTGATAACCAATGAACTGGTGACTAATTCTTTAAAATATGCATTTCCAGCAGGCACTCAAGGTGAAATTAAGATAGCATTTCGCTCAATTGATGAAAATATGCTTGAACTTGTGGTCAGCGATAATGGCATTGGCATACCGAAAGATTTGGATTTCAGAAAAACCGAGTCATTGGGTTTACATCTCGTTACAACACTGGCAGAAAATCAACTTCATGGTGAAATCAATCTAAATCGAAGTAAAGGAACGGAGTTTCAAATTAAATTTAGAGGGATAAAATGACATCAGAGATGCAAATACAGGATATTAGAGTTAAAGATGGAATTATTGTTAATGAAGACATACAAAGAAGATTGGAGAGAACTGTAAAACAGATACTGGTTGTTGAAGATGAGATTATTATTGCCGAAGATATACAAAGAAAATTGGAGAAGAGGGGATATGCTGTTCCGGTAATAGTATCTTCAGGAGAAGAGGCTGTCAAAAAGACAGAAGAAAATAATCCTGATCTAGTGCTGATGGATATTGTAATACATGGTAAGATGGATGGGATTGAAGCTGCCGAGCAAATACGCTCCCGTTTCGACATTCCAGTCGTGTACCTCACCGCTTATGCTGATGAAAAAACACTGGAACGGGCAAAAATAACAGAGCCCTTTGGGTATTTAATTAAACCATTCAAAGAAAGAGAATTACAGATCACTATTGAGATTGCCCTCTACAAACATAAAATGGAAAAGAGATTAAAAGAGAGTGAAAGGAAATTGAGAGAGAGCAACAAATGGCTCGCGGCAGTAATTGAAAGTATAGGTGATGCAGTGATTGCGACGGATCCAGAAGGAACTATAAAACTTATGAATCCAATTGCAGAGGCACTGACTGGCTGGAAGCAGGAGGATGCTTTAGGGATGCCTCTGACTACCGTCTTCAATATTATTAGCGAAGAAACTGATAAACACATAGAAAACCCTGTAACAAAGGCGATTCGAGAAGAGATTTTCTTCGGTCTGGCAGATCATACAGTATTGGTAACAAAGGAAGGTATGGAAATACCTGTTGATATTATCGGTTCAACCATCAAAGATGATAGAGATAGCATTATTGGTATTGTACTGATTTTCTATGATATTATTGAGCGCAAAAGGATTGATGAGGCGCTGAAAATATCTAAGCATAAAAGGACAACTCTATAAGCGGACTATTCAAAAGAGTAAGGATGGGCACGGATATTGCGGCTATTTTCGAACGTCACTATAACTGGAGGGAAAAGTCAGAGGGGCTGCATATTTCAAAGCATCCTCTATCAGAAACGCCTCTTTAATTTCCAGTCCCGGTAAGCTCACGTTCTGTCCGATCGGAACGATGAATACTTTTGCTCCCGCCTCTTTTACTGCAATCCCTTTCTCTCTTGCCGCACCTATTTTTCCTATGGTATGATATTCCTCGATTGTTCCCGTGATCAATACATCCCTGCTGATATTGCGTCCCTCCATTGCGGCAACAATGGCAATAGTCATCGCTGCACCGCCGCTACCGCCGCCGAGCTCTGCTTTTTCTTCACCTGCCGGTGCATGTATAGAAATCAGAATATCCTTGTCTTTGGGATTTATTTTTGTTATTTCGCCTGCGACCTTAACAGCGGTCTGTGCTGAAGACTGCAGGCTCTCATCGAAAAGAACGTTGGAAACATCCATAAACAGGCTGCCGCTACCGCTTTTAACTACGACATCAAGGGGGATGACAGAGCCTTTGCCTTCGGAGTTCACACCGATCACGGCGTAGCTGCTTTTTGAGGTTTTTTTCAGGTTAAAGATTTCTTGGACGAGTTTTTCTTTCTGCGTCTTTTCCTCGGTCAAACTGGCTTCGGATATGTTTAGTTTTGATATCATCTCGGAGAGGTTCATTCTTAAATCAGATATCTGTCTCTCCCGCTCATCAGAGAGACCAGTCAGATATTTTATTGTTTTATCCTGCTGCTCTAACTTCTGATAGACTGCGAGAGAACCGAGCAAAACTAAGACAGCTACAAAAATAAGTACAAATTTTCCTCTTGTCATGCTCATTTTCTCTCAGGGGGCAATAGGGGTTCTTTGAATACGAACGAATTTATTATATCCAGAGCTGCTGGTGGAAAATTCCTGCTGCCTGCTGCAAATCCGTAGCGGAAGCTAAATTCAATCCTCATGATAAGATATACTTATTCTGGCTCCCTTTTATAAAGAACGAATTCACAATATTATCGAACACGGGTTTATACGAGTTATAGACCGTCTCAAGTGATAACCCACTGATGATGTATCCCTTATTACCTTCGACAAAGACGACCATATTTCCTTTTGCGCCTATGGGGGCATATTCATATACCCACTGGATCCCTTCCCGTCCATTTATTATTATGTTTTTTTCTTCTGAGATCTTAACTCCCGGCAGAAGTTTTTTAAGCATATCCAAACGGACACCACGGTATTCCGTCAGGTTCAGGCTGCCAATAGGTTCGACCGTAACGTAAGCCTTGTAAATCGTACTATCTTCGAGGTTGAAGTATGAACCATAACTATCCTCTGTCGAACTGAACTTCCAGTTTTTAGGATACGCCATACGGAAATTCAAATCATCGTTTTTATATAGCTTATATCCGTCGGGTATTTTTATGTCATGCTGAACCTGACGCGGTTTAACTGGCGATTTACTATGCTCGAGAAGTTCCATCTCAGATTCGCTTGTGACTCCCAGGGCATTTGTTGAAGTTCGGGCTTTTGCGAACCCGTTCAGCTCAGGGACGTACCATTGCTCTCCAATTCCGGTCGCCATTGAGTAACTCGTTTTCTTCCTCAGGTAATAACCGGTATAAGTACCCAAAGGAACTGTGATTTTTTCTTTTTTAACTACTTCCCCGTTCACCTCACTTTTACCTATGCCGGTTACCGAGCCGCTCCAGCTTCCTTTAGTTCCGACCTTGAACGGGAAGTCTGAGCTTGGGGGATCTACCTCTACAGTCTTTTCTTTTAGTAGTAAATCATCCTCGTAGTATTCCGTCATTTTCTGGGAAAAATCATCAGTAGAATAATATGATAAAGCATACGTTCCGTTCGGTTCACCATCCCATGTCTCTTTTAGCACATAGTACTCTTTGCCCTCTATAATGTCTTTTCGGACTACTTCCTCCACTACAAGTCCTTTCGCAACTCCTTTCGTCTGGTTGTAAACCCAGAATTCGCCTACCTCGAGCTCCGGTGCAGGAACGGATGCATTGACCGTCACATTATATTTAGTAGAGTTCTCTGGCATTTTAACCTCCAGTGTCAGATTGAAAGTCCCGTCTGTTGTAGCGCTGTAATTGAAGGGGATAATAACTTTCTGATCCTTAGCCAGCTTTTTAAATTCCTTGCTCTGTGGGTCTATAAGCGATATTTCAGATGGCGCATAGAGACTGAATGCAATGTCCCTTGCATCTGCTTCCAGCGGAAGGACCTCGATTTGAAGCGTCTCCTGTTTGCCAATTAGAGTCTCCATATTTGAGGGATAATAAAATGTCAGATTAGTTCTCTGAAAACCGATACAACCTGATTGTAGAGCAATTAAAAACAGGACAATCAGAACACCTGTAACCAGATCGGCTCTTTTTATCATATACTCCACCACATATTTTATAATGAAGGTCATTTGTCATGTTTTTCTATTATATAATACTATCTTTTTGGCTAAACTGCCACTTATCCTGCCTCACCGGTATAGTGAAGTAGAACGTCGAGCCTTTGCCCACCTCTGATTCTGCCCATATCCTACCGCCGTGGCGCTCAACTATCTTCTTACATATCGCAAGACCTATTCCCGTGCCAGGGTACTCGGCTGCAGTGTGCTCGCGCTGGAATATCTGGAAAAGTCGTTTGAAGAACTCAGGATATATACCAATGCCGTTATCCCTAACTGAGAAAATCCACTCATCTCCCTTTCTCTGAGCTGAGACATGGACGCGCGGCGTTTCCTTTCCCCGGAATTTGATGGCATTGCCTATCAGGTTCTGAAATAGCTGGGTCATCTGCAGAGCATCGGCAATTATAACAGGCAAAGGGTCGTGGGTGACTACGGCACCGTTCTCCTCGATCGTGACTTTAAGGTTAGTAACTGCCTGATTAAACACTTCTTCGCAGTTTACCGGCTCAAACACTTTACCGCGCGTGCCGACCCTGGAGTACGTCAGAAGATCCTCTATCATTCTCTGCATCCTGGTTACCCCGTCCACGATGAATGCTATGAATTCATCTGCATCCTTATCCAGTCTTCCCTTATACCGCCTTGCCAGGAGCTGAGTGAAGCCTGAGACCATGCGCAGCGGTTCCTGGAGATCGTGCGAGGCTATGTAGGCGAACTGCTCTAATTCGGCATTCGAGCGTGCTAGTTCTTCCGTCCGCCTCTTCAGTTCCGCAGTTCGCTCCTTAACCCGCATCTCTAGTTCATCATGCGCTCTTCTCAGTTCTTCTTCAGCCCGCTTTCGCTCCGTGATGTTGCGAACAATACTTGTGTAAAATTTTCCTTCTTCTGTTCTCCAGGAGGCAATTGAAACCTCTGATGGAAATTCGCTGCCGTCTTTTCTTAGTCCTTGAAATTCAAACGTTTTTCCAATATATTCTGGTTCTTCTGTCAATCTTGACCGTTCCATGTTTTTTCGAAAAGCTTCCCTGTACCTTTCAGGCATAAGGATAGCGAGCGGTTTGCCCAGAACTTCTTCTTCCGCATAGCCAAAGATGATCTGCGCACCTTTATTCCATGAGATAATGCTGGTATTGCTATCGATCGAAATAATTGCATCCCTCGCTGTCTGAATCACCGAGCGGAGCCTTTTCTCCGATTGCTCAAGCGCCCTGTTCAGGCTGCGCAGTTTTTCAATAGACTCCTGGTAGCCCCGAAGGGACATTTCAAACGGAGCAAGGCTTTCGGCAAAAAACTCAGAAGCTCCATTTAAGACCCGCATGCTCTCCTTTGGTGTCCGGGCGCGCAGCAGGACCGCAGCAAGAGCATCCTGGTGGACTGATGCCATATGAAGGATACCACGTCCTTCAGCAACAGCTCTGCGCCCGAGCTCATAAGCCTGTTGCAGAGCGATTTCCCCTTTTCCCGCGAGGTAATCCTCCAATCCAGAAATGTACTGTTCCTTTAAATCGTGCAAAGTACCGTTCATTGATTGCATCCTGTGAAAAGTACAACCAGTACCAGTGCGTCATCTGTACCTTTAAAGCACCGCGCCATGATGTTGTCGGCGGTTTTCTGCGGCTGCTCACTCATGTCCATCTCTCTGTAAAAGCCGCTGCTTATACCGTCGGTGGCGAAGATCAGCGTGTCACCCTGCATGAGCGGGACTGTATATTCCCTGAGCGGCGGGAGCTGGTAGCCCAATACCCCGCCGCGGAGCAGCAAATCCTCCCGAGAGGGGGTCGCTTTCTTATCCGCCCGCAGCAGCACCCCTTCAATGTTGCCTACACCGAGCCACACCATAGTCCTGTCGCGTGTGTTTAAAGAGGCTACGCTCATTACAACCCCGCGTGTCCCCCTCAGTGCTTCGTGACAGCGCCTGACAAGAGAGATAATTGGTTCGTGGGCATAGGCGTCCAGAGTGGCGATGGCAATCTCAGAAGCGGCAGCAGCTTCATAACCGTGCCCCAGCCCGTCCACTACAGCTACAAGAGCAACATCAGGCAGCAGTTTAACGATGTGCATATCGCCTGAGATATCCTGCCCTGGCAGCGGCATTATGGCGACACCCCACTCTATTGGTACATTACTCATTCTTTCTCATCCATTTCTTCATAGTTACAGTAGTTCCTTTCCTGACCGTCGAGGTAATATCAAATTCGTCCATCATCCGCTTGGACCCGGGCAGACCCAGCCCCAGACCTCCTCCGGTCGAATACCCGTCCTGCATCGCTAAATCGATATCAGGGATGCCAGGTCCTTCATCCCGGGCGACAATAACGATGCCGCACCTGTCGCCCTGCCGGGCAATGCCGATTGACATTTCACCGCGCCTGGCGTACTGGACGATGTTCCGCGCTATCTCGGAAATGGCAGTGGCGATTGCGACCTGTTCTGCGGACGAGAAGCCTATCCGCGCCGCCAGCTCCCGCCCTTTCTTCCTGGCGGTCACGATATCGTATTCTGAGTTGATAGGTATTCTCACTTCATCTGCCACGCCTGCCGTCCCCTTTTGTTCTGCGGTCAAGGAACGCAAGACCCTCCTCCAGGTCAAGCGCAGTAGCTATGTCCTCAAGCTTTAAGCCGAGCTGCACCATAGCAAACGCGACCTCAGGCTGTATTCCGACTATAACGGTCTCTGCCCCGCGCAGCCTGACCATATGCGCTATGGAGCGCAGGGTGCGGGTTGCGAACGAATCCATCACATCCAGCGCAGTAACGTCTATGATAACTCCGGTCGAGCGGAATTTGCTCACCTGCTTCACCAGGTCCCCCCTCAGCCTCAGCAGGTCATCGTCGCTGAGTTCTGATTGAATGGAGGCGATCAGGTAATTGCTCTGTTTGAGTATCGGAACCAGCATCGCTGCTACACCTTTTCTTTTGGAATCGTCACACCTGCAGTATCTTCCATGATAACCCTGTAGCCTAAAAACCGGTCCGCTGCTTCTATGCCGCCCTGCAGATCGCCTACTGTGTTCATCTTGCTCAGGTCCACACCGAGGGTAACGAGCGTCTGGGCGATCTCAGGAGATACACCTGTGACGACCACGGTCGCGCCCATGAGCCTGGATGCATCCACGGTCTGCACCAGGTGGTTGGCAACTTTTGAGTCCACGGTCGGGACGCCGGTGATGTCCATGACCACTACCTTGGCGCGGTTTCCGCGTATGGCGCGAAGCAGTTGCTCCGTAAGCTGTCTTGCGCGGAGGGAATCAATCACGCCGATGATCGGCAGGATGAGCAGCCTGTCCCTGACCTGCAGTACAGGAGTTGAGAGCTCACGTATGGCTTCCTGCTGCTGGCGGACGATTTTCTCGCGCTCTTCTACGAACGCAAGTGCAACAATAGAGAGGATCTTGTTGGCTACAGGCTCATAGATATCCAGTGCAGCCGACAGCCGTTCCATATCCTGCTGGTACCGCTCAAACAGGCTTCGCCCATAGACGTCGCGCAGCGTGAGCAATCCCCCGATTATCTGCTCCGTCGTCATTCCTCTCAGAACACCGCGCTCAGCCATGCGTGTGGCATATGCCTGGGCGCCCTCGTACCGGTTTGTCTCCAGGCAGACGACGCATGTGTCGTATATTGTCATCGATTCGGTCTCGATCTCTTCCTGGGTTAAACCTGCAAGCAATCCCTTTGCGGTCATCTGCTGGACCCACTGCTGCCGCAGGACATCCCGCTTCTCCCGGAAATGCTCAACTAATTCCTGCCTCAGAGCTTCTTTCGATTCTGATGTCTCCTCTTTTGTCTTTTTTTGTCCCATATCTCCCCCTTTTCTAAAGGTTCTTCTCTGATAGTTCTTTATCCATTCGGATATTAATTGTTTTCTCTGCTATTTTGTTTGTCGAATAAATCTATAATTTACCGCTCCCGCATAATCTCTGGCTGATAAGCTGAATTAATCTGGTCCAATGACCTCTTAGTGTTTATGAAGCTTATAATCCTGTCAGATACCCACATCAAACCAGGGCGCTCGCTGCTGGCTCTGCTCCCGGAAGACCTCATATGTATCCTGAAAAGCTCTGATATCATAATCCATGCAGGGGATTTTGAGACCCTTGAATGCTACAATGAACTCAAGGGTTTAGGGAAACTTATAGCAGTCTGCGGGGATACCGACTCTCCTGAGCTGCTTGATATCCTCCCCGGGCGCACAACCATAGAGGTTGAAGGCGTGAAAATTGGCATCGTACACAGAGGACAGCTCACATCAGAGAGCACAGACGGTCTTCGCTACCTTGCTCAGGAGATGGGAGTAGATATCCTTATATTCGGGCATTTCCACCATCCCATCGCGGAAAGGACAGAGGTTCTACTGCTCTCACCCGGCAGCGCGACCGTCCCCGGGATAGCTGAGCCCAGCGCAATGGAACTTGAAATAACCGGGAACGAAGTGAAGGGTAGAATAATCAGGTGCAGAGATAACGCATGCAGTTACTTTGAGTATGAAAAGCCCTGAATTACCTCTTGCCTTCAAGATGCTTTTTGATTATCTCCCTTACCTCATCCGGATGCCCTATCACAGTTATCCCCGGCATCTTCCTGAGCTTATCCACAGCCTCGATATCCACGTCCCGCATCGTGAGTGTTAGTTTTTTACCGTCCGGCAGGTCGGTTGTGACTTCGCCCTTCTTCTGGTCAGCCGGGAAGATATAGACCGGCACTTTAGCTTTCATAGCCTGAGCCGCGGCATTGGAGAGCAGGGTATCGGATATGCCTGCTGCGATCTTTCCTACAGTATTGGATGTGGAGGGCATGATCAGGAGGAAATCGTATTTGCCAAGCTGCAGGTCTCCTACCAGAAACGGGATGTTAGGGGATTTTTCAACAAACGTCGCGGGGAAGCTGGATTTAAGATCTTTAAATAACCTGTACCATTTCACCACAGTCTCACCCGCCTGCGAGAGGAATACCCTTACCTGAAGGTTATGCTCTCCTGTGAGTTCCTTCATTATCCCGATGCTTTCTTTAAGGTAGTCGCCGCACCCTGTTATTCCCCATGCGATTCTAAGAGTCATGTTCTTGCCACACCAGCCTCTTGCTACACCAGCCTGTTCTCTTTGATCATCAGAGCCATGTTCACAAGCCTGTTTACGGTCTTGCGCATGCTCTTCATGCCTTCCTCGTCCTCTTTCGCACCCTCGGCGCCTCTGTCCTTTGACCAGAGCGTCCCGCCCAGGTTCGCGCCGAACGAGCCTCCGCCGACAGGGAGAGCCTCGTTTATGACATAGAAATTGAGTATCGCCTGTATCGAAGGCTCCTGCCCGCCTATGCGGTCGCCCCCGACAGCGAGAGCCGCGCCGGGCTTATTCAGGATAAAATGCGGGTCCTGCGCCGCGATAGCCCTGCACCTGTCCATTATCACCTTGGTCTGACCGCTCACCATGCCCTGGTACACGGGAGTGCCGATGAGGAGTGCGTCAGCCCACTTCAGCTTTTCGTAGACCTGCTCCATGTCGTCATTGTGTATGCAGCCTTTCTTATTCCGTATGCAGTAGTCACAGTGGATGCAGAAATTGAGTTTCTTTCCCATCGCTGAGAAATATTCGGTCTCCACAGGGAACTTTTCAGATGCGTACCGGAGCGCCTCCCTCACTGCGTAATCAGTCGAGGCTTTTCGAGGGCTGCCAGAGATGCCGAAGAGCTTTATTTTTTGTTCGATCATACCATTTGCTTTATTACAGGTTTTGTTTTCTCAAATAGCTTTTGTGCATATTTTAATTGTTACAAATCCAGAATGATAAGCACATGGTCTCCCGACCGCGACTCGGTTAGGCAGGGGTGGAATATGGAGAAATACATCTCTGTGCAAAATTGTTCTGCAAGTGAGAGGGGTTTATAGGTGAAAAACGATAGCAATCCAGGTACTTTTCAAGTAGGGGGTTATGGTCGATCGAGGTTACGTTTATACTTTCGTCCTCGCAAATTTATTCGGAAAAAAGAGATAATGAGGAAATAATTGCCGGGATCGTTGACCGGGATTAACCCATCTCTGCAAACATCGATTTTGCCCCTTCCTCTAGCTCCTCATCAGAAAGGTCTTTTATATGCGTAGCCAGCATCCACCTGTGACCGAATGGATCCACTATGCCACCTGCGCGGTCGCCCCAGAACGCGTCCATCAATGGCATCATTACTGTGGCACCGTTGGAAACAGCATTATTAAAGACCTCATCGGCGTCCTCGACATACATGAAGATGCTTGCGCTTGTGCAGCCGCCAGGCGATTGCGGTGAGAGCACGTTCATGGCCGGGAACTCATCTGACAACATCAGTTTCGAATCACCGATCTCAAGTTCGGCGTGGCCAACGGTTTTACCTTCCGGGCCGTAAAAGATCCGTCTGATATTCGCACCAAATACCTCTTTGTAGAACTCAATTGCTTTCATTGCATCGTGCACGACCAGAGTAGGTGTGAGCGTGTGGAAACCTTCAGGAATGGCTTTTACTTTTGCTTTCATTTTTGACCTCCAAGTCATACTCCCTCAATTAAGGTTGATTCTCTTACTATAAATAGTTTAGGTGCCGCGATTCTGTTAAGTTAAGGGTGTGAAGTTTTTGGAGATGTTTAACAGTTCAGAGAGGATAAAAAACAATCCTTGAAACCATAAATCAGAATTTTGCACTGCTCTCATAAAAAATCCATCTCCCAATCTTGACGGTCAATTATTGTATATGAGCCAAGACGGGAGCGACCCCACTTCCGGGCGCGCCGCCGAAGGTTCGGCAAAGCCGAATCCCTGCGGGGACGGCGCGCTTTGAAGCTTGGGGAGGTTGGGCGACCCTGCGAACTGCGCAGCGTCGCGGTTTTCTATTCGCAAGAGGCTTGAAGCTGCTCACATAGCGACCTTGCCATGGACTCGTTGCGACAGCGCACTTCAAAAACGTTTAAAAGGTTATATGCAACAGCTATCTAATTATTGTGATAGCCCCCCTATCTCCGCTTCGCTCCGCCACGGGAGGGACGCAAAAGCGAATGTGCGCCTACGTGTAAGAATAGCCCTTCGTGACCTTTTTAGCGCATGTACGGGGTATAATGACTGAATGCGATAGGTTCACTCATGCTCGGATAGATGATAATAAACCAAAGACCTTCTTGCAGCATAAAAAATAGGCGCAGATAGAAATATATATAATAAAAGACGAAATCTTACTTTAGAAGGTGGAAAAATGAAAGTTTTCATTAGTTGGTCAGGTGAAAGAAGTAAGGCTGTAGCTAATGCTCTTCATGATTGGATTCCATATGTAATTAATGCTGTTCAGCCCTGGATGTCTGAAGTTGATATCGACAAAGGTGCTCGTTGGTATATAGAACTTGCTAATCAATTAGAAGATGCACAAGTGGGTATAATTTGTCTAACTCCGGACAATTTGAACGCTCCATACATCCTTTTTGAGGCTGGAGCATTATCTAAGAAACTGGAAAAAACATATGTGTGCACATATTTGTTTGGAGTTGGACCTGAAGATATTACTGGACCCTTGGAACATTTTCAGCATACAAAAGCTGATAAGAATGATACTCGAAAGCTCATATATACTATTAATAAAGCATTGCAAGAACAAGCTTTAAAAGAAGAACTCCTTAAAACAGCATTTGAAAAGTGGTGGCCCGATTTAGAAGAAAAGTTAGATAACGTACCAGATGTTCAGATGCCACCAGGCAAACCAATTGGCAACCCAAATCAAGGCAAGCCGGGCATACTGATCGACCTCAGCCATAATCAACTTAAATGGCCACAAACAAAAGCCGGTTCAATCTTTGAATTGATGAAACCAGAAAGAAAGTTAGTATCTCTCATTCATCCTTCAGGAGATATGATATGGGATATACAAGAATTAAAAGACGACAATCAGTTCAGCAGTGAAGATTTAGTGAATTGGAAAGGGATGATATTCGGCATCACAAAAGCCGAGGAAAGAATTAGCCATAGAATTAATCAGAATGTTTGCAATGCGATCGTTAGATGGGTACATCAGGGAGGTCATCTTTTGTTGCTGGGTTATGAGCTTGGAGATAAACACCATAAAGCCAATCTCAATCAGCTTGCGCAGAAATTTGGGCTTTGGTTCAATTCAGATATTGTTGGACCAGAGGATTGGAATAATCCTAAATTTAAACCATATCTTCAAGATATCCAATTCAATGCTGAAGCTGGGACTTCTAATATTATCACAGATATAGATCCAAATCGCCATCGGATACTGAATGAAGTTCGAAAACTGACATTCAGAAAAACGTGTACACTCAATGCTGAAGCTGGGACTTCTAATATTATCACAGTCGGCAATAACAGGGTTTGCAAATGGCCGACAGCTATATATAATGAAGAGGGATGGACTGATTCTGGCATGCAAATATTCGATATAATAACTCAGGCATCTTGGGTTCCAGTCGTAGCAGAGGCACCGAGAAGTCTAACTCGTAAAGGAAGTGTTATTGCTATTGGTACATGGGATTTTTTTGGAAATGATGAATGTTTTAAGAACGCAGATAATTATCGTTTTGTCAATAATCTATTGGGATGGTTAGCGGGTGAATTGGATTAGATTAATGAACCTAACTAATATGTTGATTCCTTGGAATTCAAAACAATTTTAGCACATGAAAAGAATCACATAATCCTAAAAACCGAAAGAATTCAAAACCATGAGCATCCTACTGATGCCCCGGGCTTCCAATCCGGCTGGTAGGTGCTGGAGGCGATAGGGGTTGTGTGCATCATTAAAACATCTTAAACCGGCTTAACAATTGCAACACGAAAAATGGGTACCCGAACGAGCAATCTTTAATAGCGGAGTTCGATTGGATAGAAAACGGGCAATTGAAAACCACCGCTACCGATAAAATTTTAACTATTGCGACCGATGAGTAAAATCCTGTCATGGAAAAAATCAAGGTGAATAAATATGAATTTTGGACTTGGAGAAATCTTAATTTTCGTCATAGGAATTCTATATGGCTACACTAATCCTGGTAGCCAGAAAAGAGTAAATCTCCTGAAAAAAGGACTTATGTTTGGATTTATCCTGGGTGTTATACTTGGAATTCTCCAAAGTTTATCATTTTATTATATTATTACACTTGGCATTATCGTAAGCATTGTCCTTGTAATAAGTACATTTATCGGTAGCCTCCTAAAAGAAAAGTTGAAAAATAAATAAGCTCTTACAGTGAATTGTAATTTAATATTCCTTTTATTTCATAGCATCAAATTGAACCTTGGTATCCGCGAAGACCTGCCAGCAAAGCACTTTTCCCTTTTCTATTGTCGCTTTCCAGGCTGCCGGAATGCTCCAGCACTTCACTTTTTCGCCTTTAAATGAAGCCGACGCCCGCCCAAGAAGCACAAATTCTTTGTCGCGCTCAAAAATTTCCGAGATTTCAATTTTATAATCAGGGAATGATTCAAAATAGGCTGACCAGCCTGATTTCATTAACGGCACTCCTTTATGTTCGTGTCCAACGCTGTCAATAAAAACATGATTCGGAGCCATAAGTGAGCATATATTTTCAACATCTCCCTCATTTATCGCTTTAATAAAATTTAAAACTACCTCTTTCATTTGAATATTCTCAATACCTCGGACACCTAGCCTGCGCCAGTACCACCGATACCCCTCTCTTTCCCAGCTTTTCCTCAAGCAGGCTCTTAATATCGATATCCGCCTGCGGGTCTATCATTACTGTATCTTTAATATAAGAACTCACCAGCCTTGTCAGGTCAGGGACCTGCTGTCCCCCGGTCATGGCTGCAATCTCGTTCTGCAGCACTATTACCACCACCTCGTGTTTGTTGTGCACCGCATTGATAAGACCCGCCACCCCTGAGTGCGCAAGACCGAAATCGCCGATTATCGCTATCCCCTTCCTGCTGAAACCGCAGGCTGTGCCTATCGCGGAACCCAGGGAGAATGCAGCATCAAGCAAACTGAGCGGCGGTGCCGATGCCCGGATGGAGCATCCCATATCGCCAGCCACAGGTACGTTCAGTTCTTTTACCGCTCTATACAAAGGAAGATAAGGGCAGTCCTCGCATATCGGGCGCTCCCCTCTTTCCCTGATGGTCTGCGGCATGACCTGCTGTGCTGCTGTCTCTCTCTCGATGTTCTCTATCGCCTTCTTAATATCCGCAGCCTCCACGGTTCCGTAAGGCATATGACCTGTTAGCTTCCCAAGTACCTTCTCTGGAAGCTGTCTTTCTATGACTGGTTCTGTCTCCTCCACAACAAGCACGCGCTCATGATCATTCAGGAAACGATCGATCATATTCTGAGGCAGGGGATTAACAGTACAGAGAGAGAGGTGGGAGAAGCTCCCATGGATCACAGATTCGACCAGGGACGACGGGAAGCCTGAGGATATTATCCCGTACATTCCCATCTTCTTATAAGCATTCAGTTGAGATTTTTCAGCAGACCTGCACATCTCCGGGAAAACCGTGCCGTGAAAACGCTGATGTTTGCCGAGCATTGTAAGATGCCATATTTTTTTATCGATAGGCGGCGGCATATGATCAGGTCTATTTTTCCTTTTAACATGTCCTTCGCTTCTGAGAAGCCTGTCAGTCAGTCTGACTATTGCAGGTGTGCTCACTTTCTCCGATAGCTTGAATGCCTCCCCGACGCTCATGTAAAGCGCCTGCGGGGTAGACGGGTCAAATACCGGGACCTCAGCGATAAGCCCGTAGTACCGCGAATCCTGCTCGTTCTGGGATTTCTCCACTCCAGGGTCGTCCCCTGCGAAGATCACAATCCCAGCGCCAATCGTATGCGTTGAAGAGGTCACAAGGGGGTCTGCCAGTATATTCATGCCCACATGCTTCGTGATAACCGCGCTGCGCTCCCCGCATACGGATGAGCCGAGTGCGACCTCAAGCGCCACTTTCTCGTTGACAGACCATTCGTACCTTATTTTTCCGCCAAGAGCCTCCATAAGTTCGGTTATCGGATATCCTGGCACGCCCGTAACGATTTTTACACCACTATCAAGAAGCGCGCAAACAGCCGCGTCCCTCCCGTTCATAGCATCACCGATTCATCGTTGCGCGAGAACCATGGAAGAGCAGCAAGGGCGCCTATGATGCCTTTGCCGCCGATGCAGATATCAACGCCGTTCTCTTCTGCAGTCTTTAGCGTCAGTTCCTTTGTTATCATCCGGCTCCTGCACAGTTTGCTGTAATCCATGAGGGAGGCGACGTCAAAATCAGACAGCGCGACCATACCGGTCTCGCCGGACACGCTGTATTCCAGAAGCCCTTCTTTAATACTCTCAAGCAATTCCCCCGCAGAGCCTTCAACGCATGCGAACTCAAGCACGGTCGCAACGCAGTTCTGGGTCTTATCTGGCACGGGATAGAGCTGGACAAGGGTATGGGAGATGTATTTGTGCTCAAGAGAATCCGAAGCAGCAGCAATATTGTGCGCCAGCGTCCATGTCGCACCCACCTCCTTTGAATCTGTGTTGTCAATGCCTATAAGCACCCTCTCCCTTCTCGGAACGATGATCGTCCCGCTTGCGCGCTTCCCGCCGCCCGATTCCGAGAGCCGGCAACGCAGGACGCCGTTCGCGTAAGCCCTGCACGTGGTCGCCCCGACGCCGCCGCCGCCAAGACCGCTGTAAGTTATCTCGATCTCGCTGCCGTTGACGATGACCGACTCAATACCCGCAGCAGCAGTTGATGACTGGAGGTTGAGGCTTGTGCTGCCTGTCCTTACAAGGTAGCGCATCATATCCCCGATTGCGCGGCTCTTAACGACGAGAGGGCTCTTTGAGTAGTGGTACAGCGCCCAGGCTGAACCCCCGTAGCAGTTCGAATGCTCCATTATTTCCACAAGCTCATTTTTTCTATCTGCCACTGCATAGATGCCTTTGTAAGGGATTGTATAGGGATCGGATAGGTGCATAATTTACAGTGGTTTTAAGTATTTTATCCAATATATGAGTATTTGTGAGGAAATGACCAGAAAGTTCCTGTGGGTAATCTTAATACTTCTATTAACTTTGAACAGCATATATGCCCTTGAGGATGGTGTGACCATCCCTCTCGTAGCCGACCGCAGCACTGATGGGGGGGAAGAGGGGATACTCCTTGGTGCCCAGGTTATAGTCACGAACGGCACAGGTCATGTTTTCGTGGACACGAACCCCTACACCCAGGTCGATCTCCAGGGCTCGGCAAGACTTGCGGCTATGGTTGCCTCGGATGTACTGGGTATCGATGAACGGGCATATGATTTTTACTATATTATAGATATAAGTTCGCCGATCGTAGGGGGACCGTCGGCAGGTGGAGCCCTGACCGTAGCCACCATTGCAGCCATAAACAACTGGACTTTGAAGCCTGATATCGTAATGACAGGCATGATAAACCCGGATGAGACCATAGGTCCCGTCGGCGGGATACCCTATAAATTAGAGGCTGCTGCCGCCAAGAACGCCACACTTTTCCTGATCCCGGAGGGACAGAGCACTGTCACGATCAAAAAGGCTTCCGGCGGAGCAAAGGGCACGTTCATCATCAGTGAGCTAAAAGATGAGACCGTTGACGTTGTTGAGCTCGGAAAAAAACTGAACGTCACTGTAAAAGAAGTGGGCACGATCCAGGAAGCTGTCTTGGCTTTTACAGGTCATGATATCAATATATCAACTTACAACGGCACCATTCTTACCCCCGGCTACCTTGAACTGCTCGAACCCCTCGCTACAAGGTTGAAAAAAGAATCCAGCGACATGTATGAATCAACCGCTGCGCTCGTACAGGATGACCAGTTCCTTAAGCAGGCTAAAGATATCCAGAGCCGGGCGAATAATATGTACAACGATAAGAAATACTACGCTGCGACCTCTCTGTACTTTAACTCAATGATTGACATACGCATCGTCCAGTGGAACTACGGATACGGCAAAGCAGCAAATAAAGAACAGTACCTCGCAGAGCTGACCGATAAAGTCGAGAAACAGATACAGGGCTCAGAGAGGGACCTTGACAACTTTAAGATGTACGGGATAACCGATGTGGGCGCAGTCGGAGCGGCTGAATCAAGAATAACAGCAGCCAGGGCAAGACTTGAAGATGCAAAGAACCTCAACGACACAGCAGAGATGATACCACTGCTCGCTTTCGCAAATGAGAGGGCACGTACGGCGCAGTGGTGGCTGACGCTTGCCAAGCCGGATGGGAGAATAGTACCTGAGATCATACTTAAGGACCGTGCAGGCTGGTACCTGAGCCAGGCGCAGTCGATAACTACCTATATGCAGGCTCTGCTGGCAGAGAGCGGACCGCATCCGGGCGGCACCTTGGGGGCTGAGGATGATATAAACCTCACCCAGCGGGAGATGCAGCGCGGGTATTATTCAGGCGCGATCTTCGATTCGCTTCAGGTCTCTGTCAGGTCAAGCACGACCATAGGGATGCTCGGACAGGTCGATACCGCTAAAAAAATAGAGCAGAGCGCCAATGCGGCAGAGGCGGCGATAAATGAAGCCAGGATGGGAGGGATCGAACCCACGCTCGCAGTGAGCGCGTATGAATACGCCGAAACCCTTACCGAACCTTTCGATAAGATCAACCAGTACGCTTATGCAAAAATGGTAGCAAAGACATCCGTAGTGCTCAGTTCCCATGCCGTTTCCACCAACAGGACGCCGGTAAAGCCTGCGCTTACCCCATTTATATCAGAGACGACACTGCCTACCCCGGCTGCAACTGCGACAGGACAAAAAGTAAGGGTTCCAGCCTTTGAAGCGATCGCAGCACTGGCGGTAATATTGCTTGCAGGGCGCCTGAGAAAGAGATAGCCCGGTATGACCCACAGAATATATTTTTCAGTTTGCGGTGAAGGCTACGGGCATTCAAGCAGGGATATGGCGATAGCTAAAGAGCTTACAGGGGCTGGAACTGATATCCTGATGGGAAGCTACGGATATGTGCTTGACCGCTTAAGCAGGAGTTTTAACGCTGTTGAGACCGAGAGGGAGTTCGAGATGGTGGGGAACCACGGGTCCTTTGACCTAAAGGCTACAATATCCCGCAGCAGCAGTACGGCGTTCCACTTCTCAAGGATAATATCGCAAGAGAGAAAAGCGATGGAGGATTTCAATGCCACATGCGTGGTTGCGGACGGCAGGAGTGCGGCGGTCTTTGCAGCCTTCAAGCTGGGCATACCGTGCATAATCATCTCAAACCAGACCAGTGTGATGCCTTTTTTCAACGACTGTACCTTTTTTTTACGCCTCATAGGAAAGCCTGTTGAGTTCACGGTCAAAACCATGACCGCGCTTGCTGAAGAAGTCCTGGTACCCGATTTTCCGCCCCCGCATACTGTATGCCTCGATACGCTGAGCAAAAGCCCCCATACCATGAAAAAACAGCGCTTCATAGGACCTGTCGTATCCTTGAACCATGACTGCCAGGCACCGCCTGATATCGAGCATCCCTTTGTTTTGACACTGCTCGGCGGGCATTCGTTCAGGCTTCCCATCTTTAACGGGATACTGGACATTGCCGATAGGTTCCCGGATATGGATTTTGTTATCTTCACGAAATTCAAGAGCGATACTGTCCCGGAGAACGTCAGGGTGATGGAGTTCGCTGAGGACATCTCGGCATACATGAGGGCTGCAGAGCTTATCATAACGCAGGCAGGGCACAGCACAGCGATGGAGATACTGACGCTCGGGAAGCCTGCACTTATCATACCTGATAAAGGGCAGATAGAGCAGGAGAGAAATGCCGGGCGCATGAAAGAGCTCGGTGTCTGTGATACCCTGGACTACTCGTCTCTTGAGCCTGAGCAGCTATTTAATAAGATCTATATCCTGCTGAACGATGTGAGGTTCAGGAGAAGAGCCGGGCAATTTTCCGAGAGGGCAAAGGTGATGGGAGGGGCAAAGAAGGCTGCGGATATCATTCTTGGTCTGTCTGAGAGGATGTTATGCTATTAAAGGGATGGGAATGGATTTTTTAACATATATCGTATCGATAGACCAGTCGGTTTTCCTGGATATCAACCACAGCATCGCAAATTCGGTTTTTGATACTGTTTTTCCAGCCTTGAGGGAGTTCACCTATGTTTTCTGGCTGCTTCTCATCGTCTATCTCTGGATGAAGGATGAGAGGGAACTTGCGCTGCTTACTGGAGCCGGGATCCTTGCAGGCGCGATGTTCACTTATCCTTTGAAATTCATTATCGACAGGACAAGACCTTACAACATTATAGAATCCACGAGGTTATTGACGCCATCCGAACCGGATCCATCCTTCCCTTCAGCTCATGCTGAGATGAGTTTCCTGGCTGCGACCATCGTATCAAGGTTCCACCCGGAGTACAGCAAATACCTCTATTCTTTTTCGTTCATCGTGGGTCTGAGCAGGATATACGTCGGGGTGCATTTCCCGATTGATGTGGTGGGCGGTGTGCTTGTCGGTGTAATGATTGGGAAACTGGTCCTTGTGGTGCAGAAAAAGAGGAATATTTTCGGGGAGAAAGGGATTTGAAAAGGATTCAGGAGTTAAAAGTGAAAAAACCACAGATGAACTCGGACGAACTCAGATGACTCAAATGTGGGGCTAATAAGAATACATATATGAGACACCCGCAATAATAGTTGTAGTTAAATGGCTAAAAGCAGTAAATCTGATAAGAAGCCTATCAAACAGTGCGACCACGAGTGCAAGGCTGAGGTCATCGAAGAACCTGTCGAAGCCTGCCGCGGTATCGAGAGTTTAAAAATAGTGGAGGTCCAGTAATGAGCAACTCGCGTATCAGCATACCAAGAGAGAAGATAGCGGATTTCTGCAAAAAGTGGAAAATACGTGAGTTCGCCCTCTTCGGCTCGGTGCTCCGCAACGATTTCCGCCCCGACAGCGATATCGATGTACTTGTTACCTTCAGTGAGGATGCAAAACATACCTTGTTTGATCTTGTCCACATGGGGAACGAACTCAAAGGGATCTTCGGACGTGAAGTGGATATAGTCAGTCGCAGGGGTATTGAATCCAGCAGGAATTACATTCGCAGGAACGCCATATTAAGCTCGGCAGAGGCAGTTTATGCAACGTGACAGAGAGTACCTGCTTGACATTCTGGAAGCGGCAAAGCTTGCTATCGAATATATTAATGGGAAAACCAGAGAGGAGTTTTTTAGCGACATACAGTGCCAGGATGCTGTTATCCGGCGCCTTGAGATCATAGGAGAAGCGGCGCGCCGAATATCAGAAGATGCACGAACTGAATATCCTGACCTCCCGTGGAGTGACATGATAGGTATGCGCAATGTTATGATTCATGAATACGATGATGTTGATCTGGTAATTGTCTGGGAAACGGTCAAAAACGACCTCCCTCCGCTTGTTGAATCATTGGAAAAGATACTCAAACCATATGAGAGAAAGTAAAATCCACTATTGACAGGCTGATGATCAACTCCCCTATGAAGAACCCTCACATCACTGGAGCTACGACAGGGAAACGCACTTCTTCACTCTCAGAAAAAGCAGATGCCCCGGAAGTTACGTACAGTCCTGGGAAACCTGAATCCTGGGAAACCTGAATCGGTATGAATTCTAGCGAAAAAAGATAAAAATTATCCCCCGCTCACAGCAGGCAGTATCGATATCTCGTCCGTGCCCTTTACCGCGCTGTTAAGACCGTTAAGATGCCTTATGTCCTCGCCATTCACGTACAGGTTGACAAATCGCCTCACTTCACCTTTATCAAGGATGCGGCGCTCAAAATCAGCGCCGTACTGTTCGACGAGTTTGTCCAGTACAGCCTTTACCGTCGTATCGCCTATATCAAGGGTGGTTTCGCGTGCATGTGTCACGTTGCTCAATGCAGAAGAGAATCTGATTTTTACCATTCGTATCACCTTATGTATGTGCAAGAGGCGCTACCTCTTGCCTGTGAATGTCAAGTCTGGGCTCTATGAGGCTCTCGAATTCGCTCAGCATGGGTTTGATCACCGGCGGGCGCTGCAGTGATTTGAGAAGTGTGTCCTGCGCCTTAAGACCGTTGCCTGTGACATAGATCACGACGCGTTCATCCTGCTGTATGTGTCCGCTCTCTACCAGTTTCTTTAAGCCCGCTACAGTTGTGCCGCCCGCAGGTTCTGTGAATATGCCCTCTGTTCTTGCAAGGAGGTGGATGGCTTCTATGATCTCCCCGTCCGTGGGTGAAGCTGCATAACCGCCAGAATCCAGGATGGCTTTCTTGGCATAGTAGCCGTCAGCCGGGTTGCCTATCGCCAGGCTGTGCGCCACGGTCTCAAAGTTCCGCACAGGCACCACTTCGCTGTTGTTCTGGACTGCCGTTGCAATGGGCGAGCAGTTAAGCGGCTGGGAACCTGATAATTTTACCTCAGCCTTATCTACTAATCCGATGCGCTCAAGCTCCCTGTAGCCGCGCGCGATAGCGCACAGGAGCGCGCCGCTTGCCAGGGGGGCGACTATGTGGTCGGGAGCCTGCCAGCCGAGCTGCTCTGCAGTCTCGTACGCCAGCGTCTTTGAGCCCTCGGTGTAGTAGGGGCGGATGTTGATGTTCACGAAAGCCCAGTCAGGGTGTGAATCCGCGACCTCGCTTGCAAGGCGGTTGGCATCATCGTACGTCCCTTCCACTGCGATAACGTGGGGACCGTAGATGAGCATCTGCACGATCTTGCCAAGCTCGATAGTCCCGGGAATGAAGATGTATGCTGGAAGCCCTGCCTTTGCTGCATGTGCTCCGACAGCCGCAGCGAGATTGCCTGTGCTTGCGCACCCCACTGCCTTGACGTTGAACTCAAGCGCCTTTGAGAGAGCGACCGAGGTGACCCTGTCCTTGAAGGAATTGGTCGGATTGACGGATTCATCAAGAATATAAAGTTCATCCAGACCCAGAGCAGCCCCCAAGCGCTCCGCGAGATGAAGCGTATTGAACCCTGCCCCAAGGTCGACGCGCTTTCCCGATTCCACTGGCAGGAGGTCGGCATATCTCCATATGGATTTCGGTCCTGCCGCGATCTTTTCCTTGCTTGTGTGATCTGCAATATAATCCCAGTCGTAGTTGACTTCAAGAGGGCCAAAGCACTCATAACATGTATTCTGAATAACGGCAGGGTACTCCGCACCGCATTCCCTGCATTTTAATCCGATGACGCGACTCATTGAAACTTCACCATTGCCATAATAGAACATTACCATATATAATATTTACCCTCCAAAGAGATAACTGGGAGTAATAATATTGGCTGCACCCTGAGAGGATTTAAGAACTCTTACGTGCCAGGGTGATCGCGACAGAACAAGTGACCTATTTAAATCTCCAGTACCAATAAGCTCTTTATGCTGCGCGTAACATTTCTCGGAACAGGCGGTACCCTCCCCACTCCTAACCGCAATCCCTCCGCTGTGCTCATAAATCGCGAGGGGGACATGATGCTGTTTGACTGCGGCGAGGGGACGCAGCAGCAGATG
>JAPMTX010000105.1 GCA_026552855.1 Candidatus Methanoperedens sp. | reverse complement strand
CCTTTTCCGACATGTCATACGCATCGTGGAATTGAGCAGCCAGAAAATAGAATATATTGTAATTTATAAATTAAATCGGTACACACGCAGGATTATATGTATATTAAACGCCATTTTCTCTTTTCATTGTCTCATCTTCGCCATGAAATGCAGATAAACGCAGACGCGCGGACATAGACCTGCGTTTATCTGCGGTTAATAATACGAAGTTATCCGGATAACTATAAATCAGGGCAGCCGACCTATGGTATCTTTATAACCACCTCGCAGAACCTGTCCCCGTGAGACAGCAGTTTCTTAATATCAATCTCTGCGCTGTTCCCGAATACATAGTTAAGAGCGCCCTTGAAGGTCTCCCTTGCAGTGTGGCAGATGTACGTATCAAACTTGTTCCCTTCAGTGGCGATATGACATTTTCTGACAGTATACAGCAGGTTTTTCCCCTCCAGTCTCCATTCGCTTTCCACGTGGAGCTTGGCATTTATTATTTCGAAGGCGTTTTTGAACGTTTCAAGGCTCCAGTTCCTGATATTGTTCTCCTTCTCGTACTCCTGCATCAGGGACCTGCCGATCTTTCTCCCCAGGGCTGTCAGCGACATGGGTATGTCGGGAATGTCCTTGAGCCCCTTAAGAAAAGTCAGGAACATCAGTAATTCCTGGTCCATTTTATTGTTGCTCGCTTTCAGTTTATCCACGATCTCGTTGATCTTTATACCCACATCAGGTCTGTGCGTCAGCACTATCATATTGGCTGTGGATTTGGCATCGTATAAATGACCGTTGGCTTCCAGAAGGGTAATGAGTATTCGTTTGAGCTTGTCTGTCGCATCTTTATTTCTATAGTTGTGGAACAATATTATGTTCTCTCTATTGATCTCCACTCTCTCAACTACCCTGGATGTTTCGTAAACTTCCTTTATGAGGTTGACCATCTCTGTGAGCGGTATGTCCTGGAGCGGTTTTTTCGCCAGGGTCTCAATCGTTATCTCCCCAAGCGGTATATTCTCGCACAACAGATCCTCAAAATAGTTCCTGTGGACGGTGACCATGTTATAGTTACTTAAAAGATGCCTGCTGATTATGGACTTCCAGAAGGCGGGACGGCTTCTTACGGTTTTTATTACATCGTCCATCCCCCCGAAGAACGTTATCAGGCTACAGACCGCCTCCTTCTTACCTGATCCTGACAGTTCGATTTTTATACAGTCACTGAAATTAACAACTGACTTGATCTCAAGAGGCGCCTGTTTGATGGAGTTCTTTACCAGGTACTGGGAAAGTATACAGGCGACGAATTTTATTTTCTGGGAGGGACCTTTTATCTCTGCCACTATGTTTGATGGAGAGGTGTCGTTATCGCTTTTTAATGTAAAGTTAATATCCCACTCAAGCTCACCGAATCTGTAATTAAGGTAGCTCTCAAGCCTCCTCATAGAGTTTATCATCATGGGGTCTATCATCTCATCCAGGACATCATCAGGCACAAGTATCTCATCGATCTCGTTCAATACCCATTTAAATAGTGAAGCGTCCATTGCGCATGTGTTCCTGGGGAAGGTGGATTTTCCCGCATGGTCTATTATATCCCTTATGGCAGCGCTGAAGTTGCCCCTGTGCCTCACTACATATGGTTCCATCTTGCTGATGCAGTCATTATCAAGTGAGATATGCCGTGTAACAATCATATTCTCCTGTCCTGGTTTCCTGTCCTTGGTTAAACTATTCCGAAATTCCAAAATATATCCTCTTTTTATCTCCTTTTGCGTTTTCCCCATTTTATGCAAAATAGCGGTTTATTCGAGGTAATCCCGCACGAAGCTGTCCGGTTTTTTGCAGATAGGAAACTTCGTTCAGTAGAGATGCAATTTTTATCCTACCTTATATATGTTGTTTCATTTCCTAACGTATATACTTTGCGATATCTTTTTATTTGGTTATAATAATTTTTATATTGCAACTGTCCGCGGAGCAAACGGCTAATATTAAAAGCCGCAAACACATAACTTATATAGTGGTTATAATAAAGTAACCAGAGGGAATAGGAATGATCAATAAACGGACTGGATTAATAATAGCCGGCTTGATGATAGTATTTGCATCTATATACCTGTCGCTTCCTGCATTATTCCTTGTACTGCTCCTTGGATCTCTTTTAATTCCTCCTGCCTTCGTTTTTTCATTAATGCTCGTAGAAAGTATACCGGTTACAATAAAACTATCCCAGAACCTGCTGGCTGGAGAGAAGCCATTCTTTGTGATCTCTATATCTAAAGAATCTATAATTCTTGAGCCAGAGTTCAGGTAATGTTTTATTTTTTTACTTCCATTTCAAAACCTATTTAATAATCCAGTTTAATAATTGATTAGAGGCTGAAAAACGGGATAACGCAAAATACGAGAAAAACGGGGATTAGCCGGTGAACACGTATTAAATTATTGTTTTATAATAAACTGAACTAACAGGTCTGGAAACAATTGATGAGATCCATTGCAATTATCAGAGCAGCTGATATTTTAAAACTCAGATCGACATTAATGGAAATGAACAGGACAGGCATTGATTTTGAGGGTAAACCGAAAGAGATCAACCCGGGTGCTGTTGAGAAAATATTATCCCGGACGGCAGGAGCTTCGGATAAGAACTGCGAGTTCTGCGCTTTAGTGCCTCTTACCCAGGATTATGAGTCATCCCGGAGCAAAATGAAAAGCATGGTCATTTATTCTGATGTGCTCATCCTGGATAGTTCGCAGGAACTTTTCGAGAACTTTGCAAGGTTGATACCCGTCCTTCCTGATCTTGTTCTTCCGAACGTGCTCTATAAGGACACGGATAAACAGACCGGCACCTCGAAGGAAAAGCCGTCAGCAGTATATCTTGGCGTTTTTATCAACAGGAAAGTGCAGGTGCAGACCGGTTCAGGAACAATATATACGGGCATTTTAAGACACGCGGATTCAATCGGTGTTTTCTTTGAGCCGTCGGATAACTCCTCCCCTCTTTTCATCACCTGGCACGATATTAAAAAGGTAATAATCCCGAAGGAAGACAAATAGGGCTCATATGCTGCATATCACAATGCAGTACAGGTCTGATCCCACAGCGGGCGGCTTTTCAGTCGTACCTGTCAGGATGCGCTCGTCAGGATAGGCTAGATTCTCGCAGATAGAGAGCTTTCTGGATATGCCCCGCGATCTCAGGAAGCCAGCAACCTCTCCTACCCCGAAAGATGGATCAGGAAGCAGGAAAATGTTTTTCCCGTCCCTTAATTCAGCCGCAAGACGGTTTTTCACCTGCCCTATATCGCGCGAATGAGCGGTTATTACGGAAAGCGACTCCATATCGAGGCAGAGGTGGGAGCAAACAAGCTGCAGTGAGGATATGCCGGGGATTATCTCATCCCCCTTTTTTGCGAACTTACCGAGCCCTGAGAGCATCGGGTCGCCAGTTGAAAGGATAACCGCATCTTCCGGCAACGAGCTAAGCGTATAATTCGCAATCTCATGTGCCTCGCATCTTATATGCTCTTTTGCCAGTTCTATGGCTCTCCTTGAGCCGAATATCACGGTCGCGTTCTCGATAGCTGATATTGCCTCCTGCGTCAGGAGATTGGGTCCTGCGCCCACGCCGACTATCTTCATTTTCTCTCACCGCTGTCGCGAAGTACTGTCCCGTTCCTGTTCAAAAGTACCACTCTTTTCCCGGATAACCTTGCGGCTCTTCCAAGAGCCCTGTCTATAAGAGGGTTTTCCGGATCTGCTTCTACCATCTCCTGTACCGTGAGGTAACCGCTGCCTTTCAGAATATCGGGATAAGCCCAATTCATGATCAATCCCGGTAACCCGCAGAGTATTACTTCTCCTCCTGCGGCTTTTAGCCCTCTTGAGATATCGCTTCCAATGAGAACTACCTCGTAACCCGGAAAAAGCATATGGGAATACCGCATGCCCAGCCGCCCCGTGGTAAGGACGAGCCTTTCTGCGCTCCTGATGAGTTCTTCTTTCATCTCACCCAGGTGCTCGTTCCAGGGTTCAACGAATCCGGTCGTGCCGAGGATGGATACTCCTCCGATTATCCCGAGCTTCCCGTTGAGAGTTCTTAGAGCTATTTCCTCGCCTTCCGGGACAGAGATGGTGACATGCGCCCCTTTTAACCCGGTCTCTGCGAGAGCTTCTTTTATAGAAGCTTCTATCTGGCGCATGGGGGCTGGATTTATCGCAGGTATGCCTCTTTTTGAGCCTATGCCCACGCCTGCTCGTATCACTATGGCATCATGTTCTTTAGCCTCTGCGATGATCTCCATGCCGCGGGTTACGTCAGAGCCGTGGTCGCCTGAATCCTTTACGGCTGAGGCTCTTCCGTTCCGTGCGGTAACTGGCAGGGTAACACGGATGCCGGCTGGCGTGGGGACTGATACTTCTGAAACCTTCATTTTCAAGGATAAAACAGATGCTTTTGCAGCCGCGGCTGCGGTCGTCCCTGTGGTGTAGCCCCGGCGCAGCAGCGAGCCGTCCGAGAGGAGGACATAACGACCGCTGGAGATAAGCTCGTTAAGTTCTCTGGCGGGTAGTTTTGCACGTTTCACCCATTCGTCAGGTATCTGAAAATTATTAACAGGGTCAATCATCTTTAATCTGCTAATACAGTTTTTATTGTAATTATGCGTTTTGTCTGGAGGGGCTGGAGACCATCCAATAATTAGACGGGATAACAAGATTAGGTAGTGTCCTTCAAATCTTGATCTGTATGTATTGATTGAACTTGTACGATTTCATATAAGTGAGCCGCAGAGAGACGTTATCACGATAAATATAGTTAAGAAATCCTGATGGTAACCTCTGTGTTCTCTGCGTCTCAGTGGCAAATTATTTGTGAAGCCACAGAGACCCAGAGGCACGGAGAGCTTTTTTGGAAATATTTCTCTTCATCTCCGTGTCTCAGTGGCGGTTGTTTTTATATAGGTCATGAAATTTAGGAGACTACCGATTTTTAACCCTTGAAGACAATATGTAATTTGAAAAGTTGGAATTATTGGATGGGTTCGAGGGGCTGAAAAGATTTATTTACGATGAAATATTAACCTCATTCTGGAGGTTAGAACAATGTTATTTATGGACATATGGACGTGGGCGCCTGAGAGCAGGGACGAGATCGAAAAAAGGTGGAGCGAATTCAAATACCCGGAGGAGATAAAGTTGATCGGTGAGTGGCTTGATGTTACAGGGAACCGGATTTTTGTCCTGTACGAGTGTGATGACCCTGAAGCTATGCTGGTAGCCGGTCATTACTGGACTGATATTGCCGAGGGAATGTCCATTCCTGTAATTGATGCTAAAGACGTAGCAAAAATTACTGCTAAACTAAGAAAATAACTTCATAAGAGGATCGGAGAGAAATCACAGCAAAGAGTGTTAAGGATGCGCAAGGGAATTTAACCCGCCTTTGCGCTCTTTGCGTCCTTTGCGGTGAGTATTTTTTAACTACTAGCATCAATATGATCTAGAACATAAAACAACGGGTTTAAACAACCCCATCATTTTTCTGGATCATCATCTTTGCCATGCAGCGAGTTCCTATTATTTGAGCGGATTTGACCATGCGGCGCTTTTAACAGTCGATGGCGTAGGAGAAAAAAATACCACGACGTGTGGTTATGCTGAGGGCAATGCGCTCACTCTGAAAGAATGCATCCAATTTCCAGATTCGATAGGGCTCATCTATACTGCCATAACCGTTTTTTTGGGATTTAAAGCAAATGACGACGAATATAAAGTCATGGGCTTGGCGCCATACGGAGAAATGGACAAACGTGAAAATCCATTTTATCCAAAGTTGTGGAAACTCGTGAAACAAAAGAAGGATGGGAGCTTCAAGCT
>JAPMTX010000104.1 GCA_026552855.1 Candidatus Methanoperedens sp. | reverse complement strand
CTGGTATCTTTGGTCATGTACTACTTTAAAGAGCATTCCTTTACCTTTGCGTTAAAGGCTGTTGTTATTTCTTTTGCTATCATTTCTTTGCTTTTCTTTGGAGGGCTATCATTTTTAAACTTTATTCAACTTCCTATTCACCCTTTTTTTATTTTTTTATTGATTCTGCTGATCATATTTCTAATCGGCTTGAGGGCTTTTAAGCAGCATCCTCTTATTGGTTTTGCGATGAGAGCATTTGCCCTTTCATTTGCTGTTGTTCTTTTGACTATTGGTGCCTGGGTTGTGATTGCCGGCGCTCCTACCTATTATATAAATGTCCACAGATTTGATACAGTTGAAGAAATATCAGCAACAAATCCACAACTTAATAGAATCGAGTCCGCAGTAATAACAGCAGAAGAATTGGATAATTATCCTGCACTTAAAAAAGCAATAAACGAATATGACCTCACCAAAAATGAATACAATTCAAGCTGGTCAGAAGTGCAACATGATGAGTGGGTACGGACAAAAGATTTTATTGAACAAAAAGGGCGTGAACCCTGGTATCTTTTTAGCATTGAAGATAAAGAATTGAAGGAAGAACTGGACAAGATGAAAATTTACACTGATAGTTCTATTCCAACGAAATTAAGAAAAGTATTTGAAAATAACGGGATTTCTCTTTCTGAAGATAATAGAATTTTTAAATTATCTGAAAATATGGTCAGGACTCATGGTGATATGGCTTATGAAATTCGGAATGAAGAAGGGAAGCTAAACGTTTACCAGAGTAGAGGTGATTATGGTACAGCTTTCGAATTTGGGGAAAAGTATTACAGGATTATGTTTCCCCATGGGGATTAAGAGCTATGAATCGATTCTCAAAATTAATTCATTAAAATGACATTGTATATTATTAATAAATGTCGTTCTACCAGGATAGCTGGAGTAGCGGCGCTGGCACTGCTTATCTTTTTATCTGCAGGCGCCGCAGGCTCAGCTTCTAACAGTACAGCAGCGGGCGATTTGATACTGTCGCCGGATAAAATTTTTCTCGACCCCTGGTATTCGGGAGATTCCCAGGACTGCCCTGGGAACGTGACCTTGCTGAAAGAGGGGTATATGCTCTCAATCGATAGCTTAAATTTTACAAACATTCCAGCTAAAGATGGCATGTGGGGCAAAACTATTTGGATAGCGAATTTTTCCTTATATAAGAATGGTGAAGTTATAAAAAGATCATATCTGACGCATGGTGATATTGTAAAAGAAATAAATTTGACCTACGATAATATTTTCTATTACAATAAGACCATAGATGGCAAAGAATATACGATCATTGAAGCTAAACTTGATGCGATCTTTCTTACAGAATCCTGCGGTACCGTATTGGCAATTCTAAGACCATTTTATCAGTATTCAGATGGAACAGGAGCTGTTGGGGAGGAAATCCCTGCCAGTGCAACAGGCGTACCTCCTTCTGAGGAATGGAATAGAACCTTCGGAGGACCAGGTTCTGACAGTGCTAATTCCGTCCAGCAAACTTCTGACGGAGGATATGTCCTTGCAGGTCAAACCTATGTTTCAGGTGTTTATGCTGTCTGGCTTATTAAAACAGATGTAAACGGCAATCAGCAGTGGAACAGGACATTCGGAGGAAGAAAAACAGGTGTTGATAGCGCTGAGTCTATCCAGCAGGCCAGAGATGGAGGTTACATAATAGCCGGTGGTGAAGATTTTAGCCCTATAAACCACAGCAGTAAAATCTGGCTCATCAAGACCGACGCCAATGGCAGCCAGCAGTGGGACAAGACATTCAAAGGAGAAGAAAGCTGGGCTTCTTCTGTCCAGCAGACCAGAGATGGAGGTTATATCATAGCAGGATCGTATAATGCGTATTTTGGCGGTGCCTGGCTCATTAAAACAGATTCTAATGGTACCGAGCAGTGGAATAAGATATTCAGAGGACAATTCTTATCAGCTCGCTCTGTCCAGCAAACTTCGGATGGGGGCTATATAATTGCAGGCTGGATATACAGAGATATCGGGAATGACACCTTTAAATATGCCGCCTGGCTCATTAAGACAGATGCAGATGGTAATGAGCAGTGGAACAGGATGTTTGGGGGGATACAATCTGATCAAGATTATGCCAATGATGTAAAACAGACCTTGGATGGGGGCTATATAATTGCAGGTCGCACAGAATCTGCTCTTAATCCCGGTGCCTGGCTTATCAAGGCAGATGCAAATGGTAATCAGCAGTGGAAAAAGACTTTCGGATTTCCAATCCCAGGCATTATCTCCAACCCATATGATTTTAAATCTATCGAGCTGGTTTCAGACGGAGGTTACATAACAGCAGGCTGGACAGTATCTGGGGATGGCACGTCTGACGCCTGGCTTGTTAAAACCGATGCAAATGGCAGCCTGCTATGGAGTAAAACTTTTGGTGGGTCAAATTCTGATTATGTCAACGCTGTAAAACAGACCTTAGATGGTGGCTACGTACTAGCAGGCCGTACGAATTCATATGGTGCTGGCGATACGGATGTTTGGCTGGTAAAAGTTGGCGGCGAATCAACTAAAACATCAAAAACTCCGGCAGCAAGCCCGACTGAAACTCATAAAGTTAGCCTTGCCGAGAAGTCTGCCGGGTTTGAGGCAGCTCTGGCAATAACAATACTTCTGGCGGTATATACAGCCAGGCGAAAGAGATGGTAAACAGGAGGAGAATACATGGATGAGGGATCAGGATTTGCGTTGGTACTGATAATGATTTTCAGAGAAAGACGGATAAGTGAATAAAATGATTTCAAAAATTAATAATTGTAGAGGGCGTGTCCTCAAAATAGCGGTTGGAATAACGATGCTTTTATTGTTGCTGGCTGGAGTGGTGGGTGCTGAGGACTCATATGAATTTGTATTAAAAATTCCTGCTACCCAGCAATGGTATTTCAATTCTCCATCTGGAATAGCTGTGGATAGCAGCGGGAATGTATATGTTGCTGAACAGGGGAATGGCCGCATCCAGAAGTTCAATGAGTCGGGAGGCTTTTTAGTTAAATGGGGAAGTGAAGGCACCGGCGATGGTCAGTTCAGATATCCGTCTGGAATAGCTGTGGATAGGAGCGGGAATGTATATGTTGCTGATTATTACAATAACCGCACCCAGAAGTTCAATGCGTCGGGAGGCTTTCTATCTAAATGGGGAAGTTCTGGAAGCGGTGATGGTCAGTTCAGTTATCCATCTGGAATAGCTGTGGATAGCAGCGAGAATGTGTATGTTGTTGATCAGGGGAATAACCGCATCCAGAAGTTCAATGCGTCGGGAGGCTTTCTATCTAAATGGGGAAGTTCTGGAAGCGGTGATGGTCAGTTCTTAACCCCATCAAGAGTAGCTGTTGATGGCAGCGGAAATGTATATGTTACTGATCAGGAGAATTACCGCATCCAGAAGTTCAATGCGTCGGGAAGCTTTTTATCTACATGGAAATATCCTGATGGCGGAAGCTATGGCCAGTTCAGTTATCAATCAGGAATAGCTGTGGATAGTAGCGGGAATGTATATCTTGCTGATCAGATGAATAACCGCATCCAGAAGTTAAGTGGGGTGGGAGTCTTATTATCTAAATGGGAAATTGATGGTCAATTCAATAGCCCATATAGAGTAGCTGTAGATCGCAGAGGGAACGTATATGTTGTTGGTCCGGGGAATGACTACATCCAGAAGTTCAATGCGTCGGGAGGATTTTTATCTACATGGGGAACTTCTGGAAGCGGTGATGGTCAGCTCCTTTATCCAACTGAAGTAGCTGTGGATAACAGTGGGAATGTATATGTTGCTGATACGGGGAATTACCGCATCCAGAAGTTCAATGCCTCGGGAGGCTTTTTATCTAAATTGGAAAGTTCTGGTAGCGGCGAGGGTCAGTTCATGACCCCCTCTGGAATAGCTGTGGATAGTAGCGGGAATGTATATGTTGCTGAACAGGGGCTTAACCGCATCCAGAAATTCAGTGCGGTGGGAGGCCTTTTATCTAAATGGGGAAGTTATGGCACCGGCGATGGCCAGCTCAGTTATCCATCTGGAATAGCTGTGGATAACAGCGGGAATGTATATGTTACTGATACGGGCAATAACCGCATCCAGAAGTTCAATGCGTCGGGAGTCTTTTTATCTAAATGGGGAAGTTCTGGTAGCGGCGATGGTCAGTTCAATAACCCAACTGGAGTAGCCGTGGATAACAGCGGGAATGTATATGTTGCTGATTCGGGGAATAACCGCATCCAGAAGTTCGGAACCATGAAAGGAGATATCAATGATGATGGTAGTATCATGGTTGCTGATACGGGCAATAACCGCATCGGAACCATGAAAGGAGATATCAATGATGATGGTAGTATCACAGTCGCTGACGCATTATTATACCTAAGATATACCCTAGGTCAAAATACATCGCCATATCAAATGAGCACAGGTGACGATGTGACATGTGATGGAGCTATTCATGTCGATGATGCTCTTAAAGTTTTAAAAAAAGCAGTTTGGCAGAATGTTGATCTCTTATGCCCACAAGTAGCAACGCTCAAGGTGAATGACAGCGGCGGCGCATTACTCGATCACGCAGATCGTTATAATATGCCTGAAGCTGCTGATAATGTGTCCCTGATAAAGGTTGAAAGAATGGATTTTGTCAAATATTATTCATTACAGTCGCTCAATATTACCCTGAATGCCTCTCAATATGATTTACCATTACAGTCATATCAGATTTCAAACTTTGGTTCTTTCTCAGATAAAACTCCTCTCGGCATGGATTCTGTGAATTTATTGAAAAAGAACGGCTTTGTTGTCATAAGAAATCCTTTCAATCAAAAAGAAGAGTATATCACTCAGATATATAGCGATCTGAAGGGTAAAGAAGTGCCGATCTTCATTACTTCTGATTCGCTATTGCACATTTACCACATCCAGTTCGATGAAACACTGCGCAAAATTGAAGAAAGAGAATTTTATGACTTGATCTGGAAAATCAGCCAGGAATTACTCAACAATTCAATAGAATCTTATAAAAATACTGATGGAGACCGCAAAGAAGCATCAAAAAGGAATGCCGCCTACTTTTCAACCGGATTAAGTTTACTACAGATAAAACCTGAACAGATCTGCCCGAGTAAAAACGATTGGGAATGCACTGATGCCTATTTCAAAAAAGAGGATATAGAGAGATATAGTTTTCAGGTTCCATCATTTGTCAGAGATGATGTAGAAAGAGAATTGGAATTGATAGAAGAACATTCTGGGTTTTCGAATTCCCCTATCTTTATTTATAAGGAAGATTATTCTCAATATGTTCCAAGAGGCCACTATACAAGATCAGAAAAATTAAAGAATTATTTTAAAGCCTTTATGTGGTATGGCAGGATGAGCATGCTTCTTAAGGGCTCGGATAAAATTCCCCCGGGAACAACAGACCCGTCCAATAAAGAGGCTCTTATCTCAACAAAAGATGCAAGAATCCAGACAATCGGTGCATCTCTCCCACATTCCGCACACGAGACCGTTGATTTTATATAATTAAAACAAGAATCAGTCGACATGGAATATTTGAGTAAAAACGTAGATCACCTCGGCATAGTAGCTGGCGTATGTAAAGAGCTCGGACTGGTCCAAGAGATAGATAATCTTGTAGGCATAAATGAAAAACAAATTGTGACTACCGGAGAAGCCATTACAGCAATGGTAATAAATGCATTGGGTTTTGTAAATAGACCGCTTTATCTCTTCCCGGAATTTATGAGAAATAAGCCCGTTGAACTCTTTTTTCGCGAAGATCTGAAACCAGAAGATTTCAATGACGATACGATTGGAAGAAGTTTAGAAAAGGTATTTGAGAATAACCCGACA
>JAPMTX010000181.1 GCA_026552855.1 Candidatus Methanoperedens sp. | reverse complement strand
TGCTTAAAAAGAAAAGCGGGGCAGGAACACGCTCGATGAATACTTGTATGGAATCGACAAGCTTGCCTTTAATGGGCTTCTGAGTGAACAGGTCCTCCTCGCGGTAGATGAAGATGCCGAACATCAGGATAAGGAGCGAGACCAGGTAGAACGGCAGGGTCGAGAACACGTATTCGCCTGCGGTAACTGCCTCGCCTTCAAGAAGCCTCACTACGAGCGTCATCGGGGAGATGATGCTGATAGCATGGATATTGGTGAACATGGCAGGAAGGAAAATGTAGCCTGAGAGCGTGACCGAGAGGAAGACAAGGATGAACGTTAGCTCTTTGAAGCTTCGGGCTATCAGCGCGCCCAGGAAGGCTGTTGAGAGGAACATGAGAGCAACGGGCAGTAAAATTGCGAGCATCCACACGTTCCCTCCTATATAGACTGTTATTGCGCCCATCAGCACAAGCGAGAGCAAAAGGTATGGAAGGAGCTTGCCAAGCACAATCTCGTACGGTCTTACAGGCGATACAAGCAAAAGTTCCCCTTTTCTTCTCACCCTTTCCTGCGTGATGCTTGCTGAAAAGAACTGCGCTATAAAAAACACGGGGAATATGAAGATGAAACTTAAGACGACTGATTTGAAAGGGATAGGGGGGTTAAAATGGGAGGGGGTTGAAAGAGCTTTTTCTTTTATCGGCAGAGCCGCCCTGCTTTCAGTAATTTCCCTGGCAGACGGGACCTGGGAGCTGTCTTTTATGGTAATTTCAATGGGGGTTTCCACGGGCGCAGACCGTGTCGCCTGGGGGTTTGCTTCAAAATCAGGGAGTTTCTGGATGGACAGGGGCTTAAACGCCTGCTCTCTTGCAAGATTTTTTACAGTTATCCATACTGGGAACGTGTTGTTCAGGTCGTCATACGCCAGAAGCCTGGATTCATCGTACCTTAAAACGGCTTTATCCAGCGCATCGAGGGCTGCTGTTGACCTCTCGGAGCGGTGGTAGCGGATATTTTCCCCTGTTACCAGGATATCGAACCCGCCATCGAACCCGCCATGTTCAAAAAGGTCCTTTGCTTCTATTCCATCTGCAACATAGACCCTGAATTTATAATCGGTCTTGAGGACAGAACCAAGCTCAGGATCGGTGACAACTACTCTGTAGATACCGTCGTTGATATGAAAACCGCTCTGTGATACGAAAAACGAGACAAATCCCGTGAGGATGAGCAATAAGAGCGAAAGAGCGAGGGTTTTACGGCTGAAACTCAGCCTTGTCCGTCTCAGTTCCCATCGTGAGATCGTTAGTAAACCCATCACATTTATATTACTTTATGATTAAATAATAGTTTCTATGTTAGAAATAGAGGTCAAGGAACTGAGGAAAGAGTATGATGGTTTCACGGCAGTTGATTCCCTCAACTTTGAGATAGAGAAAGGCGAAATCTTCGGCATTGTCGGACCCAACGGCGCTGGCAAGACCACCACGCTCAAGATGCTGAGCGGGCTTATAGTCCCGACGCGCGGGAGCATTACGGTCAATGGGATGGACATAAGGAAGGGCGCCCGGCGGATAAAGCAGAAGCTCGGGTTCCTGCCTGAGGAGAGCCCACTGTACGAAGGGATGACAGCAAAGGATTACCTGATGTTCTTCGCACAGTTATACGGGATTGAGAAGGCTCTGGCATCTGACAGGATACGAGAACTTCTCTCTGCGCTCAGGCTGGATGCAGCGGATAAGAGGATAGGTGAGATGTCCAAGGGGATGCAGAGGAAGGTGGCGATAGCCAGGGCGCTTATAAACGACCCTGAGTACCTGGTGCTGGATGAGATGACATCAGGTCTTGACCCGACGACCTCAAAGTACCTTGCGGATTTTGTGGCTGGTCTTAAAAAGCAGGGAAAGACCGTAGTGTTCAGCGCGCACAACCTCTACCAGGTCGAAAGCCTGTGCGATCGGGTGCTGATGATGAACCGCGGGAAGGAAGTGGCGTGCGGCACCATGGCGCAGATAAAAAGAAAATGCGGCGCAGTACAGTACACGATCGAGTTCAGCGCCAACGATGCTTTTGATTTTGAGGCTGTCAGGAACAACGGGCATTTCAGAGCGAGCACGAACAACATCGAGGAGTTCAACAGGATCACGGGCTGGGTGGCGAAGCATAACGGGAATATAATTGATATAAAAACAGTCGAGACCTCGCTTGAGGAGATATTCCTTAAATTGATGGGCTAGTATTTATGTATTAAAAAGTTATCTTGGAACCATGGAAATGGATGCAAAGATAAAAGCCGAACTTATCTCCATAGGAGCTATAGACATCGACGCCTCCCTTCTCGGCAGGCTCACCATTCCCACCGCAGGACCCGGTGCGGGGGGCAAGGCTTTTTTCTTCAGGTCTGGGAAACGCAGGGTCAGGCTCGTGGTGGATGAAGGCTCCCCCCTGCGCGCGGTGAGGGACGGCGGCGAAATAGTGATCCTGAAAGGCGGAAAAGAGCTTGTGAGGGGGACTATCGAGGAAGAGCTTATCCACTGCCCGGAGCAGGCGTACATAACCATGAGCGAGAGGTGCATCTACGACTGCAAGTTCTGTCCTGTCCCGAAACTCAAAGGCAAGGTCAAATCCTCAGAGGAGCTGCTGGCACTCGTTGAAGAGGCGCACAGCCTGGGCAGCATGAAAGGCATATCGATAACATCAGGGGTTGAAGTATCGCCTGAGAAAGAGGTCAAGAGGGCTGTGGAACTTGTCAGGGCGCTCCGTAAATACAACGTGCCCATAGGGGTATCCGTGTACCCCACAAAGGATTCCTCGCGTCTGCTGAAAGAGGCGGGAGCCAGCGAGATAAAGTATAACGTGGAGACTATGGACAGGGAGCTTTACGAGAAATACTGTAAAAAACCGCCTCTTGATTTTACGCTCTCATGCCTGAAGGATGCGGTCAGGATATTCGGGAAGAATCACGTTTATACTAATTTCATCGTGGGGCTGGGTGAAACTGATGAGACGGTTGAAAAGCAGTATGAGGAGCTTGCGAAGATGGGCGTGATACCGATAATAAGGGCTGTGGGGGTGCACCCGCTGCGGTTCGGCGAACTTGAGGCTGAGCGCCCCACGAAAGAGAGGCTGCTCAGGCTTGCGAAAATGGCAAGACGGATTCTGGATAAGTATGGGCTTGACGCGAGCGTATCTAAGACAATGTGCCTTCCGTGTACGGGGTGCGACCTGAATCCGCATATCGATCTTTGAGCTTATGGTAGTTGTCGGATTATGGATAATAAGCCGCAAAGAACACAGATGACACAAAGCATTAAAAGAGCCTTTACGACCTGGTGTGAAAATCTAGATACTCTATTAACAACGAACTCGTACGAACTGATACGAACTCAAACCATTCAGAGTTCGTACGAGTTCGTATTAGTTCGTTGTTTATGTCGATTTCATCTGCGGTTAATAAATTTGTAGGTATATGATCACTGAAATAAGAATCCTGCGCTGCGATATTGAACTGATACAGGCTGAGCTTGAAGCCAATAAGCCCTATGAAGCCTGCGGTGTGCTCATAGGCACTGTAAACGGCAGCACGGCGCTCGTGGAGAAAGCCCAGCCTGTAACCAACGTAAAGCGCACAAGGAGGAGCTTTGAGCTTGACCCGAAAGAGCATTATAACGCCTGGAACGAAGCGGAGAAAAGCGGCAAAGAGGTAGTTGGGATTTATCATACCCACCCGGTCTCATCCGCAGTCCCTTCACTGTGGGACAGGGAGACCATGGAGAATGCCCCCTCCGTATGGCTTATCGCAGGTGCGGACGGAATGAGGGCGTACGTGTGGGAGAACGGGGTAAGGGCTGTGAAGGTAATTGAGTGTTGAAGTATTTTGCAGAGGGAAACTATTTGAATTAGTTTCCCTGCGAAAAGAACCATTACTTTACCCGCTCATCGCCCTCTCAAGCCCCTCCATCGCATCCCTGTTCAGCCCCCGCGCCTTCTCCTCTGTCTTCCCCTCTGAGAAAACCCTCACCTTGGGCTCAGTCCCGCTCGCTCTCACAAGGAACCAGCCATCAGGGTAGTCCACCCGCACGCCGTCCATGTCAGTGGCTCTCTCGTAACCCTGCGGTACCTCCTGCTTCAGCCTGTCCATGAGCGCGTTTATGTCTGTACCAGCAGGCAACGTCTTTGCATCCTTTATCTGGTAGTATTTTGGATACGAAGCGACAAGTTCTGATAATGTCATCCCTTCTTTTGACAGTATCCCTGCCATTATCCCTGCAAGCATGGGACCTTCGCGGCTCCATTCAAGCAGTACAGAGCCGTGCTCCTCAAGCCCGACCTGGGCGCCGCACATGAGTTTTGCCTGCGCCAGGTAAGGCTCGCCGACGGGGGTATAGATGACCTCTGCGCCGAGGGTTTTTGCAACATGTTCTATGAGGTTGGAGAACGCTATGGTCACAGCGATCTTCTTCTCTTTATCCCTGCTCTGGCGCAGGACATGATCTGCTATTATCGCCGCGGAGACGTCGCCCTGGACGAACTTTCCGTTCTCGTCCACGAAAGCCGTCCTGTCACCGTCGCCGTCGTGCGCAACGCCCATATCCGCATTTTCTTTAACAACAAGCTTTTTCAACTTTTCAAGGTTGGCGTCCGTGGGCTCAGGATTCCTTTCCCTGAACATGCCGTCGTATTTGCAGTTGAACCTGACCACTTCATATCCCAATCTTTCAAGGGTCTCAGGGGTCACTGATGATGCCGAACCGCCGCCCCCATCTACAACTATTTTCATATGCGCGGCAGGAAAGAGTTTTTTAACGTACTGCACTATGTGGTTGCGGTACCTCTCGCCTGCGCTGCTGTCCGATAATCGTTTCTCCTTTTTTGTGGAGCTTTTGAGTTCACCGAAGTAGATTCTCTCAAGCTCAAGGTCTTCCTCAGGAGAAAAGCCCATTCCTCTCTTGCTCAGGCACTTAATGCCGTTGTATTCGGGAGGATTGTGCGAGGCTGTTATCATAACGCCTGCGTCAGCCTGTCTTGCCACCTCAAGCGAGAGGGTATTCGGCGTGATGATTCCCAGGGTGAGCGCATTGCACCCGTAGTCTGTAATTCCCTCTATCAGGGCTTCCTCAAGCATATCCGAAGATTTCCTGGGGTCTTTTCCTATCGCAATTATTTTGTTGTCCCCCAGATACAGCGCCAGAGCTGCCCCCACACGCTTAACTTTATCAGCATCAAAACCCTGATTCACAACACCACGGAAACCGAATGTTCCGAACAGTTTTTTCTGCTTCCTGATGTTTTTATAATCATCATATTTTCTGGTGAATTTCTCGCAAGGCATAGCACCTGGATAGGTTTTAAATGTATTAAAGATAACTAAAATAATTCGTTGACTGATGTATAATTCAGCAGTAGAGGCGCTAAACACGGATATGATAAATATAACCATTTACTCGAAAAAAGACTGCCACCTCTGCGATATCGCAAGAGAAACGCTCCTTAAAGTACGACAGGAACTTCCATTCTCTTTAACCGAAATAGATATTGAGGGAGACGTAAAAGCCTTTGAGAAATATAAATACCTCATACCTGTAATCGAGATCGACGGCGAAAAAACCTTCAACTACAGTATAGACGAGACTGAACTTAAAAAAGTTCTCAGGATGAAATCTCAACCTCGATGAACACAGGTGCGATACTTATCAACCCGCCCAAACCAAAAAGAGCAAGGGCAATAGAATAATTGCCCTTTGATACATTATCTATACCGACTGCCAGCAGTATCAGTCCCAGGATCTTAGATATTGCATCTACTCTCTCGTATTTTGTTTTTGATAGTTTCATTCGCCGTGAACAATGCCATAGTATGTGAAAGCCAGTACGGCAATGAGGGCAATAACACCCAGGGCTACTGCGATCTTTCTATTCCTGATATCGGTCGACGGGTTCCTGTCAATGAACGGTACCAGTATCAGAAGACCATACCAGAGGACCATTGGCACGGTTACGCCAATGACCTTCGCAGGTATAGGTCCGATATCATAAGTCCAGAATTTCAGGAATCCGAAAACATACAGGAAATACCATTCAGGATATATCGGCGTCGGCGTGGTGAACGGGTCTGCAGGTTGAAGCAGCCCTGCCGGGTATATCGAAGCCAGTAATATGAGGCTACCTGCAATAAGGCACATCACAACTACTTCCCGGAGCAGGAAATGAGGGAAAAACGGGAGTCCGCGTACTCTTACATGCTCTGGTTCCTGCTCCTCCACAGCTTCCTCGTGTTCAACTTCTATTATTGCCATATTAAAGCCTCCCTGAAATACCCTGTATTCGAACCATCATGAAATGCAGTATGAGAAGTGTTACTATCACTGCCGGCAGGATTAATACATGGATGGCAAAGAACCTTGTCATCGTTTCAGCGCCGATATCGTTCCCCCCCATCAGGATCAAGGCAATATATCCTCCTACGATCGGTATTGATCCTGCTATACCTGTTCCTATCTTCGTAGCCCAGAGTGCAAGCTGGTCCCACGGAAGCAAATACCCGGAGAAACCGAAGGTCGTGACAATCAGAAACAGGAATATGCCCACTACCCAGTTCAGTTCGCGCGGTTTCTTATACGCGCCCATAAAGTAAATGCGGATCATATGGAGCATGACTGCAGCTATCATCACGTTCGCCGACCAGTGGTGGATACTCCGTATAAGGCTTCCCAGGGGGACTTCGGTCATAATGTGCTGGATACTCTTGTATGCCTCATCCGGCGTGGGCTTATAGTAAAATGCCAGGAACATCCCTGTAACAACAAGGACTAAGAAACACAGGAATGCAGTTCCGCCAAGACAGTAGAGCGGATTTGAGACCACGTTCGTAGGCGCAGGATGTTTAACTATCGGCGGCAGAAGTTCTCTTAATTTAAACCTGTCATCAAGCCATTTGTATATCTTATCATATAAAGTCATATTGATACCTCACGCCGCCCCTGCATAGAACGAGATGGATCTCACATAGTCCGGATCTTTCCACTTGAGCGCATACACTACGCCTTCCCTTACGGCAATATCAATAGCAGGTAATGGAGATGGTGGGGGTCCGGAGAGTACCGCCCCTGTATTCGGGTCGTACTTACCTATATGGCAGGGACAATAGATTACGCTCTCATCAGATTTCCAGTACGAAATGCAACCAAGGTGCGTGCATACTCTTCCGAATGCCCGGAAACCTGCAGGCATATGTAAAAGCACAGCAGCTTTTCCGTTGAACACAAAATTTTTTGCACTTCCCGCAGGTACTTCATCTACCGAGGCTATTTTTACTTCACTCGTTGTGCCCGCAGATTCGGTTTGCGGCCATAAGTATTTCAGTATCGCCGCTGCCACTCCAGCCGTTAAAAATAATGAAACTAAACCGATCAGGATTTCAGTGAGCCTTCTTCTTGTGATGGTCAGAGTAATTTTATCAGCCATGTTCTCACTCCAGCACAGTAACGTATTCGTCCTGCAGCAGTCCTTTTACATACAGGTATAGAATAGCCGCCATGATAAACAGGAGGTATGCCAGTAATTTCCCGATATTTTCAATGAACGACCTTGTGGAAGCCGCTGAAGGATCGCTGGTTACTATTTTCCAGATTATCATACCTGTTATTCCCGCAGCTCCAAGGGTCAGTAGAATTATTAGAATAAATGCAACATTTGACCAGAAACCTACTTTTTCCGGTCCGTACTCAATTTTCTCGATGTGCATATGTTCACCTCATAACCGTATAACGTAAACTACCAGTAGTATCAGCAAAATAGTCGCGAATGCCCGCAGACCTACGTCCCATGTGTTCATATGGACGCCAATCTCGACCTCTTTAGTCGGTTCCGGCGTCGGGGTCGATTTAGGCGGGGCTACATAGCCCTCAAGAGAATGGTTATGCGTCGCATAGTATGTGCCGATCTCATTTAACTGGGGCGGTCCCTCCCTGGAATGACAGTACGGACAGTTGCGGCTTTCCTTAACTGCATACTCAGGTCTCGCCGAAGAGAAGATCGGCGTATATAGCAGGAGAACTACTGCGAACAGCAGGATAATTTGACGTACATATTTTTGGTTCATTCTATATGCACCCCGTTATCTTCTGCGCAACAGCAGGCATAAGCCGATCATTCCTGCAATTGATAATAATGCACCGAATCCGGGTGATGACGGAGTAGCCATCGGTACGCCGGAATCAATCTGTGCCTGCTGGGCATATTTGATCCCGCTATCAGTTACGTTCCTGAAGTTCGAGAGATCAAAACTATGCCATAATACCGGGAGACTGTCCCTGATCGATATCGCATTATCGAGGTTCTTCTGGGCTGTCGATACATCTTTGCCCTGCTGCTTTGCAAATCTGATAGCATCATCTGCCTTTTTGATCTCGCTCTTCAGCCTGTCCGCATCTGCAAGTGCTGCTATTGCCCTGTCAGGTGCGTCGGATGGGGCAATCCTCATATCGATATTATGACACTGGCTGCACAGGTCGTGGAACTCGCTGACATTCAGTACCCTGAATTCATGGGGTACGTGACAGGTATCACAGGCTGGAGCCTGCCTGAGTGCCTTTAGCTTCTGGTAATGTGCGGAGTTCTTAAAGTTACTTAGCTCCTCAGTATGGCATTTTCCGCATGTCTCAGGAACGTTCCTGTAAAAGACAGAACTGTTGGGATCAGAATCCAGCAATACCCCTGCATGTGCTTTTTCTTTTACATCCGAACCAGGATTGCCGCCATGGCAGTTATCGCATGTAATATTGAACATGGCATGCTTTGATTTCGTCCACTGCTCATAGTTGCTTTTTGCGAACTTGCTCAGGGTAGTGGCATGGCATTCAAGAGAACAGGGCACATCCCTTGCAAGGTGTTTGATCCTTATTTGATTAAACTGCTGCTCAGTCTCGTTAAAAGCCGAGAGTTTCTCATGGCAGTTTATGCATGAGTTATCTGCCAGCACACCTGGCACAGCAAAAATTGCGAACAATAATATAAGACCGGATAAAATAAAACTCTTATGGTGCATTTCTATTCCTCTCTTACAGTAATCAACACTGTATAACATATAAGCTTAGCCATAATTCTCCTAATGTCTCTTCAAGAAATACACTGCAAAGGCGCCTGCCAGCAGCATGATGCCCTCGAACCCGGAGGATTTTGTCGGCGCAGTTGCTGCAGGTCCTCCAGATACAGCCTTCTCTGCTTCCTGGGTTTTGGTAATACCCTGCTGGACTTCGGTATCGAAGTAGGTCAGGTTGAACCTGTGCCAGACCGAGGGAATGTGCTTCAGGATCGTCCTTGCATTCTCTAGGTCCGCCTCAGCTTCGGTCACGTCTTTACCTGACGCCTGTGCAGTAATTATGGCGCTTCTGGCTTTTGATAGCCCGACCTGCAGTTCATTTACTGAAGCTAATGCCGTCTCTGCTTTTTTCGGCACGGATGGATCAATGCCTGTTATACGGTTATGGCAGTTACTGCAGAAATCCTCTATCTCGGAGGCTGTCAGCACGCGTACGCTGTGCGCCTGGTGGCATGTGATGCATGCAGGTGCAGGTCCTTCCTGTTCTGATTCCAGTTTCTTGAAATGCAGTGAACTCTTGAATTCTTCAAGTTCGGCACCGTGGCATTTTCCGCACGTCTCAGGAGTGTTCGCACGCGCTATGCTGATGTTCGAGAGACCCGAATGAGCACCTTCCTTTGAAGTCGCTACCGGGTTGCCGCCGTGGCATTTTTCGCAGGTCACATTAAAAAGAGCATGAGTGGATATCGACCACATAGCATAGGTGCTGGCTGTGGATTTATTGAGCTTGTCCTCATGGCATACAATCGAGCAGGAAATGCCGCTCTCAAGATGCTTGATGCGTATATCTACGAATTGTCTCTGTTTTTCCGATGTAAAAAGCAATTTGCGATGACAATCTGCGCACGAGTTATTGGGCAACTGCGGGGCAGCCGCTATCGTAGGTTGTATTAGCAACTGAAGTGTTGCTACCATTAGCAATACAAAAACTATTCCTATAGTAATCTTTGTAACGTTTTTCAATCGCATATGAAACTCCTATCACTATTTAATGATTAATCATTACAGATATGCCAGTTATTAATCATTACAGATAAAGGAATACTTAAACTTATCCTTCCAAAATACACTGAGGCACAGGCTCTCTAAATCATTCCATCAAACACACGTTCAGCCGGACCTTCCATAAAAGCCGCTTCATCCGTAAGGGTTATCATGAGTTTCCCGCCTCTCGTGTTCACCCTGACCTTACTGCCTGTTTTACCGAGCCTGTGGGCTATCGCTGCGCACGCCACTGAACCAGTGCCGCAGCTCAACGTCTCAGCCTCGACCCCGCGCTCGTAAGTGCACACGGTAATCTCGTCCCCGGAATCCACATGAACGAAATTTACGTTCGTTCCCTTCGGAAAAACCGGGTCGTAGCGTATCTTCGGGGCTGAGGGCATAAGCCCGGAACTGTCGATTGAATCCACAAAAATAACGGCATGCGGTACTCCGGTATTAACGGCTGAAACCTCGTATCCGTGCATGTTCACTTCAAGGAACTCTCCTTCCCCTTTTGCAGGGATGCTCTCGCGCGAAAAGACAGGTTTGCCCATGTTCACTGTCACCCACGTCCTGCCATCATTCCGCGAGCTTACTGTAAGAACGCCTGCAAGGGTACTGACCGATGCCTTCTCCTTAATATAACCTTTATCAAGCGCATATTTTACAAGGCAGCGTATGCCGTTGCCGCACATCTCAGCCTCAGTGCCGTCCGGGTTGAAGATGCGCATCCCTATATCTGCTTTATCCGAAACTCCCAGGTACAGGACGCCATCCGCGCCTATCCCGAAGCGGCGGTCGCAGTATTTAGCTGCAAAGGAGGATTTTTCGCTATCCCTTATAGCCTCTCCCTTGTACTCGTCTATCAGTATGAAATCGTTCCCGTTCCCGTGCAGTTTTGTAAAACGTACCATATCATTTAGCCTTTTCCTTCTTTAAGGCTGAGGATATCACGGAGCCAGCCGTCTTGACCATCATGTACGCCCCTCCCACTATAAGCAGGGTCGGGGCTGTGACTATGCCTGCCGCTACTGTTATGCCCGCGCCTGCAAGCAGTGCCATATCCCGGTTCGTAAGGAAACTTGAGACCTTCTCAAGCGTGGATGATTCGATATCAACGGCATCGGTTTCAAGTACTATCTCCCCCTTCTGGAAGACCTTTATCCAGCCGCTCTCTTCCGAGACAAGTACCGCAGTGGCTGAGCTGTCAAACGATGTTATCCCTTTGGCTGCTGCATGCTTTGTCCCGAAGCCGAGAAGGGTCTCGGATTTCAGTATCCTTGAGCCGTACGCGATCAGGGTCCCCTCCGGGGTAAAGATGACCGCACCGTCAAGCGTGGCGAGCTTTTCAACGACCGCGTCCATTCCCTTGCTCAGGAGGTTGCCTGTGAACTCGAGCTGTGGGTAGTGCGGGCGGTAGTTGCCAGTTATCTTCGCGCGGTCAGCTATCACAAAAAGAGCGCCCTGTTTCTCCTTAGCCAGAGCTTTGGATATGTTAAGGATCGTACGCATTACCTCGGACCTGGCATCCAGGGGTTTTCTCGTCTCTGCCATAGTACCTTCTTATGACCTCTATATGTTATAAGTTTTGGTTCGACTGTTTTTCATATCTTTTATTAAATATTATCAGAAGCTTCTATAAAAGAAAGGCGCCTGCAAGATATGCCACGAACAGGTAGCGCATGAACTTACCTGTAAATACAAAGATTGAGAATATAGAGAACTTCAAACGCAGGAGCCCGCTTACCACCGTGAGAGCATCTCCTATGAGAGGGAGCCATGTGAACAGCAGCACGTAAGAACCGTACTTTGAGAAGTAAATTTCCGCTTTCCTAATCTCTCCCGGCTCGATACTGAGATATTTCTCTATGTAACTCCTCCCTTTTAGACCTATGTAGTAACTGGTGCATGCTCCAAGGAAATTGCCAATCGATGCAACAAGCACAACAGAAAAAGCATTGAATTCCTTGGAAACAAGAAGTACAACAAGCCCTTCGCTTCCGAATGGAAGTACTGTGGCGGCTAAAAAACTTGCTAAGAACAGACCTGCATAACCATACTCTAACAGCATATTCTCAAGGGACCCTAACATAAATACCCCTTATAGTATTCAATTAAAGATAAATAGTCGTTCGCCAATCCCAGATTAATCCCTGTCAGATGGAGGACTAACATTTGGATACCGAAGAGATAATCCGATTATTGAACGAAGCCTTTGTCCACGAGATCGAAGCCACGATGGTATACGTGCGGAACTCCTTTATCATTCCGCAGTGCGACCCGAGCAGGGTCACGGAAGCTATTGCCGTAGATGAGATGAGGCACATGAACTGGCTTGCCGATCTTATAGTGAAAAGGGGCGGCAAGCCGAGCATGGAGCATAAGGAGCTTGAATTCGGGGGCGATGATCTGCGCGGGCAGTTGGAGATGCAGATAGCGCACGAGACGGAGGCTATCGAGATGTACAAAAGGCAGATCGCTTCTATTGACGATGCTGAGGTTGTAGGAGTGCTGAAGCACATCCTCGATGAGGAGAAGAGGCACAGAAAGGAGTTCAGGGCGAGGCTTGAGAGAGTGGGGAAGTAACCTTGATTCAATAAGAAAGCCTACGCCAGCAGCACCGATATAATCCCCGTCAAAAATATCCCGTCAAAAGTCCCCGCCCCTCCTATCGAAGCAACAGGGGTGCCAAGCTCAGGGATTTTCTTCAGGTTAAGCAGGTCTGCGCCGATTAGGCTTCCCAGAGTCCCGGAGATGTACGCGATGATAGGAGCCTGCTGCGGCGAGAGCATGAGAGCCAGCGCGGCTGACATGAGCGGGGGAAGAAGCGCAGGGACTGCGATGCCTAGCCCTCTTACAGGTCGCGCGATCATGTGGATGAGGATAGACATGACAGAGACCCCGAGCAGCACATCAGCCGGATTGGCGCGCGGGATAAGAAGAACTGAAACTATTACGGGGATTACGGCTCCACCCAGGTTAATGGCGATAATGGTGCTCTGCTTGACCTGTAGGGGCGGGATTATGTACCTGAACCCGTAGAAATCAATAGCAACCCCTGAGACCACCCGGGTGCGTGACTCTATTCTCTTGACCGGGATGTTCACATAGCTGCCGATAAGAGACAAAAGCAGCAGCAGTACGGAGTACTCGGGCGGGAAACCCAGCTTCTGGAAAGCAATGCCTATTATACCCAGACTGGCGAGGAAGAAGAGCGCTATGAGAATCAGAAAGAAAAGGGCGATAAACGATACCGCTATCCTTGGATAGAACAGGTGGTGTGTCTTAACCCTCATATATATAGATTTATTTGGAAGGTAATTAAGATTTCGAAAGATGCACCCTGCCGGAAAGTGCCATGTCAGACTATCTAATCCAGAGCCAGTATCTCTGCATTCTCAGGATCAAGCCCGCTCCACTTCACCTTGAAACCCAGGAATTCAAGTATCAGGGCGTGCCCTTTTAGCCCGTACCTCTCGAAAATCCTGAGGGCTTCGCTGTGCCTCTTCACTCCACTCAGCTCGTTCTTGATCGTTCCCAGGATTTGTCTATTCACGAGCTGGTCCCCAAAGAGCAGGTACTCCCCCTTATACCGGTCGATCACCCTCTTCAGAGCCTCTATGCTGATATTGTACCTCTTTGCGATTTCCTCAAGGTTTACAACGCTTTCACCTGTAGGTATCTCTATGTTCTCAGTTTTTGCAACCTCCTCCTGCAGTTGTTCTTCTTCGTATTTCCTGAGGGTTTTTACAAGTTCAAGATAAGGGATTTTCTTATTGTAATAGAGGATGTTACCTGCCCTGAACTCCTTGCCTGAACATGCCAGATTCTTATCTACCAGAAGTATGATATCCTCCTTTAGCTGGTTTATCTTCTGAACTTTATTCCTGATATATTCAGGCGTCCAGAATCCTATGATCTCCACGTATATCCTGCGGCTGTTCCGTTCAAGCGAGAAATCCGGGATAAAGGCATACTGCCCAGCTCTGAGCACAGCAGGCTCGCGCCTGAGTTCCCAGCCGTTGAAATTAAATCTGGAGAATTCCTTTTCGATCGCGCTGTCAAATGTTTCCTCAGCGATATCGGTATTGAAGATCTGCCTTGTATGGTCAAGGGAAAAATCAAGTATTCTTTTCCCTTGTAATGTTTTTCTTACAATGCTTGCTTTTATGCTCCAGTTATTCGATCTTATGATAACAGGCAGCAGTTTCGCCATGGCTGTACCGTACCGCTCTGTCAATCTGAACAGAGAGATAGGTCCATCAAGGTATATTTTTCCCTGCTCGATAGAATACATAAGCCCAAGCTGCTTTATTTTCCTGAATACAGGCTGGTAATTCCCGCTGATCTGGATCTCCATTCCCGCAGCCTTGAACAGCAGCGTCTGGGTAAGGGACAGGTTGTACTGCCGAAGCAGGTCCTCGGGGGAAATAGCCTGGAATTCCCTGATAACAAGGTTCTCCTCGCGGTCAGCCCAGAGGGCTTTCTCCAGGTACTCAGGCGTAATGGAGAGCTTATCTGCTGTCCTTTCCAGGATTTTTTGCCGCTCTTCCGGACTTGTTACAATTCCCCTGCATTCCTCAAAAACCACCCTTCTGGCTGCGACCGGATCAACAGTGGAATCCATTTCGATCATGCACCTCCTCTCAAGGAGCGAAGCGAGCCCTCTTATAAGCCGGTAATCTATCTCCTCAAGCTCTTCTATTTCATCAAGCAGAGCCCCGTACGTCTTCCCAACATGTCTCTTAAAAATATCTATGACCGAGCTGGCGATCCCGATAACCTCAGCATCAAGAGCAGCATAAACCGGCTCTATTTTTCCCTTGTATGTCCTTGTAACGAGAAGGTCGCTTGTCAGCATTTTACCTCAGCGATTTCGCTCTCCTTTTTGCAGTGTTGACCTCGCTTGTCTCGGCTGATATTATCTCGTACAGCACTGCCTCCTTCCCCTGCCTCTTTCGCAGTATCCGTCCAAGCCTCTGCACAAAGGCTCTCCCGCTGCCTGTCCCGCTTATGATTATGCCCACGTCCGCATCAGGCACGTCTATACCCTCATCCAGCACCTTTGAGGTAACGACAGCCCTGTAAATACCTGTTCTGAACCTCTCAAGTATCTCGCTCCTCTCTTTTCCGCCTGTCCTGTATGTGATAGCAGGTATAAGGAAATCCCTTGATATCCTGTGGACGAGTTTGTTATGCTCTGTGAAAATGAACACCCTGCTTTCCCTGTGTTTTTTCAGGATATCAGCCAGCTTCTCTATTTTCGAGGTGCTGTTGAACGCGATATCCCTGGCTGCATTCCTTGCAAGCAGTGCTGCTCTCGCGTTCGGGTCTCTCCCGCTCCGCATAACCAGTTTCTGGAAATCAGCCGGGCTTTTGAGCGTTAGGTTGCTTTTCCTCAGGTAATCAGAGAAAATCCCCTGGTTCAGGTTATATTGCTCCTGCTCCTCTCTGACAAGCCCGACCGATATCTTCTCAATATGGTACGGCGAGAGGTGTTCGCCTGCAAGCTCGTTTACCTTTTTTTCAAAAACCTTTCCCCCGATAAGCTTTACAAGTTCTGTATGCAGACCGTCCTCGCGCTCGTACGTCGCCGTCAGACCCATCCTGAAAGGAGAGGCGAACATCTGGGCTATGTGCCTGTACCCTTCAGCAGGCAGGTGGTGCACCTCGTCAAAGATAATAAGAGCGAACTTATTCCCCAGCCGCTCTGCGTGGATATACGCAGAATCGTATGTGGATACTGTTATGGCTTTGATATCCTGTTCTCCTCCACCCAGTACTCCGATCTCTATTTTGAACTCTTCCTCAAGCCTGGAGCGCCACTGGTTCATCAGGTCTATGGTCGGCGCAACCACGATGGAGGGAGCGTTCAGCAGGGTTATGGCTTTTATACCAATGACCGTCTTTCCGCTCCCTGTGGGGAGAACTATCACGCCGCGCCTGCCGCTCGCAGCCCACGCATCCAGCGCCTGCTGCTGGTAATCCCTCAATACCACGCTGCTTTGAAGTTCAGGGCAGGGTATGAGGTCAAGAACGTTATCCTTAAAATCCATGCCCGATGCTTTCAGGTAATCGATTATGTCCTTATAATGCACAGCCATCGCCCTGAACGTCCGGGAACGCTCATCCCATGTGGTGTTGGGGATTCTGATATCGCCGTGGATGGTAATAGTACCTCTGCTGAAGTAAAGCTCCATGATAATTAGCATTAGATGGAGGTCATATTAAAAAGGCTTGCGATAGGGGTAAAATCAAAAAGCACTGCCTATGGATCCCCTGGTATCAGTAATCAGCCGTTTTAATTACCCTCTAAACAGCTTTTCTCCCTCAGGCTGCGGTTACCTGGATATTTTTCGATAATGGTGCAATCAAAATATTTAATATTCATAAGAACAATGGTTTTACTGGTGAGTGATATTATCCTAAAACATCACGGCATACTTATCGTTACTATATTTGCTCTTCTCCTGTTCCTATCATCGACGGCGAATGCTTCCGATTTCAGGTCAGGGGACAGGCTGGTAATCGCAAAAGACCAGGTAATAAACGATGACCTTTACTTTGCAGGGAGTTCCATAACCGTTGACGGTATCATTAATGGCGATCTCATAGTAGCTGGAGGGGATATCCGCGTCAGCGGCACTGTGAACGGAAGTCTCATGGCGGCAGGGGGCACAATTACGGTCACGGGAAATGTCACAGACGACATAAGGGCTGCTGGCGGCAATATTATGATAGACGGGAGTGCGGGAGACAACGCCCTTATCTTTGGAGGGAACCTTGCTCTGGGAAAAAACGCAAGGATTAATAGAGACCTGACCATAGGCGCTGGCAGCGCAGCCATAGACGGGATCGTGAACGGGAACTTAAATGGCAGCGCATCAAGTATGGACATGAGCGGTTCAGTAGCGGGCAATGTGACAGTAGGTATAGATAACAGACTGAGAGTCCTGCCGGGCGCAAAAATCGGAGGGAACCTTGAGTACACATCTCCGAGACCTGCGGAAATTTCCGGGACTGTATCAGGAAAGACGGTCTATACGCAAAGACCCACAAGAGAAAGAGGTCTCTTAGCAGGGCTGGCGGGCGAAGTGTTCTCGTACCTCTGGCTCTTACTTATCGGGATAGTGCTGCTGATAATAGCGCCAGGGATTACCCAGAGGATAGCGGATAATGTTCACGTCAATCCTCTGAAAAAGGCGCTGTGGGGCATACTGTTCCTGATAGTAACACCCATCCTTGCAGTTATACTTCTTATAACTCTTATAGGGATCCCCCTGGGATTGATACTGATAGCGATTTATATCATTGCTGTATATGTGAGCAGGGTCTTTATCGGACTGTGGGTCGGGCAGTATGTATTAAGACGATTGAACAGAGAAACAAGACACAAGGCTCTATCCCTCGCTATCGGGTTACTGATAGTATTCATCGGGATCAATCTGCCGATCCTGGGGATATTTATCCATTTTGTGATTATCGTACTCGGGCTTGGGGCTTTAGTGATGGCAGGGTACGAACTTTACCAGAGGTCGAGAGGGGAGAAGGCTGTTTGAGAGGAATCATTCCCTCCCCTTCACCAGCACCTCTACCACAGACGGGTCAGCCAGTGTGGTCACATCTCCGAGGTCATGGACCTCACCGGACGCTATCTTTCGCAGTATCCGTCTCATTATCTTGCCTGAGCGCGTCTTGGGGAGCGCATCAGAGAACTGAAGTTTATCAGGCTTGGCTATCGGACCTATAGTTTTCCTGACATGCTCGACAAGCTCTGCCTTTAAATCCCTGCTATTTCTTACGCCTTCCTTGAGCGTGACGAAAGCATAGATAGCCTCCCCTTTTATGTCGTGTGGATATCCGACCACGGCAGCCTCAGCCACTGCAGGGTGGGATACAAGGGAGCTTTCTATCTCAGCAGTGCCGAGGCGGTGCCCTGAGACCTTGATGACATCATCTATCCTGCCCATTATCCAGTAGTATCCATCCTCGTCCTTTCTTGCGCTGTCGCCCGTCTGGTATAACCCAGGGAACTGTGTAAAGTACTTCTCTTTAAATTTCTCATGGCTTCCATAAACCGTCCTCATCATCCCGGGCCAAGGTCTTTTTATCACAAGCTGCCCTCCCTCATTGATCGCAGCCTCTGTCCCGTCAGGCTTCACTACCATGGGCTCGATGCCTGGAAAGGGGAACGTGGCAGAGCCGGGCTTAAGAGGCGTGGCGCCGGGAAGAGGTGTAATAAGAATGCCTCCTGTCTCGGTCTGCCACCATGTATCCACGATGGGACAGCGGCTGTTCCCGATCACAGTATAGTACCACATCCACGCCTCCGGGTTTATAGGCTCACCCACGCTGCCGAGAAGGCGCAGGCTTGAAAGGTCTCTTCCTTTCGGCCACTTATCGCCGCTTCTCTCAAGCGCCCGTATCGCTGTAGGCGCGGTATAGAAAATAGTGACCTTGTATTTCTCCACCAGTTCCCAGAACCTGTCAGGCTGTGGGTAGTTGGGAACCCCTTCAAACATCAAAATAGTCGCGCCGCACGCAAGGGGTCCGTAAACAGTATAGCTGTGTCCCGTGATCCAGCCGCAGTCGGCGGTGCACCAGTATATGTCCTCATCCCGGTAATCGAATATCCACTTGAACGTCTGAAGGACGAACAGCAGGTATCCTCCCGTGGTATGCAGCACACCCTTGGGCTTGCCCGTGCTTCCGCTCGTATACAGTATGAAGAGCGGGTCCTCTGCATCCATTACCTCGGGCTTGCAGTCTTCACCCGCGCCGGATATCTCCTCGTGCCACCAGAAATCCCTGCCGCTTTTCATATTCACCTTGAGGTTACCGCGGTTGTAGACTATCACGCTCTCTACTGTGCTGTCAAGCGCCCTGTCCACGTTCTCCTTGAGGGGGATTACCTTTCCCGACCTCAGAACTGCATCAGACGTGATTACCATTTTGCATGCGCTGTCGCGAATGCGCTCCCTGAGAGCCTCTGAGCTGAATCCTGCAAAGACCACGTTATGAATAGCGCCTATCCTGGCACACGCAAGCATCGATATCGCAAGCTGCGGGATCATAGGCATGTAGATAGCGACTCTGTCGCCCTTCCTGATGCCCCTTTTTTTCAGTACGTTCGCAAACCTGCATACCTCCCTGTGCAACTGCCTGTACGTGTAGCTCGCTGTATCTCCGGGGTCGCCTTCCCACTTGATGGCTATCCTGTCGCCCCTCTCAGGCAGATGCCTGTCAAGGCAGTTGTAGGATGCGTTCAGCTTTCCCCCCTCAAACCATTTGCATATCACTCCCTCGGTGTCCCATGAATAGATATTGTCCCATTTCTTGAACCAGGTAAGCTGCTCTGCCTTCTCTACCCAGAAAGAGACCGGGTCTTTGATAGAGCTGTCATATATCTGCCTGTACTCATCAAGGCTTTTTATGTATGCTTTTTTGCTAAACTGCGCCGGAGGATTAAATATCCGCTTCTCCTCAAGTAAGGACTCAATCGTGTTCTCAGCCATTCTGACTCACCTATCTTAATATAATTGATTATTATTAAAATAGATTGCTATCAAAATAAAATTTTTAAGGTGCTCTGGTCTATCTCGCCACCAGCACCGTACACTTCGCCTTCCTCACCACAGCCTCTGCCACGCTGCCAAGTTCGGGGTCTATCTCCGATTCCCCCCTGCCGCCAAGGACTATGGTATGTACCCTGTACTTCTCAGCCGCTTCCAGAATAGCCCGCGCCACCGCCTCAGCTCTCGCTCCCATCTTCGGCATCCGCTGCATGCTCACCCCGACCAGTATCTTCGCCACGTCAACGCCCATCTGTGCACCCGCTTCTACCACGCGGTTCAATACCTCCTCGCCCTTAGCCACGAGTTCCTCGCGTTCCGAGTCCTTTCTGCCCACAGCTATGTAGATGGCTGCCATGCGGATATTATACGATTTCGTGATTTTCATGCCTGCGATCTCAGCCTTCCTTCCGTAATCAGAACCGTCAGTGGCTACCAGTATCTCGTACCTTGTCATGCTGTTACCTCCGTCTTTTTTATTTTCTGCTCAAGTTTGTCCACTGCCACCATAAGACCGAAAATAACAGCCTGCGGTCTCGGAGGACAGCCGGGTATGTACACATCCACAGGTATAAATTTATCAACGCCCCCGCCGCTTGCGTACGTTTCGCCGAATATGCCGCCGTTGCACGCGCATGACCCCATCGCAGCCACGAGTTTGGGTGAAGGCGTAGCGTTATATGTCTTAAGAAGCGCAAGTTCCATATTTCTCGTCACAGGTCCTGTGACCAGCAGCATATCCGCGTGCCGCGGCGACGCCACGACGTGTATGCCGAAGCGCTCCATATCATATACCGGGTTTGAGAGCGCTGTAACCTCGACCTCACAGGCATTGCATGAGCCCGCGTCCACCTCGCGTATGTGCAGCGAGCGACCGAAGATGTTCTTTACCTTCTGGTTCAGGCGCTGTCCCATTATCTCGATCTCATCCTCTACGGTCATAACTTCCTCCGTATTATGGTCTGAAGGTCGTCTTTCGTCTTTGATGCAAGCTCGTATTCCTGCGTAAGTTTGACTGCGCCATATGAGCAGACCTCCTCGCACCTGCCGCAGAATATGCATCCGCAGTAGGATAGCGTGAGTTCTTTTTCACTGTTCCCTTCCTTTAACGATATCACACCTGGCGGGCAGGCGCTGACGCATTCGCCGCAGTATGTGCATTTATCGCTGAGAAGCTGCGGCTTCCCGCGGAACCCGGGCGGTGCGCTCTCAGGCACGGACGGATATCCCGTCGTTACTGTGCCTGTTCTGAGCCTTCGTTTCAATATCTCAAGCATTCTCTCACCTACATATCGTTGCCTGAATAGGACAGGCTCAGGCTCTTGTTGATGATAGGGAAATCAGGGACGATATTATCCAGGACGGCGTATTCTATCGCAAGCCAGTTGCAGAAAGAGGGGTCCCTTACCTTGCATCTCTCTATCCTGTTCCCTTCTGTCCTCACCCAGTAGATTGTCTCTCCCCTCGGCGCCTCGGTGCAGCCGATAGCACAGCCGTCAGGGATTTCTTTGATATCTGTTTTGATATCCCCATCCGGGAGATGCCAGAGAGCCTGCTCGATGATGCTTACCGACTCGCATACCTCATCAGCCCTTACCTTCGTCCTTGCATAAACGTCCCCGCTGTTCTGTACCTGTACCTTGAAGTTGAGTTCGGGATAGGCTGCATAGGGATGGTCGCGCCTTGCGTCCCTGTCAATGCCCGATGCCCGCCCTGCCACACCTACGATGTGCAGTTCCTTTGCTATATCGTTGTAGATGTGCCCTGTAGTCTCTATTCTGTCAACGACCGACGGCGTCTCCATGAGAAGCTCCATCAGTTTCCTGAACTCATGCTGGAACGCTGAGAGCTTAAGCAGGATTTTATCCCTCTTATCGCCTATATCCCGGCGCACGCCTCCGATAGTGTTCATCCCGCGAAGCATCCTGCTTCCCGTAACTGATTCGTTCAACTGCATGATATCCTCCTTGAGCCTGTTAGCCTGGGCAGCCCCGAAGGCAAAAGCAACATCTGTAGCTATCCCTGCTATATCTCCCAGGTGGTTATACAGCCTCTCAAGCTCAAGTAATACCGTTCTTGTATACTTTGCGCGGGGCGGTATATCGATGCCCGCGATCTTCTCGACCGCCTGGCAGAACGCTGCTGCATGAGCTACCGAGTTGTCGCCCGATACCCTTTCTGCAAGGAACACGGCTTTATCCAGGGATATGTTCTCGAACAATTTCTCCACGCCCTTATGAGTGTAGAAATGCCTTATCTCAAGGTTGAGGATCGGCTCTCCCGCAACACTGAACCTGAAATGTCCGGGCTCTATCACACCTGCATGCACTGGTCCGACCGGGATCTCATAAACCCCTTCGCCCTCCACCCTGCGGTAAATATATTCTCCTTTCACACGCTCAGGCTTTATCCTGATATCAAAGTCCTTCCGCAGCGGATGCAAACCTTCAGGAAAATCCTCAAAATGGACAAGGCGCCTGGGGTCGGGATGCCCCTGCGGGATAAGACCGAACATATCCCGTATCTCGCGCTCGTACCAGTTAGCCGCGGGTATCCTTGAAGTAATGGATCTGTACTGAGGGGTTTTTTCGTCGATATTTATCTTAAGGATAACAAAAGCATCTTCGCGGTCGAAAGAAAAAACGTAGTTAACTTTAAAATGCCCGTCCTTTTTCCTCTCATCCGCAGCGAACATGGAGACGAGTGGAGCGCTGAGATGGTGGTATAGATAATCGCATACCTTTACGTTCGCATCCTGTTTTATTGTGAGGTAGGCTTCATTCCGCCGGATTGTTTCTTCGATAACGGATTCCCCGAATTCTTTTCTTATAGCGTCCACAGACGCCTTTATGTCCGGACCTTTTTTAACTGTGAGATACGCTTCATCCTGCGAAACTGAGCTTCCTACAACGAAATCCTTGAACTCTCTTCTTATGGTATCTACGTATTGGTTTCTCATGGTATCACCTCACAATTTCCACGACTTTCATGATCATCTCGTAAAAATACGGGGGTATGTAAACCCCGAGCACCAGAACGAAAACCGCCAGTATCCCCATTGCACCGAGCATCCACCTGCTCATATCCCCTGTCTTTATCTCAGGTTTCGGCACGCCGAACGCCATCCTGCTGATATGGTAGAAGAAACCCGCGAATATCATTATTATAAAGAGCAGGAACAGGACTGAGGGGATTATATGCCCGCCTGAGAATCCCGCAGCAAGTATGGTGAACTCGCTTATGAAGATGCTAAAAGGCGGGGAGCCTGTTATCGCCAGTCCCCCGATCACCAGCATTGTGCCTGTGGCTGGCATGGATTTCACTATGCCCGATACTTTGTCTATCTCCTTGGTCTCGTACTTCTGCAGCACGTTCCCCGCGCCGAAGAACATGAACGATTTTGTCATCGCATGGTTGAACATGTGGAGTATAGCCCCGAAGATGCCGAAGACGCCGCCAAAACCAATGCCCAGGGCGATTATGCCTATATGTTCCACGCTGCTGTACGCCAGGAGACGCTTATAATCCTCCTGCAGGAGTATGAACGGCACTGCTATGCCGATGGAGAGAAGCCCGAACACGATAAGGAGGTTGCTTCCGAACTCCGTGCCTGTTGATTTAATGGCTATCGTATAAAAGCGGATGACGCCGTACATGGCGCAGTTGAGGAGCACGCCTGAGAGAAGCGCGCTCACGGGCGTCGGGGCTTCGCTGTGCGCATCCGGGAGCCACGTATGCATGGGCGCAAGCCCTGCTTTTGTTCCGTAGCCGATGAGAATGAAAATGAATGCCAGTTTCATTATGGTGGGGTCGAACTGGTCTGCGACCGCAAGCAGCGATGTCCAGTTAAGCGCTTCCCCGGTTTCTCCAAGTATCTTTACAGATGCGTAGTACGTGAGTATTGTGCCAAAGAGCGCGAACGTTATCCCCACGGTGCATATTATCATATATTTCCATGCAGCCTCGACCGAGGATTTCTTTGAGTAAAGTATCATCAGCAGGGCAGAGACAAGGGTGGTCATCTCGATGGCGATCCAGAGACCGAGGTTGTTGGTCACGCCAACGAGGAGCATGGTGAACATGAAGCTGTGGAAAAGGACATAGTACATTTTCAACCGCTTCATATCAATGGTATTGTGCTCTAACTCGTGCCCCATGTAGCCTATAGAGTACAGGGAAGACACAAAGCCCACTATGGAGACGATGAGGACTATGAAAGCGCTGAACGCATCGGCGAACAGCGAGTTCTGCCATGTGATAATTATATCGTACCTGTATACCTCTGCCACGAGAGACAATCCGAGAATAAGCGTAGCAATTGAGCCTGTCAGGCTCACAGCCTCTACCTGTTTTCGCGTTTTCGCAAAAAAGCACGATACGGCTGTGAGGACGGGCGCAAGAAGCAGGTATTCTATCATGGCATCACCCTATCAGCGTCTTGAGCATGTCGGTATCGATGCTCTCGAATGTCCTGTTTATCCTGAATATCAGTATGCCCATGATGAGAACGCCTATCAGGACATCGAAGAATATGCCGAGTTCAACGAGCAGCGGCATCCCGTACGTGAGGGATATCGCGCCAAGGAAAAGCCCGTTCTCCATGAGCAGGATGCCTAACATCTGCATTATTGCCTTTTTCCTGCTGATCATTATGAAAAGCCCGATGGAGACAAGGGATATGGAGGCTGAGAGCGCGAAGCTTGAAAGCTCGGTGCGGATGTTTATCGAGCGCACTAAATAATACGAGATAACAACAAGCACGCCCCCGATTATCAGCGACGGGGATATATTGACGTAGAGATCTATCTCCCTTTTGACCTTTATCTCCCGGATTATGTAGAGAAAGATGTACGGTATCACCGCGGCTTTCAGGATAAGGGTAAGAAGGGCGACTATATAGATATCCGTTTTACCTGTAGAATACGCCACTACGCCTGCCACGCCTGCCAGCAGGAACGACTGGATACCGAAGGCTCTAACGCAGGAATAAAGCCGCGTTGAGCCGAGGATCATGAATGTAGATACAAGTATCAATGCGATGAGAAGCTGCATCATTTTAGAACCGAACACGAGTTCCGACATATTATCCTCCTTTTACAATGATGAACGAGACAAGCGAAAGGAACGAGAGCATGAGCGAGATGGACAGCAGGTTGGGAAGCCGAAACA
>JAPMTX010000204.1 GCA_026552855.1 Candidatus Methanoperedens sp. | reverse complement strand
GATGCCGGAGAAAATTCCCGGCATCAAATTCATATCTTATAGGGTTTATTTTTCTATCCTGTGTTTACACTTCCTGTTATTGTTCCTTTTGGCTTCTCAAGAAGGTCAATATCCTGTACCACTTCAGCGAACAATCTTGTCAAAACAGTTACAGAACTATTCGTATAATGCGTCGGATTGAGTGTTGCTGTAAGTTCAAATGTACCTGAATTGACGGCAAGAGAGTAGAACCCTGTCGCATTGGTTGTTGTTGAGACTGTTGTATTGGTTGATACGGTTACGCCTCCTATGCCAACTCCGCTGCTCTTTACAGTTCCGTTAATGTATCTTACTGGTGGCAGTGAAGAAGGATCCACGACGTTGACAATTCTTATTTTCTCAATTGCTGGGTTATTCGAACTGTCATTGACATTGTAGGTTACAGTGTATGTGCCTGCTGAGGTATTGATTACCGAGTTTACAGTAACGATGGAACCTGTCAGATCACCGTCTTTGTTGTCCCATGCGGTTGCTCCGGCATCGGTATATATCGAGTTTATCTCGATCGTTATCGGACTTGTGCCGACCAATGTTATCACAGGAGGTGTTGTGTCAGATGTTGAGGCTGTTGTTACATCCAATGTTGTTGAATTCAGACCCCAGTTGTTATACGAATCGTTAGCCCTGACCCAGTACTGATACGTTGTGGCCTGGGTTAGACCGGTATCGTTCCAGTAAGTATTCTGTGTAGTTCCTCTGAGGCTGGAATTTCTGAAGATCTGGTAATGGCTGGCGTTCGCAGTGGGATTCCAGCTCAGATTTACTGTTGTCTGGGTTGGAGTGTCATTGACAAGTCCAGTTACCTGACCTGGCGGGATTGTATCGAATATGGTCTTGTTCCCATTCGTAACATCTGATCCATCGATGGTAATGATTGAATAGTCTGTGTTGTACCCATCTTTTGAATAGCTGAAATTGTAGCTTCCGTTCACCAGTCCTGATATTATGTAATATCCTGAACCTGAAGAGGTTGCGGAATGTGTACTATTCTGGACATTTACACCCGCAAGAACTGCATTATAATTGTCGAACACATAGCCGCTTACAGAATATGTGGGTTCTGCCTGGACTGAGATGGTGATGATCTGCGAGACGGAATTGCCCACAGTATCACTGGCTGTGATGTTCAGACCATAAGTGCCTGCGCTCAACTCGGTTGCATTGGTGATGAGACCTGTTCCTGAATTTATTGCGAAGTTTGTTGTGTCATTTATGCTGTAGG
>JAPMTX010000137.1 GCA_026552855.1 Candidatus Methanoperedens sp. | reverse complement strand
TTTGATGATTGGTATGCGGTTTTAATCTCTACGGTTCCAGCCTCATATTCAAAAAATACGGTTACATATCCGGCAGAGCACAGCCCGATAGCCATGTAGTTATCTCCGCCTGCTTTTTCTACATAGCAGGTGCTGTAACCTTCCAGGACGTTCTTTGCTACGATTGGGTCCAGACCATGCTTACATTTTATTTTCTCGGCGACTGCTGGCGACATGAGTATTTTTTGTATCAGCATTCAAAACCATACGTATGATTTTCGTATGATTAGATAAAAGTTTCTAAAAATATCCTAAAACAACCCCAAACTTCCATCGTAGTTCCATCTATTGACCTCGCCGCCTTGCACCCTATACCCGGCGCGGATCAATGGGAGCAGGTAGAAATGGACTCTTACTGCAATAAATATTCAAAATAAGTAACTATACCCTTCATAAAATAAAACAAATCAAATCTCCGTGATCTTGATCGCCTGCACAGGGCACTGCACCTCGCACGCCCGGCAGAAGATGCACGCAGGCTCGTTCACGGGATCGGACTTCTTCTCAGACTCAGGATGTCCGGGTGAATCGACCCAGTCGAAAACGCTGACAGGACAGACAGAGATACAGATGCCGTCGCCATCGCAGGTATCGTGATCAACCGCCACAGAAGTACCGTGAACTCCAAGCTTGAGGGGAGGCTTTACCTCACCCCTTATCTTATGCCCGTTATGCTCGCCAACGACGGGCTTTTTCATGAAATCCGGGTCTATAGCCATGTTGTTTTCCCACCTTATTAACAAAAAGCATGGATTGGAGACTATAAATAGTTTCCCACGTCTTTATCGTCCCGCCTCAGTATTATTGGGTAGTATATGCTCAACCGCTTCGCTTCTGCAAAGTAGCCGGTACCGACCCTTTAAGTGCACCGTAAACTACTTAACCACTTGAGCCATAGAAAAATTATAGGAGGATTTTCTTGTTCGAGCCAGAATGCGAGAATTGCGGTAATCCTATCGATGATTGCAAATGCGTATGCCCCTATTGCGGCGAGACAGACCTGTGCGATTGCTGCGTGGGGAGAGATGCAGTCACGGGCGGATAAAGATCAACGATTCATATATGCCGGAGGAGCATGAGCAGAGATGAGTTTATCTGGATGGCAGGCGGACCTCAGGGGAGCGGCGTGGACTCAAGCGCTAACATCTTCGCACGCGCCTGCGGCTTTGGGGGGCTCCATGTTTTCGGACAGAGAGAGTACCATTCCAATATCAAGGGATTGCACAGCTATTTCCATATCAGGGTATCCCCAAAAGAGATCGGAGCCATTGCAAGCAGGGTCGATCTGCTCTGCGCGTTTGATGCGGATAGCGTAGTGAGGCACATCTGGGAAGTGGATGCGGGTGGTGGTATTGTTTGCGATTCCGAGGTTCTGGCAAAAAAATTATCCGAGATCCCTACGCTTTCAGCCTCATTCAGGGAAGAGTTCCAGAAGACGCTGGAGAAGAAAGGGATAAAGCCCGAGACCGTCGGGGATCTCCTGAACGAAGCAAAAAAGAACGGGGTGAAGGTTTATGATGTTCCCTACCTTGAGCTGTTGAAGCTGCTCGCAAAAGAGACGGGCGAAGAGAAGCTAAGTAAACTCACTATAATGACCAATATCCTGACTTTAGGCTTATCCTTCGGCATCATTAACTATGATAAAAAATATGTTGTGACAGCAATTGAGAAAATATTTGGCAAGAAGGCGAAAATAATCTCAATGAACGTACTTGCGTTCAACCTGGCGTATGATTATGCAGTACAGCATTACAGGGACTTTGGTTTTAAACTGGCTCCTGTACAGACCGATGAGAAGAGAATATTCCTCCAGGGAACCCAGGCTGTAGCGCTGGGCAAGCTTGCGGGTGGATGCCGGTTCCAGAGCTATTATCCTATCACGCCTGCGGGCGATGAGAGCGAGTACCTGGAGGAGAACCAGATATTTGAGCTTGAGAGATCAGAGCTCAGGCAGCAGAGCGGCTCTATAATCGTCATGCAGACCGAGGATGAGATCGCAGCAGTTAATATGGCATCAGGCGCAGCCCTTGCAGGCGCACGGGCAGCCACAAGCACCTCAGGACCAGGTTTCTCCCTGATGGTCGAGGGGCTGGGCTGGGCAGGCATCAACGAAGTGCCAACAGTGATCAGCTTTTACCAGCGCGGGGGACCGTCTACGGGACTTCCGACCAGGCACGGGCAGTGCGATCTGAGGTTTGCCCTCCACGCCTCACACGGCGAATTCCCGCGCATAATACTGTGCTCAGGCGATGTGGAAGAATGCTTCTACGACGCCGCCCGCGCTTTCAACTATGCAGAGCGCTACCAGACGCCCGTTATCCACCTGACGGATAAAGCAATAGCCAACAGCACCAAGAGCTGCAAGATGTTCGACCCTGCTTTAATAAAAATAGAGCGCGGACAAATGCTCTCAGAAGCTGATGTAAAAGATAAAGATTATAAACGCTTCCAGGTCACCGGATCGGGCATTTCTCCCAGAATACCCCTCGGTACTCCGGGTGTTGTGTTCTGGAACACGGGCGACGAGCACAACGAATACGGGCACATCACAGAAAACCCGGAAGTAAGAACGCGCATGATGGAGAAGCGCATGAAGAAACTTGAACTGGCGGACAGGGAAATCCCCCCACAGGAGAGGGTGAACTTCTTCGGGGACGAGGATGCGCCAGTGACTATTGTGAGCTGGGGCTCCCCCAAGGGCGCGATACTGGAAGCTATGGAGAGACTGCGGCAGCAGAATTACAAAATTAACTTCCTGCAGGTACGCATGCCTCATCCGCTGCCGAAAGAATACATTTCGAAAATATTAGGAAAAGCCAGAAAGAAAATCGCCGTAGAAGGGAATTACTCAGCCCAGATGGCGGGGATTATAAAAGAGGAGACGTGCATACCGATGGATTACTTCGTGCTGAAATGGAACGGAAGACCCATGACCTCGGATGAGCTGTACGATGCTTTCCTGCTTATCTTACAGGATAAAGCCCCGGTAAGGCAGGTGTTGATGTATGGCACTTAAGATTACGGATTACAGGACGCCGCTGTTCAACGACTGGTGTCCGGGTTGCGGGAACTTCGGCATACTCACGGCACTGCAGATGACGCTTGTGGATTTGCAGCTACCGCCTTCAAAGGTAGCCATATTCTCAGGGATAGGATGCCACGGCAAGACGCCACACTGGGTGAACGCCTACGGCGTGCATACCCTGCACGGCAGGGTGCTGCCTTTCGCCATAGGGGCAAAACTTGCAAACCCTGACATTGAAGTGATAATCCACAGCGGTGACGGCGACGGGCTGGGGATAGGCGCAGGGCACTTCGTCAATACCGGCAGGAGGAATATAGACCTGACCTATATAATCCACGACAACGGGGTCTACGGTCTGACAAAAGGGCAGGCATCGCCCACGCTCAAGCTCGGCATGCAGACGAAGGCTCTCCCGAAACCCAACATAAACGAGGGCGTAAATCCCATAGCTCTGGCGCTGGCAGCAGGCTATACGTTCATATCAAGGAGTTATGCCTTCGATGTCGCGCACCTGAAAGAGACGATAAAAAAAGCTATCGCGCACCGGGGTTTGGCTCTGGTTGTAGTCCAGCAGCCGTGCCCGACGTACAATAACATCAATACAAAAGACTGGTACTCCGGCGAGGACAGAAAAGACCCTGCAACAGGAAAACCAGTCCCGCGCGTATACAAACTTGAGGAAACAGGCTACGACGGGGTAGTTAGAAGCCCTGAAGAGACGCTTCCAAAGGCTCTGGCGGCATTAGCAAAAAGCCAGGAATGGGGAGAGAGGATTCCAATGGGAGTGTTCTACCAGAATGAGCTGGTATCTACCTACCAGGAGAGAATAGCCCAGAGGGTAGCAGCCTATCTTGAGAATCCCCCTGCAAAACAGGTTATCAGCGATGCAGAGGGAAAACCGATAACAGATATAAGCAAATTGCTGGATGAGCTGAAGGTAACTGGCTGATAGCCTATCGGTGGATTTTCAGGGTACCTGTATGCTCAGTGAGGGTTAACAATGATTGAACTCTATAGAGATCCGGGACTTAAAATCTATGAGAAGTCGCATTACTCTCATAGAGAGCATATTATCGAGGTAAAGCAGATACTCTCATGGTACAGGTGCAGGAGAGCTCACATCCTGGATATCGGGTGCAGCGGCGGGCTGCATGCCATCGAGTTTGCGAAAAAGGGTCATTCTGTGATCGGACTTGATATCGAGCCATCTGCGGTAGAGCTTGCAAGAAGAAGGAGCAGGAATGCAAATAACGGGGTGAAATTCAGGGTTATGGATATTGGGAGGGGTGACCTCTCTGCCCTTGGAAGATTCGATCTTATTTACAGCATAGGGAACGTGCTATCCCATGTAAGAAAGGACTCTCTCCCCGAGATACTGCGGAAAGTAAGGGGAAGCCTTAATGAGGATGGAATCATCCTGTTCGATGTCCTGATTAATGCAAAACCTTTCCAGGAGGAAATTCATCCCGGAAAGAACGGTTTTCAGATAATATGGAGAAGGAACATAGATGGAGGAACAGGAAAGATAAGCATGGACGGCACATTCCTGGAATACGGTTTTACGCAGCATTTTGATGTATGGGGATATACGGTAGAAGAAATAGAAGGATTGCTTGGCTCTTCTGGATTTTCGGATATCGAATTCTCGGAGGCTCTTGATTTTACTGCAAAGAACAAAAGCAAAAACCCTATAAGCCTCTATTTCCGTGCAAAAGCTCAGGGAGATATATGAAACTGTTCAATTAGATCTTCCTGTCCAGAATGACAGTTTCTTTCCCCACGAATACAAGCGCCTCGAATTTGGCAGCACGCTCTTTATACATGAGGTAAGGCTCGATAACCCAGAGCCCGCTCATGGGTGTGTTATTGCCCGGTGTGATAAAAGGTGCCCTAGCTCTTAAGAGTAGATATGTCAGTCCCGGCTCCGGTAACCTCTGCCAGGAAGGGGGAAGCCTGCATATGCGGTGCCCCATGGATATGAGCGGAGGGTATGCCAGTGTGTATTCTGAATCTGCTATAAGCTCTTTTGCGCGGCGGAATACGTCGGATACGGTCATCCCATGCTTAACTGACCTTGCAATCCTGCATGAGATATCCTGCGCGTAGGCAGCCAGGGCTTCAAGATCAGGATTACTGCCTGATACATGGCAGAGGGTGTAATCAGAGGGGTACTCGTTATATACCGGGGCAATGTCTATCAGCACGATATCGTTCTCGTGCAGGATGCGGGAATATTTCGTCAGGTAGCTTGATGCCAGGGAGTACAGGTCTTTCAGCTTGGTGCTCCCCTCACCCGCACCGATAATGGGCATATGCCAGTGGTGCTTCACTCCGTTCGTGCGGAAAACATCGTAGGCAATATCCTCTATCTCCTTCTCGGTCATGCCGGCTCTGATGCTGCTCACAATCTCTTTGCCAAGACCTCTGGCAAAGTCCCGCGCCTCAAGGTATCCTTCCATCTCCCTATCTGTCAGTTCTGTCTGGTTCATGAGTTCCGCCCCCTAAATAAATTAATCCTTCTTCAGGATGCATAGTCGATATAATTGCAAATCCCATCTCTCTTAATCAAATATTGGTCCGGGATAATAAAAGCCTATTGTTCGCTGGTCGAAGTCCATCAGGGTCATAACTCTTTGCAGCTTTAACCAAAAGATTTATTAACGCTAATGAGCATCATTACCATAATTATAATTTAAATTATAATCTTGGAAAAACGGGCAAGAGGTACGACCCATAGATGTTACGATACATTATACTGGCACTATTAACTCTCTCTTTTTTTACACCGATAATACCCACTTCACTTGCAGCGGAATGCGCCGACTGCCACAGCTCCTACAACGCTTCAGTTAACTCAACGCATAACCAGACAAGAAATGCAAGCGCGCCGAGCTGTACGGACTGCCACGCAGGGTATGTTGCTATAGATAATCATACTACAGGAACTAAGGGCTTCACAGTGAACGAAAGTAACACATGCACTGTGTCCTGTCATATAAACGGAACTGCCCGTCTCACTGAAAGGCATTCAAGTTCATCAGATTGTACTAAATGTCACTTTGCAAATACTACCCAGAGATTCAGCCTGAATAATTCCCTCTTCACCCATGACCACAATCTGACAGTTGAGCATAACTTCTATGACTACAATATATCAGGAATACCGCTCACGAGCAATAGTGGTGTGGGCATAGGTATGTTCCCATACTACGCATGCACTCTAACATGCCATAGTAATCGTAAAATTGAGAACGCTACCTCTGGCTGGTACCTGAGCGCTCATGCCAGGTCAAGGCACGGGAATGAAACATACGACAGTAAAAACTCATGCGCAAAATGCAAATCTCCGCCCAATTATAATGCCAGCGCATCATCAGGTACAGCCATCTCAGAAGCTGATTGGAAGGGTATCCAGTGCAGGGTATGCCATAACATCCACAATAGAAAAGTAAGTACATCCATTGGTGGAGAACCACTGGCGTACTATAACTCAACCTCAAGTTCTCAAGCGGGTTACCCTGTCTATGAGGCTGTTGCCAATGCCACGGTTCTGTGCGAGAAATGCCACACAGGTAGCAGCCATGACAGCAAGTTTGCAGGATACCATAAGGTTAATTTAAGTTTCACCTGTGCTAGTTGCCATGCGAACGGAACGTATAGTAATTACAATCATACTTTTGAAGTCAAAAACACAACTTCAGGCGTGACCGGCTGCGAAGTGTGCCATGAAACAGCAGACCATACATGGTCGTTCACCTCGCTTCATCTCGATAACGTGACGTGCGAAGCCTGCCACGACCAGACATTCGTCTTAAATGCCACAAACTTCTCTGTTACTAATAATGGTACTGGCAGCTACAACAATGGTCTCTATAAAAATACAACGACCAATAAATGGACTATTTATAAGATATCAAGCGGTGTGCCTGCAACATGGCCGCTGCATAACATAAGCAGGAGCGTGAACTGCACTAAATGCCATAATGCATCCTCTCCGTGGAACGGCACGACACGGCGGGACACGCTCATAGCAGGCAACATTTCATCTATTCGGAGCTGTATCAGTTGCCACGATACAGGAGGATCATCCGCAAAACAGGTCAATTTCTCGGCGCTTAACAATAGCAATTCGGTTCACAGCACTCTGAACTACAACATTTCTACTGCTGTGAGCACCAGCAATTCACGCTGCTGGGGATGCCACGGGGATGGTGACGGAAGTGAGAGCGCACAGCCTACAAATGACCATCCTTCCAACTACAATACCCCAAAGAACTGCAACAACAACGACTGCCACTCGGTTTCGCAATCAGGATACAACGAGACGATGGTTTATTCGCACTTCAAGAACGCGAGCCGAAACGACAATCCAGGCAACGTTACAAGCTACAATATAACCACAATAGAGCCGTGTGAGAACTGCCATGTAAACAGTCTGGTAACAGAAGGCACCAATCCGAATCTGGCTCTTGCATCTCACTACGCGTCGAAAACTAAATTAATTGATTCTTTTAATTGTACCTATTGCCATCTGGATGAAGACAACAGTGAGAAGTGGGGAAATGCAACTTTGATCAGTAAGAACAGAACATCTCTTATCGAGTTTGAGAGGATCAGGAATAAACTTACGGCGTCTGAAGGTGAAACTGTCTATCTCGGTGAAGGGTATTACTTAAAGGTACTGGAGATATCAATTGGAAGGGAGAATGCCTACCTTCAGCTCATATATAATGGTAGCGTTGTGGATGAAATCCTGCTCGGCACAAATACCCAGTATGAGTATAAGAAGAAAGTCCTCATCAATAGCTCAGTATTTGAGACTCCGTTCATCACGCTGAATATATCCTCGATTTTTAAGGGCGATAAAGGCGGGTTAATTCAGTTCTCAGGGTCCAGGATAAAAAAGAACCATACTGATAGGGAGAGTAAGAACCCTGCCTGCTATGCCTGTCACCTGTATCGGAGCTCGGAGGAAAAAGAGCGGTACCAGGTTATTGATAAGGAATATAAAACAGATGCTGACGACATAATATATTATACAAAAGTATTGACCGATTTTAAATCAGAAAATAAAAGTAAGGTATACTTTAATGACGAGGATTATATATTCGACCAGCTCGGAAACCAGCCGGGGAAGTTCTTAAACACTCTCTCCAGGCAAAAATACCTGATAGAAGGAGAGACATGGAATATTTCAGATAACTATTCTTTGAAACTCAACGAGGTAAGTACGGATAGCAATCTCTCGTGGCTGACTTTAAGCATCGACGGCAGTGTTGTTAAGGATGATGTTGCTGGCATCGGCTCAGCGTTTATATACTCACCTGGAATCAAGTATAAGGATACCACCGGAACCAATGTGACTATTTTCACTGCAAATATCACAGCAGTCTTCCAGGGCAGACCAAATTTCATACTGCTTAAGGATGTGGTGGCATTATCGCCTCAGATACTGAAGGTAACATCGAACACAACGCTTTTCGGGTACAACAGTAGCTGGTTCAGGATTAACGATACGTTCACGGTCGGGAGAATCCCGCCAAACCTTCACTCTCCAAACATGCGCGACGATACAAGGAACTGGGCGGACTGTGCAATGTGCCATAATGCATCAAAGAGGCTTCGGATTTCGGGAATTGAGAATATCTCAACAGGGCTTGGGAAGCATTCTATATTGAACATAGCGGCTTCAAATAAAGCATCCCTGTCGGACTCAATCGATAAAGCGTGCTGGGCATGCCACACAGAAGCAGCAGAGCCGCAGACGCATTCTCCGACTCATATCGCACCGAGGTACTGCACATCCTGCCACATCGACCGGAAAGAGCCGTTCTACGGTGCATCTGATATCAACAATGGAACCCACAAGTTCAAGTCGGACTGTGAGGTCTGTCACATCCGGGGCTCTCACAACCTGGTAAAACCTGCCGGCTTCTCTGTAATAAGTGAGGTAACGCTGTCCCAATCCACGGTTAAGAAAGGTGAAACCGTTAATCTGACCGCTAAAGCGAATGCCGGGTATGGGCTGAAAGTCAGGTCTGCTGAATACTTCATAGATACCAGAGGTACGTCCGGGAATGGTAAACCCCTCAAAGCAGTGGATGGAGCTTTCGATTCGCAGGTCGAGCAGATGGTGACTGAGATCAATACAGCCGATATCCCGGCCGGAGGGCATGTAATTTACATCCATGCAATGGGAACTGATAGTAAATGGGGCGAGTTTTACAGTGTGAACTTTTCGATAGTCTCCGGGAAAGGCAGCGGGAATAATGCTATGGATAGGGCGAGGGATTTCCTTAAGAGGATCCCGGGTTTGGATATGATCTTTGTACTGTTATCTTTGGTGGCTGTGTATTTCATTATTTCAGGCATCAGGCGCAGATAGATCATTTCCATTCTTTTTCCCATGAATGAGAGCGGGAACGCTCTGTTGTATTATCAGGTTCACCCCGGAAGAGAACGAATTTAAGCAGGTAGCGGGGGTTTATATAAGAACCGCGTCCATCTTACTACTATGAATACTGGCGGGGAAAAGGGTATAGTTCTTGCTTTCACCGGGGACGTGATGCTTGGCAGGCTCGTGAACGAAATGACAGGGCACACGGGACCATATTATGTGTGGGGAGATACGCTGCCGCTTCTAAAAAAGGCAGATCTTCGGCTTATCAACCTTGAATGCGTGATCGCAGAGGACGGAAAACCGTGGGACAGGAGCCCGAAGGTGTTCTTCTTCAGGGCTGATCCTCATGCTGTCGATGTCCTGAAGACAGCAGGAATAGATTATGTATCACTCGCCAACAACCATACGCTGGATTTCGGGGAGGAGGCGCTGCTTGAGATGCTGAGAATACTTGATGAGGCTGGCATAGACCATGCCGGCGCCGGGAAGAACCTGAGCGAGGCAGAAAAGCCTGCAGTGCTTGAGGCAGGAGATATAAGGGTGGGCGTAATCTCTTTCACTGACAACGAACCTTCCTTTGCTGCCACAGAGACTTCTCCGGGAACGAACTATATCCCTATTACGCTTGCTGATGGTGTAATGCGAAGGGTAAAGGCGGCTGTAGATGAGGCGCGCTCGACTTCTGATATCGTGGTGTTCTCTATCCACTGGGGACCCAACATGCGGGAGAGACCGACGCAGCTCTTCAGGGAATTCGCCCATGCAGTTATCGAGATGGGGGCGGATATCTTCCACGGGCACAGCGCGCATATCTTCCAGGGTATCGAGATATACAGGGAAAAGCTCATCATGTACGATACCGGGGATTACATTGACGATTACTACGTGGGACCAGGGGAAAAGAACGACCAGCAGTTGCTGTTCCTTGTGACCGTATTGAACGGAAAAATAAAAAAGGTCGAGATGATACCTGTAGAAATATCTATGTGCCAGGTCAACGTAGCAAGGGGCGACGTGTATAAGGAAATAAGCGAAAGGATTACCAGTCTCTCAGAGGAGTTCGGAACAAAAGTAGAGAAGATCGAACATGAAAGCTGTTATTTTTGATATGGACGGTGTGCTTGTGGATTCCATGCCGTATCACGCCGAGGCGTGGAAACAGGCGTTCTCTACTGTGGGCATTCATATCGACAGAAGAGATATATACGAGCTTGAAGGCTCAAACCACAGGCAGATAGTGGATATAATATTCAGACGCTTCAACCGCGTTCCGACGGAGAAGGATATACAGGAGCTGAACAGAAGGAAAATAGACATCTTCAACCGGATAGAGCACGCCAAACCTTTTGACGGCATAAAAGAACTGCTTGCTTCTCTGAGAACGAAATACAAACTCGCTGTGGTCTCTGGGTCTAACAGAAAGACGGTACAGGACCTGATAAACAGGTTTTTCCCCGATACCTTCGACGTGATCATCGATGGAGATGATTCAGGGGAGAGCAAGCCTTCCCCGGCGCCGTATCTCAAGGCTGTCGAAAAACTCGGCATACCCGCAGGGCATTGCGTCGTCGTTGAGAATGCCCCTCTTGGCATACGCTCGGCAAAAAGAGCGGGTTTGCGGTGCATAGCCATACCTGCATATCTTGACAGGGAGAAACTGAAGGAAGCGGACGTGATCGCGGAAAGCCACAGGGAACTGGGAAGATACCTGCGCGCAGAGGAGAAGCGCGAGACGGAGAGATCGTAGAAACCAATGGGATTATTGAAGGGCTCAATGCGAACATTGTCAGGAGCTTAAAACTTCGTGTATGGCTTTCAACATCCTCTCGGCGGTATAAGGCTTTGGCAGAAAACCATGTACATTGTCGCCTGTGATTTTAGTAAGCTTGCTGTTCTCGGTTAATCCGCTCACTGCAATAATCTTCACACCCGGGTTAATCTTGCGAAGCGCCCGGATGCTACTTGGGCCGTCCATAATAGGCATCATCATATCCATAAGAACGACCTTGATCTCTTCTACGTTTTTCGCATACACGGCTATTGCTTCTGCCCCGTCACCGGCTGTTAGCACTCTGTAACCATGTGCTTCCAGTGTTGCTTTGGTAATCTCAAGAACCGAGGCTTCATCCTCGGCAATCAGGATCAATTCCCCGTTCCCGATTTGCAATTCAACAAACTGCTCTTCTGATTTTTGGATTTCGGTTTTAATCGCAGGTAAATAAACCTTAAACGTAGTTCCTTTTCCCATCTCGCTATACACATTTATAAATCCGCCGTGACCTTTAACGATCGCAAGAGCAGTAGAAAGACCAAGCCCTGTGCCTTTACCCTGCTCTTTTGTCGTGAAAAACGGTTCGAAGATTCTATCCAGTATTTCAGGAGGAATACCTACGCCTGTATCCGAGACTGCAACGACGACGTAAGAACCGACCTTTGCCTCAAGATGCATTCTTGCGTAGTTCTCATCAATAAAAAAATTTTCTGCAGATATGCTCAACACGCCGCCTTCTTGCATGGCATCTCTGGCGTTTACGCACAGATTCATTATGACCTGATGCAGTTGTGTGGAGTCTCCTGAGGTCATAAAGAGATCTTTCTGTATGCCGGTTTGGATTTCAATGTCTCTCGGGAATGTCTCTTTTATAACCCTCTCAATTTCAGATATCAGATACGCTACCTGAAGTGGAGTACGTTTACCTTCCATGCCCCGTGCAAATGACAGAACTTGCTTTATTAAATTAGCCCCACGCTGGGAATTCTTCTCGAGTATGTTAAGCAATTTCTGGCTCTGTTCGTCTGCAGTTTTTTCTTTTAGCATCTGCACGGACATCATTATCGGCGTCAGAATATTGTTGAGGTCGTGCGCTATACCGCCTGCAAGAGTGCCTATGCTCTCCATCCGCTGCGCTCGCAATAATTGTGACTCAAGGTTTTTCTTCTCAGTAATGTCTGTGTTGATAATAAGTATCGATTTAGGCTTTCCTTCGTTATCCTGCACCAGTGTCCAGCGACTTTCGACTGTGACTTCTTTGCCGCCTTTAGCCACCTGGTGCAGTTCACCTGTCCACTCACCCCTCTCAATAACATTCTTTTTAGCCTCGGTGAGGGCAGGGGATTCTTCTTTATAAATGAGCTTATCGGCATTCCTGCCTAAGACCTCATCCACAGTCCAGCCGTATAGGCTCTGTGCGCCTTTATTCCAGTAGATGAGGCAGTGATCCATGTTCCTTACTGCAATAGCATCATGTGCATTATCAAGAAGTGCAGCCTGTTCTCGTATTCGTTCCTCAGCCCGCTTGCGCTCGGTAATGTCGATGCCCACCTCCATAATGAGAGCAGAGCCATCCGTATCTGTGAAGGGGAAGTCGAAGATATCGTAATTATGACCGTCCGGTCCTGTCCATTCCCAATGATGGGGCGCCATGGTTTTCAGAACTGTATAGGTTTCGCAAATCTCGCAGGGTTCGCTGCGCCCGAACAGATACTCAAAGCAGCGCCTGCCGTGTGATTCGCCGAAGCGCTCCCGGAAGAAGCGGTTGGCAAAGGTCACGTGATAATCGGGCGTCAACAGCACAAGGTAGGCAGGCAGCATCTCCAGGATATCATTGAACCGCTGCCGTTCTGCCTTCACGCTCTCTTCTGCCTGTTTACGCACGCGGATTTCAGCCTCCAGTTCCATGTTGGCTTTTTCCAGTTCTGCAGTCCGTTCCTTAACCTGTCTTTCTAATTCTTGATGCGCCTTCTCGCTTGTCAGAAGCTTACCTGCTGTGTAGGAGAGTAAATCAAGCTGCTGGTTGCTCTCCTTTAACGTCTCCTCCATCCGCTTGCGCTCTGTGATCTCAGCCCGTAATGCCTGATTTGCTTGCTTAAGGTCGTGACTCTCTATGATTTTCCATGCACCTTCACGCTTGATGAGAGCAAATTGATGCGTATTCACTACATCCAGGATTTCGTTCGCCCCGCATTTATCAAGCGAATATGGGCAAACAGCCAGCATCTTATACCTGCCAATGATATTGTTCACTTCTAACTCATAATCAGCAAAATCCTTCCAAAGATAATTTTCCAGCCAGAAAGTAGTCCCTGCTAACCTCAAACCATCATGACCTCCAGCCAGAGCCTGATCCTGTTTTTCAAGCCAGCCGTCCCGGACTCTTTCATATTCGAAAGCGCCATCTTTGAGATACCATTCGGTATATGGAATGATCTCTATCTGCTCTTTTCTTGCATATTCATCAAAATCGGGCATCGCTTCTCTCATCGCTTCTCTGGCTTCTTCTTCATTTAGAGGTTCTGATGTAATCCATATGCAGAACTCATTGTTTTTTAGTCCTGCTTTGAAGTAAGGCACAAGAGTCTCGATTAAATCATCCCTTGTCTGATAAAGCTGGCAAAAGTGAGTACCCCATGGGATGCTGCCTATAATATCGATTCCCGACATTCTAAGTTGCAATGCTGACATTTTTACTTTTTCATTGTGGGAGGATTAGATATATCTATCTATTTATAGCAACATTTATATACCCCATCACCAGTCCCTTGCCTATTGCTGGATTAACTTTATATACAATCAGAACTATCGTCAGCTTCCCCAACGAGAGGAAATTATGCCGGAATACACACTGTTCTTAGGATGCATCATCCCTGCGCGTTTTCCTTTTATGGAGAAATCAACAAGGCTCGTTCTATCAAAGCTCGGCTGCATCCTGCACGATCTTGACGGCGCCACCTGCTGTCCCACTAAAAGTATCATCAAGCCCATTGGAGATATGGCATGGTACGTCACGGCAGCCAGGAACCTGGCTCTGGCGCAGATGCAGGGCTTGGACCTGCTCGTGCCCTGCAACGGCTGCTACAGCACGTTAAAGACCGTGGAGGTGGAGCTTCGGGTAAACCCGCATCTGCGGGCTGAGGTAAATAATGTTCTTGCATCCGCCGGGCTTGAGTACAGGGGAGATATCGAGGTCAAGCACCTGGTCGAAGTGCTGCACGATGAGATAGGGATAGCAAAGATAAGGCAGCATATCACAAAGCCATTTGACGGCATGAAGATAGCTGCGCATCCGGGCTGCCACATGCTCCGCCCCAGCTCTTCCATATTTTTTGATGATCCTAACAAGCCCAAAAAGTTCGATGCCCTTATAGAAGCGCTTGGAGCAAAGAGCATCGAATACGAAACAAAGATGCTGTGCTGCGGCGGCAACCTGAACACGGCGGATGAGCCTGACGGAGCCACAGCCCTTGCACGCATGAAATTGCTTGAGGTAGCAAAAAAAGCAGATGCCATCTCGCTTACCTGCCCTTCGTGCTTCATGCAGTACGATTCACGCCAGTACATCATGCAGAGAAGCGGGGAGAAACTGAACGTCCCGGTCATATATTACCCTGAACTGCTGGGTCTTGCAATGGGTTTCACACAGGAGGAACTTGGCATGGATATGCACAGGATAGATGCGGCTGAATTCCTGTCAAAATGGGACTCACGGTATAACTATCTGAAGATGCTTAAAGATACCTTCGACCTGAACGCGGTCCGCAAATGCTACGAATGCGGTGCATGCGTTAATGATTGTCCTGTTGTAAAGGTAAACCCTGAGTTCAATCCCAACGAGATAATCGGGAGACTGCTCTCAGGCGAACTTGAAGCTGTAATAGATTCACACAGCATCTGGCAGTGCGTTGACTGCTATACGTGCTATGAGCTCTGCCCGCAGAAGATGGGCATGAACAAGGTGTTCGATAAATTAAAACACCTGGCACTTGAGAGAGGAAAGAGCCCGAAAGGGTGGAGCGCAAGCATCGAGATGTTCAGGAAAGAGGGAAGGCTGGGTGAACCCACGTCTGTGAGGAAGAAGCTGAAACTACCTGAGCCTCCAAAGAGCGGAACAGAGGAGTTAAAAAAATTATTGGTTTTAATAGAAAAGGGTGAAGAAAATGAAGTGTGACGGCATACCATCCGGGTGTGCGATCTCCGGAATGATGAGCGAGGAAGGAAGACGCATCGACGGCAGAGTGATAATAAAATCCATCGCCTGCATGCATGACCGCTCAAACGGGCTTGGCGGAGGGTTTGCAGCTTACGGCATTTACCCGGAACGGAAAGACCAGTATGCGTTCCACATGATGTATGACAGCATGGAAGCAAAAGAAGCCACCGAGGAATTCTTCAAGGACGTTTTCAATGTTGATGTGGACGAGCCCATCCCCACGTACAGGGAGAACGGGGTCTCAAACCCCCCCATACTCTGGAGGTATTTCCTTGAAGTGCCTGAGAACAAGCTTGAGTTCATCTCTGAGCGGGATTACGTTATGAAGACCGTGATGAAAATAAACTCAGAGATAGAAGGCGCCTTCGTGGCATCAAGCGGCAAGAACATGGGCGCGTTCAAGGGCGTCGGCTACCCTGAGGATATTGGCAGGTTCTATAGACTGGAGGACTACAGCGCGTACATATGGACTGCGCACGGCAGGTTCCCCACAAATACTCCGGGCTGGTGGGGAGGTGCGCATCCGTTCACGCTCCTTGACTGGTCTGTGGTGCACAACGGCGAGATATCCTCTTACGGCATTAACAAGCGCTACCTTGAGATGTTCGGGTACAAACTTGAGCTTCGGACTGATACCGAGGTCATAGCGTACCTCTTTGACCTGCTCGTGAGAAGACATAAACTTCCGGTCGATAAAGCGATACTGGCACTTGCATCCCCTTTCTGGAAGGACATCGACCGCATGGAACCGGAGCAAAAGAAAATCACAACTGCGATGCGGCAGATATACGGTAGCACGCTCCTGAACGGTCCTTTCAGCATAATCCTGGGACATAGCCGCGGCATGATAGGCTTGAACGACAGGATAAAGCTTCGCCCCATGACTGCAGCGCGCAAGGATGATATGCTCTACATGGCATCGGAGGAATCTGCTATCAGGGAGATTGCCCCGGATGTTGACGAGGTCTGGAGTCCCAGGGCAGGAACTGCTGTAATAGGCACGCTCAAAGCGGAGGTGGAATGATGGAATCCCAGCTTCCTGCTGAATTCATAGTGAACGTGGACCACGAGCGGTGCAGAAGGTGCAAGCGCTGCGTGATAAACTGCAGCTTCGGTGCGATAGAGTTCAAGGATAAAGTGGCGCCCAACCACAGGCTGTGCGTTGCTTGCCACAGGTGCGCTACGTTCTGTCCCGAAAGCGCCATCACGATTACTGAGAACCCGCTTGATTACAAATACGGCTATAACTGGACGCCTGAGATACGGAAGAGCATCTTAAAACAGGCAGAGAGCGGCGGTATCATACTCACGGGCATGGGAAATCCAAAACCGTATCCCATATACTGGGACCACATGTTGATAGACGCATGCCAGGTGACGAATCCCTCAATCGACCCCCTGCGCGAGCCTATGGAACTGCGCACGTACCTCGGTGCCAAGCCTGAGTGCTTGAAGTTCGACGGGGACAGCGCGTGTCTGGAGACCGAGCTTGCGCCTCAGGTGAAGCTGGACATACCTGTCGTGTTCGCTGCTATGTCCTACGGCGCCATAAGCCTGAATGCCCACAAGGCTCTTGCTATGGCTGCAAAGCGCATGGGGACCCTGATGAACACGGGCGAGGGCGGTCTTCATGAGGACATCGCATCCTATGCCAGCAACATTATCGTGCAGGTCGCTTCAGGGAGATTCGGCGTGACGAGCAAGTACCTGAACAACAGCGCGCTCGTGGAGATAAAGATAGGGCAGGGCGCAAAACCAGGCATCGGCGGGCACCTGCCTGGCGAGAAGGTAGGTGAGGATATCTCAAAGACGCGCATGATCCCGGTAGGAACGGACGCGCTGTCCCCGGCCCCGCACCACGATATATATTCCATCGAGGACCTCTCCCAGTTGATATACGCGATAAAAGAGGCTACTGATTATAAGAAGCCCGTATCTGTCAAGATCGCGGCTGTGCACAACGTGGCTGCCATCGCAAGCGGCATTGTGCGCGCCGGGGCGGATATAGTGATGATAGACGGCTTCCGCGGAGGAACAGGCGCTGCGCCCATGATCATAAGAGACCATGTCGGCATCCCTATCGAGCTTGCTCTTGCAGCGGTCGATGAAAGGCTCAGGCAGGAGGGCATACGCAACCGCGCATCCATCCTTGTCGGAGGCAGCATCAGGCAGAGCGCTGACGTGGTGAAAGCCATAGCGTTAGGCGCGGATGCCTGCGTCATCGGCACAGCCTCGCTCATTGCCATGGGATGCAGGGTATGCCAGAAGTGCTATACAGGTAACTGCGCCTGGGGCATTGCTACGCAGAAGCCTGAGCTTGTGCGCCGCCTGAACCCTGAGATCGCGGCTGACAGGCTGTGCAATCTCCTTACGGCATGGGGTCATGAGATACAGGAAGTGTTAGGTTCACTGGGCATAAACGCCATCGAATCGTTGCGCGGCAGCAGGGAGCGCCTGCGCGGTGTCGGGCTTCCCCAGGAGACGCTTGATATTCTTGGGATCAAGCATGCGGGAATAGGACAGTGATACTTATGAGAATAGACGCAAAAGGCATGCATTACAGGCAGTTGAACAAGATCATACGCGATGCGATAGCAGCGGGCGAGAAAGAATTCGAACTTGATAACGTGGGCGGGCAGAGGTACATCGGCGACGGGTTGAATGACAGCGTAAAGATCACGATAAACGGCACGCCTGGGAATGACCTGGGCGCGTTCATGAACGGACCTAAAATTATCATCAATGCGAACGCGCAGGACGGCATCGCGAACACCATGAACGCAGGCGAGATAATCGTCCACGGCAGTGTGGGCGACATCATCGGCTACGGCATGCGCGGCGGGAAATTGTACATAAAGGGAGATGCCGGATACCGTGTTGGGATACACATGAAGGAGTATAAGAAGCAGGTGCCTGTCATCATAGCAGGCGGCACGGCGGGGGACTTCTTCGGTGAGTACATGGCTGGCGGGATAATGATACTGCTTGGCATGAACGGGAAAAGCCCGCTCGTGGGCGACTACGTGGGCACGGGCATGCACGGCGGCGTGATATACATACGCGGGAAGGTTGATCCTTATAGCCTCGGAAAAGAAGTGAACTGCCTTGAGTTGAACGAGGAGGATATGAAGCTCATCGGGTCTTATCTCAAGGAGTACTGCGAGCATTTCGGGTTTGATCTCAATGAGGTTATGAGCGGGAAGTTCACGAAATTAGTGCCGCTGTCGCATAGACCTTATGGGAATCTGTATGTGTATTAAGTTACCGACCCCATTTTCGAAAAACGAGGCATTGGCGCGGGTGCATAAGGTTTAATATCGTCTATTCGTAGTTTGGTTTTAATCAATAGGAGGGGGCACGAAAAGCTTAATATCTTAGAATTCCAACATCTAAGAGATGAGCGAATTAGTAAAGATATCATCAAAAGGGCTATTAACGCTTCCCAAATCTATTAGAGAGCAATTGAACATTAATGTAGGCGATTATCTTGATGTGACTATTGAAGCTGGTAAAGTTATACTTCAAAAAGTCGAGATAATCCCAAAAAAAATCGACTGGGAGAACGAGGATAAGGTTTGGAAGGAATACGCAGCTAAAAGATTGGCCAAGGAATAATACAAAATGTCGCTAAAACAGGGAAGCATTGTACTTGTTGATTTTTCTTATAGCAACTTAAAAGAAACAAAATTCAGACCTTCACTGGTACTCAGCAATTATGAATACAATGGGAATTCCATGGATGTTGTGGTGCTGAGGGTAACATCAAGATGTAGAGAAGGGAAGTGGGAGGTGGAAATACTAAGAACGGACCTGGCAGAAGGGACTCTTGATATCGAGCCGAGTTATGTAAAAGTGGACTCCATATTCACGGTTGAAAAAAGTATTATAAGAAAAGTTGTTGCACGGTTAAAGGATGAAAAAATTGAGGAAATAAAGAGGCGGTTTTTCGGACTATATCGATTTCAAACCGACATTCCTGCCCGGTTTGAACTGGCAGTGTTGATTCATAGATATCAGCAGGATTACTTTACCCCCTCATTGACCGAACACCCTTTAGTTAATTTAATATCCTCACAGGAATTCTAAGAGGCACCATTAACAGCTAAGAGGACACCATATGACCCAGTACAAAATCCCAGTTATCCCCGGCGACGGGATAGGCCCCGAAATAATAAGAGAAGGACGCAAGGTGCTTGACACAGCAGGCGAGCGGTTCGGCTTTGACATAGAATGGGTGGAATACCCCCACGGTGCAGACCACTACCTCAAGACGGGCGAACTCATTTCCGAAGATACGCTCAAAGAGCTTTCGCAGTACAAAGCCATCTACTTCGGTGCCATAGGCGATGAGAGGATAAAACCCGGAGTCCTTGAAAAGGGCATACTGCTTACAATCCGCTTCTACTTTGACGAGTACGTCAACCTGCGCCCCGTGAAACTGCTTGAAGGCGTGTGGACTCCCCTCAAGGACAAAACAGCTAAAGATATCGATTTCGTGGTCGTGCGCGAGAACACGGAGGACTTTTACATAGGCATAGGCGGGCGCGCTAAAAAGGGAAAGAGCAAGAAAACCCTTGAGGTCATGCGGAACCTGTACAGCGTGAAATTCGGGCTCGATATCAATTCGGACAGCGATGAGATTGGCTACCAGCTCGGTCTCATAAGCAAGGAAGGAACGCGCAGGGTCATAAGATATGCCTTCGAGCTTGCAGATAACAGGAAAAAGCACCTCTCCTCAGTGGATAAAGCCAACGTGCTCTCGGATATCTACGGGTTCTGGCGCGAGGAGTTCGCATCCATTGCAGCCGGGTACCCTGACGTGAAAACCGACTTTAATTTCGTGGACGCCATAACCATGTGGTTCGTCAAGAACCCTGAGTGGTTCGATGTAGTTGTCGCGCCGAACATGTTCGGCGATATCATAACTGACCTGGGCGCAATGATACAGGGCGGGCTCGGTCTGGCTCCAGGCGGGAACATAAATCCCGAAGGCACAAGCATGTTCGAGCCCATACACGGAAGCGCGCCGAAATACAAGGGTCAGAACAAGGTCAATCCGATCGCGACCATATGGGCAGGGGCGCTGCTGCTTGACCAGCTCGGCGAAAAAGACGCCTCGTCAGCGATAATCAGGGCAATAGAGCAGAACATCATCAACGGCGAAGTGAAGACATACGATATGGGCGGCGAAAGCAAGACCTCGGATGTCGGAGACGATATCGCGCGGCTGGTCAAAGAAGTTTGAACAATGCGATGGACAGGCTAAAAACCCGGCTGGATAATGTCTTTACTTTCATCGCGCAGGACGGCTCAAAAAGATTAGCGACAAAAAGTCTCATTCCCCTGCGGGATGAAAAGACCATTACCTTCGAGGGTGAGGAATACCGCATCTGGGACCCGTACAGGAGCAAGCTCGCAGCAATTATACTGAAAGGCTCGTCCATCGGGATAAAAAAAGACTCCTCTGTGCTCTATCTCGGCGCAGCCAACGGTACTACTGTCAGCTTTGTTTCCGATATAGTCTCGGAAGGCACGGTTTTTGCCGTAGAATTCTCAACGCGTGCGATGCAGGACCTCATCCGCGTCAGTACCCCGAGGATGAACCTTGTCCCCATACTCGCAGACGCCAGGCATCCTGTCTCTTATAAAAACATGGTCACAGAGGTTGATATTATCTACCAGGACGTGGCGCAGCGCGAACAGGCAGAGATAGCCATGAGGAATGCAGGATTGTTCCTTAAACAGGATGGTCTCCTGGTACTTATGATAAAATCCAGGAGCATAGATTCTGTTAAAAAAACAAGTGAAATAGTTGATAAAGAGATAAAACAACTGGAGAGTTCCTTTGATATCAGAGAATTAATAGACCTGGAACCCTTCCACTTGGACCATACAGCAGTTATATTACAAAAAGTTTTTTATATTTAAGGATATGTTAATGTGATGAGTCCGCCTGCAGTGTCCATAATAATCCCCTGCATGAACGAGGAGAAAACGATCGGGAATTGCATCAGTAAAGCCTGGTCAACGTTAAAGGAGGAGGGTCTGGAAGGGGAGATAATAGTAGCGGATAACTCAACAGATAGCTCCAGAGAGATAGCCAGAAGCCTGGGGGCGACAATAGTGATACCGCAAAAGAAAGGGTACGGGAATGCCTATCTTGAGGGCACACGGCATGCGCGGGGAAAATATTTCGTTTTTACCGATGCCGATGATACTTATGACCTGCATGAGATGCCAGGACTCCTTAAGCCCCTGCTTGACCAGAGTGCGGATTTCGTGATCGGCAGCAGATTAAAAGGAGATATAAAGGAGAGCTCGATGCCCTGGCTGCACAGGTACCTCGGGAATCCGGTGCTGACAGGAACACTTAACCGGCTCTTCGGAACGAACATAAGCGATGCCCACTGCGGCATGAGGGCGATCACAAGTAAAGCGTACGAGAGGCTTGACCTGAGGAGCGAGGGAATGGAATTTGCAAGCGAAATGATAATCGAAACAGCAAGGAAGAAGCTCCGCATAGCTGAAGTACCTATAACCTACTACCGCAGGCAGACGCCATCCAAACTCCACTCATGGGGGGACGGGTGGAGGCACCTGCGGTTCATGATGCTCTACAACCCGACGCCCTTTTTTTACATCCCGGGTTTTTTATTGCTCATCCTCGGCGCTGGCATGACGCTTATTCTGGCTATGCGCGGCAATGTTGAGACGACAAGGCTGCACTCGTTCATCCTGGGGAGCATGCTTGCTATAATAGGAACCCAGATGGTAGCTACGGGCAGCTACATGAAAATCTACGGGATGATACATAAAAAAATAGAGAAAGCAGGGATAACGGCTAAATTGCTGGATTACCATTCCCTTGAATCCGGGCTGCTGGTTGGCATCGTATTGTTTGTGGGCGGCATGGCACTGGGGTCTTCTGTCATCATCAAATGGATATCTTCAGGGTACGGCTCGCTCTCCGAGGTAGGGAGGGCTGTGATATCCATGGTGCTCACAGCACTTGGCATCCAGGTCATCCTTTTTACGCTTATCATCAGCATATTCATACTGGATAAAAAGGACAACAGATGAAGATCGCTTTCGTATACGATGCTGTCTATCCCTGGATAAAGGGAGGAGCAGAGAAGCGGATATACGAGCTTGGCAGGAGACTGGCAGAGCGGGGCAATGAGGTACATGTCTTCGGGGTCAGGTGGTGGGACGGCGCCGGGATAATAGAGAAGGATGGCATGGTGCTGCACGGTGTGTGCGCGCCTATGGAGCTTTACGTTAACGGCAGGCGGTCTATCCCTGAGGCGATCGTATTCTCGATAAGGCTCATCCCCGCCCTGCTCAGGGGGAAATTCGATATAATAGATGTGAGCGCGTTCCCGTATTTCTCATGTTTTGCTGCAAAGCTCGCATCTGTTCTCAAAAGAACGCCAATAGTGATCACCTGGCATGAGGTATGGGGCGATTACTGGTATGAATATATGGGATGGCGCGGTTTTTTCGGGAAAAAGATCGAATATGCAGTCTCAAAATTGACGTCTAATTCAATCGCAGTATCGGCTCTGACCGGGAACAACCTGAGATCGCTCGGAACAAAAAGCGAAAGCATTCGTATCATACCAAATGGTATTGATCTAAGAAGAATTGAGAATATAATTCCATCAGCCATTGAATGCGATGTATTATTTGCAGGCAGACTTATCAAAGAGAAAAATATTGACATGCTGCTTGAGACTGTTGATCATTTGAGAAATACGATGCCGGGTATAAAGTGTCATATCATAGGCGATGGACCTGAGAAAGAACGGCTTACCGAACTTGCAAATAAACGCGGATTGCTGGACAACGTGACGTTTTTTGGGTTCATGGAATATGATGAAATGATTGCGAGAATTAAGTCCTCAAAAGTGCTGGTTCTCCCGTCCAGCCGCGAAGGGTTCGGAATGGTGGTAATAGAGGCTTTTGCATGTAAAGTGCCGGTGGTCACCATAAAAAGCCGGCGAAATGCAGCATCCCTGCTGGTCAACGAAAAAACCGGTTTTGTGGTTGACCCCGACGCAAGGGAACTTGGCAGTGCTATTCGCACGATAATTACGGATGGGGTGCACCTCAAAAAGACATCCCTGTATGCAACGGCGCAGGGGTATGATTGGGACAGGATAGTGCCGGGGTTAGCAAGACTGTATGAGGAATTGATATGAGAATCGCAATATTCCACGATTACATAGGAGCAATAGGCGGCGGGGAGAAGCTTGTCCTTACTCTTGCGCGCGGGCTTGGAGCCGATGTGATTACCACCGACGTGGATGCTGATTCCATTAAGAAGATGAGGTTTGAGGATGTGAGGATAATAAGCCTTGGAGGAACCATCAAGCTTCCGCCGCTCAAGCAGATTGCCGCATCATTGAGATTTGCGCTGTGCGATTTCTCAAAAGATTACGATTTCTTTATATTCTCGGGTAACTGGGCTCACTTTGCCGCGAAAAAGCATAAGCCGAACCTGTTATACTGCCACACGCCGGTAAGGGCGTTTTACGACCTATACGGGGTCTTTTTAAGCCGCCAGCCGGTTTATACCAGGATGCTTTTCAGGATATGGGTCGGGCTTCACAGACCATTTTATGAATATTATATGAACCATGTTGATCATATTGTTGCTAATTCAAAAAACACACAGCAGAGAATAAAAAAATACCAAAAAAGGGATGCTGAAGTTATATATCCGCCTGTAGACACCTCCAGGTACGAATGTAAAGAATACGGGGATTTCTGGCTCTCGGTTAACCGCCTGTATCCTGAGAAGAGAGTTGAGCTGCAAATAGAAGCGTTCAGGCAGCTGCCTGAGGAGAAACTGGTAATAGTAGGAAGCTATGCCGCAGGTGACCATGCATCCAGATATGCTGAAAAGATCGGTCAGGATTTACCGGAGAATGTGGAACTGCGAGGCTCGGTTTCTGAGGAGGCGCTTATAAATCTTTATTGCAGATGCAAAGGATACATAACAACTGCCATGGATGAGGATTTTGGAATGACGCCCATCGAAGCGATGGCTGCCGGGAAGCCTGTAATTGCAGTAAGAGAAGGAGGTTATCTGGAGAGCATAATTGATGGTAAGACCGGGATATTTATAAGACCGACTGTTCAAGATATTGTGAAAACTATTGCAACAGTAGCTTCTGATCCTGAGAGATACAGGCTCGCCTGTGAAGCTCAAGCCGGGAGATTCGATACCGGCATTTTCCTGGATAAAATAAGATCCAAACTATCGCTTCAGGTTGAGAGGGAGATATGAGATGAATCTGACTAAAATAGGTTTGAGATGGTTTATTTTCAGTATTATCACCGCGATACTGAATTTTGCCGGGATTGTATATTTCTCCCGCGTCCTTGGAGCCAGGGCTCTTGGAATCTACTTTCTGTTCCTTTCTACTCTTACTGTATTTAACCTCTTCACTAACATGGGACTTAGTGCCGCTACAATCAAACGGCTCAGCGAGGGGGGTAAAAGATCTGAGATTGCAACAGCATCCCTTATGCTCAGGCTGGGAGCTTTTGGCATCTGTGCAGTGATTGTTCTAATATTCAAGAACCAGTTGAATTCATATATTGGCACAGATCTCTCATACTTCCTGCTTTTCATATTAGGGCTTACACAGTTCTCGGAAATAATAAGAGAAATACTCCACGGCGAGCAAAAAGTAGACACAGGCGGAGCCTATGATCTAATTCAGCAGTTCCTGAGAACAGCCTCACAGTCTCTTTTAATTCTGTTCGGCTTTGAGGTTTTCGGTTTAATAATCGGCATGGGCATTGGCATCTTTATTTCAGTGATCATAGGCTCAAAGCTTGTGAGCGTTGGTATCAAAGTACCAGAAAAAAGCCATTTTAAGAGCCTGCTAACATATTCAAAATTCTCTTTCGGCAACGCTATTGGCGGCTACCTGTATGAATGGGCTGACATAGCGATCATAGGATTCTTTTTAACTCAGCAGTTTGTAGGGATTTACGGCATAGCCTGGGGACTTTCAGCCGCATTCCTTATCCTCAGCAATGCTGTAACAAGCTCGATCTATCCGATGATAAGTGAACTCTCAACAAAAGGCGAGAAGCAGAAGATAGGGGAACTGTTCTCAGAGAGCTTGATATACTCACCTATGCTGGTAATACCTGCGCTTTTTGGCACACTCGTCATCTCGGAAAGCTTATTAGGAACAGTGTTCGGAGAAGAGTTCAAGAAAGGTTATCTTGTTCTAATTATACTTATGCTTACCCGAGTTTTCCAGTCCGCACAGATGGTTTCGGTGAGAACGCTTGAAGGAATGGATCTACCCAATCTTGTTTTTAAAGTTAATATTGCGACAACAATCCTGAACATATTTGGAGTTGTGACGCTTGTATACCTGTTTGGCTTCGTTGGCGCTGCTATCGGCACTATGCTGACGATTTTTGCCTCTTTTTTCTGGAATACGATTATCGTTTGCAGGCTGTTAAAAGTCAGTATTCCTTTCAGGGATATAGTTCTTGAAATTTTCTCAGCTGCCGTAATGGGAGTGATAATATTTGGAATTTCCAAATTCTTGCCTGTCACCACATTCCCGAACTTAATAATCACAGTTCTGACTGGGGGAACTGCATATTTCATCGTGTTACTATTTATGAGCAAACGTATTCAGTCCAAATGTTTATTAATACTTAAAGAAGTAGTGCGTACTGGTCAAGGAGCTGCAGATACATGAATACAAAAATCTTAATTCTAGCTCTGATGTTTGTTCTTTTAATTCCTTTGAATATTGCTGCGAATAATCTGACCGTAGACGGAAAACACGAAATAAAGACTTCGTCAATAATCGTGACAATATCTACTACTTCGGACTGGGCTGTGGTCTCTTTTAACGGGGCGTCTGTCCAGAAGTACGAAATACTTGACAAGGCAGATGGCTTGATGGTTCCTATAATGGACTCATCCGAGATAATGATAAGCAAATACAAAAACGACGGCATTCCGGAAACAATCCGACTTAAGCTGGAACTTAGAATATTTTATGAGAACGTTGAGCTTGGGATTACAAAGGACTACACAGGAGAGGCTAGTGTTACCATCGATAAAACAGGAGAGTACAGGAATAATAAAAAACCATTGCAAGTACCTGTAACTATAGAGACGACCTCAGACTGGACTAAAATCGATTTAGATGGTGCAACAATCAGGAATGCTGCGATACTTGATATAAAAGGTATTGCGATGAGAGAGCCAATCATAGGGACAAAGAGCATAACTCTTGCAAAAGTAGGGGTGAACGATACAAGCTATGGAAGTGCCAGGTTCCTAATAGATATGTCCCTTGATACTCCCATGCCCGGCATCACCCTGGAGAAAGCTGATAATGGCATGACCAGAGTGATAATCGGTGAGTTAACCCTGGAAAATAACCAGACAGCAGCCAGCGTATTATTGAGGAATATTCCATTAATAATCGAAACAACCTCGAACAAGACACAAATAGAGTTCCAGGGACTTTACCTGAGAAAAGTAAACCCTGTAGAAGTGAATGGGCAGAACCTAACAGACTCAATGATCGAGGAAAATTCTATACTGCTTAACTACTCTCATTCGGGTGACAGCTACAGAAAAGCCAGATATCTGGTTGATCTTGGGGTAACTGATGCTCCGTCTAATATTATAATTACCAAGAACGATCCGGGGTATGCTGTTGTAGGTCTTGCTACATATGATTTCGCCAGCATCGGAAAAAGCACGAACGGGTCAGTCTCTTACCCTTTGGACACTAAACATCTCTCGTCTGCTATTGAAGGAGATATGGTCTCTTTTGACCGGACTAAAGAGAAGAAATACGAAGAAAAAACAATTCCTCTTCATATCGAAACCACATCAGACTGGACTGATATAACGTTAAAAGATATGACCATAACCAGTGCTGAGATAAAAAGTATATCCGGCAACATAGAGAAACCGACAATTGGAGGCAACACGATACTTATAAAAAAACTAGTAACATACGATAAAAGTTTTTCTTCTGTGGATCTCCTACTGCATGTACATTTAAGTAAAAACTTCAATGACCTGCACGAAAGCACAATGACAATTACAGTATCCAGAGGAGACATAGGCTCCACTACAGTTCAGACCAGCAAGATGCTAAGACTGGTAAATGCGGAGAAAGCGAAGAACGACCCCAGCAACACTAAGATATATGAGATACCGTTAGATACGATACTGGTCGACAACAAGAATCAGGGAGACATATCTTATAATCCAGTAGCATACACCATACCTTTATTTAAAGAGTTATCTGAGCAGAATATGGAACTAATAGATACGCAGGAGATGCGAAGCACCTACCTGATAGATGCAAATATGTTCCCCGGGATGAACAAAATAAACATGAACCTGAGGGAATCCGAGGCTGTAGGATTGCTCAGTGCTGTGGCTTTATCCCAACTTATACTCTTCATCCTTGGAATGTACACACTGTCGAAGGAAGGGTTCTTTAATTTCATCCCGAGGCTGTTGGGGAAGGATAAAATCACTATCCGGACGATGGGCGGCTTAGCAATAGAACTTTTTGAAAAAACGCCAGCCTCCTCACTATTTATTCTTGAAGCGCTCATTGTACTTGTAATAACCCCGTTCATACTTCTACTGAACCGGACTTTTGCAGAGGTCAGCGCGATACTGGCATACTTCCTGCTGGTATTCGGCGTATCGCTGAGACTGGTTGGGCAGAGCGAAAGAGTAAAGAGAATCTTCCAGTTTCAGGACTTTTCCGTTATCATGTTCCTAATAAAAACAGCATCTATAATAATGATGCTCTCATCGCTGGTAGCCGCAGGTTTCGAACTGATCGGATTCTATGGCGCAATTGCAGCTTTTATACTTGGGCTATTGTTCGTGTTTTTAATCCTGAGATATCTCAAAAAACACTTTGGGACTGGAAGCTACGCGACAGAATGGTAAAAGGCTAATATGGTCAAGAGATTTATTAACCATTATTTTTATGCCACAGTGATCCTGGCTGCCATTACTGTTTTATTTACATACCCGATCGCTTTTAATATGACAACTAGTTTCTATGGATATCCTGGCGATCCTTTCGGCGGTATATGGTGGATCTGGTGGCTAAAGTATTCGATTTTTGAACTCAACATCTCTCCTCTGATGTCACCCCTTGTAGGAGCTCCGACCGGGATTTATATGTCGATTCCCACACCAGTGGTAGGTTTACTGTCGCTTCCTTTTACAATGTTCTTCGGTGAAGTTTTTTCGTATAATTTTCTGATTCTCCTGTCCTTCATATTGTCAGGTATAGGAATGTATGCTTTAGCCTATTATCTGATTAAGAACAAATATGCATCTCTTGTATCCGGTATAATATTCGCGTTCTCCCCCTACCATATGGCCCAGGCTATGGACCATGTGGATTTTGCCCAGACACAGTGGATCCCGTTCTGTCTTTTGTATATGTTCAAATTAGATAGAGAGAGAAGTTATAAAAACGCAGCTATTTTTGGGATTTTCCTTACGTTAGTAATATTCTCCAATGCATATTATGCGTTATTTATTGTGCTTTCGATATCGGTTTATATTTTATATCGGATATACACCTCCAGGTTATATATCATTAAGAATTTGTTCCAATGCTTCAACATGAAAAATCTGAAAATCGCAGGAATCATATCTTCTATACTTTTTGGTACGTTCCTGCTTGTTTATTACTTTTTAGTCAGAGCTGCATTGGTTTCATCACAGGATGCAGTACCGAAACGTGATATATACGAGCTTCTTGTTTATTCGGCAAAGCCATGGGATTTCTTTCTTCCGCCAATATACCATCCGGTATTCGGCGGCTATGTCCAAAAATTCGTTCTATCGCATCTGTATGGCAGTAATCCGATAGAGCAGGTCCTGTATACAGGTTATATTCCCCTGGTTCTTTCAGTTTACGCCGCATTTAAATACCTAAAAAATAAAAAAACAGATGAGTATCCCGTAGTTGTTATTTTTATCCTTCTTGGGTTACTGGCTCTGGGTTTTATGCTTCCGGCATATTTACCAATTGATGGCATAAAGGTACCGTTCTCCCTCTCATACCTTCTGTACCAGGTCACCCAGTCCTTCCGCGTAATGGCAAGATTCGATGTCATAATAATGGTATCTGCATCCATATTATCCGGGATAAGCATCAAGTACCTCCTGCAAGAGAAAGTACAAAAATGGAAGTTATTATTTATTGTATCAACGATCCTGATTATTTTGTTTGAATTTGCGCCGGTCCCGTCTAATATAAGCCAGGTAAAAAGACCGGAACAGGTTTTCCCTTTCGACCAGCATGAATACGAATACCATACAACTGAAATCAAGATCCCGGATGAGTATCTCTGGCTTGCAAGCCAGAAGGGAGATTTTACGGTCATAGAGTATCCCCTGATAATCCCGCCTGGTAAGGAGGAGATCATACACTACAGATATCTATTCTACCAGCGTGTCCATAAGAAAAAATTGATAAATGGCGGCATGGCAGGAGTCATGAGAAGCTTTGCCGGGATTAATCAGACAAGCCCGGCGGGTAAATTAAAGGCAATGGATGTCAGGTATGCTATAGTGCATACAGATCTGGTAGGAAGAAACATCAATACTTCCGGGTTCAATCTCGTGAAAGAATTTAATAATACACTGATCCTGGAGCCGATTGGTTAAGAGGGTAAAATGCATTTTAAAATCGATAAGAGCCTGCTGAGGCATAGCAGCATTATATTAACAGCCACAGTGATTGGTGGATTATTCAACTACCTTTTCCAGCTTTATATGGGAAGGGCGCTAAGCCCGGAAGGCTATGGGGAGTTCAGTGCTTTAGTCTCATTGCTTTATATCACCTCTGTCCCTGCAGGCACCATAGTAACAACAATCGCACTATTTGCCTCCGAGTATAAAGCAAAATCCGAGTACGGAAAACTAAAATTTCTTCTCATCGATTCTATTAAAAAACTTTTCATCTTTGGGCTCCTGGGTTTCATCCTTATCGGTATTGCCAGCAGTGCAATATCCTCATTTCTCAATATAGGTTCAAATATCCCGGTTCTTATCATCGGTCTGATATTCCTTATTTCAGCCGTTTACCAGATAGCAGTGGGGACGCTACAGGGGCTTCAGAACTTTACCCAGGCAGGGTTGAACGGCATACTTGCTGCTGCATTCAAGCTGGTATTCGGCGTTCTGTTCGTCTATTTCGGATTGGGTGTTAATGGTGCACTGCTGGCACTGTTCGTATCGCCTCTTCTTGCATTCCTTTTCGCGCTGATACCATTACGGTTTATTTCAAAAACAATATCGATCAGAACAAAGAACAGGGAAATTCTGAAGTATTCTCTGCCGGTATTGATCACATTACTGGTTATAACGTTAATCTCGAATATCGACGTAGTCCTGGTAAAACATTATTTCAGTGCGGCAGATACCGGATACTATTCGGCAGCATCGCTGCTCTCAAAAATCATCTTCTTTGTCACGGGCGCGATTGCCACGGTAATGTTCCCGAAGGTTTCGGAGCTACATATCAGGAAAGAAAAAACAATCGAAGTACTGAGGAATAGCCTGTTTTACACCTTCATGATAACAGCACCTGCAATATTCATATACTGGTTTTCTCCAGCCTTTGTAGTGGGTATGCTGTTCGGCAGGGAGTACGCAGGGACAACCGAGATCATAGGATTGTTCGGGGTAGCGCTCATGTTCTTTTCCCTTGCCTATATAATCATAATGTACAGTATGGCTGTTAAAAACTTCAGGTTCCTCTATATAATCACAGGCGTACTCCTCCTTGAGGTCTTAGTCTTAAGTTCATTCCATGATACCCTGTTTACCGTGGTCAAAATACTGGCAATTCTCTTTATTATGCTTTTTACAGGTATGGCTTTAGTAGTACCGAGGAAATAAGATGCTTAACTTAAAGCCACAGTATCCTCTTACCATAATATTGAGAAAATATTCTGAGAAAAAAGTTTATATATCCTATAAAATATCTACTGAACATGATGGGTGAAAAAAAATTGATAGAGAGACTTTCGGTGGTAATACCTGCTTATAATGAAAACAGGATAATCCTGGATACCCTTAAGGAGTGCATCTCGTCCTTGGGCGATATAAAGCCCGAGGTAATAGTGGTAGATGATGGCAGCCTTGACGGTACCCTTGAAAAAGTACAGGATTTTGCAAAAAAGAATCCGGATGTGCGGATAGTAACCTATGGAGGCAACCAGGGCAAGGGATATGCCGTGAAAAGTGGGTTCCGGTATGCAACAGGTGATGTAATTGCATTTATTGATGCAGATCTTAACCTGCATCCAAGACAGATACCCAAGATGATGGAGTATATGGAAAAATATGATGTTGATGTTGTTGTAGGTTCAAAGAGGCACCCGGAATCAAAGGTCAGCTATCCCCTTCTGAGAAAAATACTCAGTGAAATGTACTATCTCCTTGTAAGGACGCTCTTTGGTTTACCTGTAAAAGATACTCAGGTTGGTCTTAAGCTTTATAAAAGAGAGGTACTGGTAGATGTATTGCCCAAAGTGCTGGTTAAACGATATGCCTTTGATATCGAGATTCTGGCAAATGCACACAGGCTGGGTTACAAAATAATAGAATCACCAATCGAAGTAAATATGAGCTTCAGCAGCCATGTGAACATGAAAGCCATATGGAACATGCTGCTGGATACAAGTGCTGTATTTTACCGAATGAAAATACTAAAATATTATGACACGAATACGCCTTTATTGAAGCGTAATAATGAGCTATTATCTGATTACATTAAAGCAGTCAGCAAGCCTAAAGTAAAATAATCCTGTCCCGCTCCAGGCTCAGAAAAGGCTCTTCAGTAATGGAGTATAATCAAATGAATCCAAAGGTATCTATCATTATTGCATGCAAGGATATCGATATACTCACGCTGGAATGTATCGATAAGTGCTCAGAGCTTGAATACGGGAACTTCGAGATAATAGTGCTGCATGATCATGGTTCTACTTTAATACCAGGTATAAGGATAATCCCGACAGGTGAAGTCTCTCCAGGCAGGAAAAGGAATATCGGGCTTGAAAACTCGGACAGTGAACTGCTGGCATTCATAGATTCAGATGCCTACCCGAAGAGGGACTGGCTTAAAAATGCCGTGAGATATTTCAGCGACCCCGGTATCGGGGCAGTCGGAGGTCCAGGCTTAACGCCTGAGAAAGACTCAGTTATGCAAAAGGCTGGCGGGTATATTCTTTCTTCCTTCATGGTCGGTGGTCTTGCGAACAGGTACGATACAGGCAGGTGCCGTGCTTCAGATGATATCCATTCGTGTAATTTCATTGCCCGCAGGTCGGTCCTGGAAGAGACCGGCGGCTGGGATGAGAAATACTGGCCTGGTGAGGATACACTGATATGCCTTGGGATAAAAAAAACCGGAAAAAGGATGATAGAAGCGCCGGACGTAGTGGTCTTTCACCACAGAAGATCGCTGTTCGCGAAGCACTTACAGCAAGTATCCAGGTTCGGCTTACACCGCGGTTTTTTCGCAAAACGGTTTCCCGAAACTTCTCTGCGCCTGAGCTATTTCATCCCTTCGATGTTCGTACTTTTCGTAATATCAGGGATTATCTTCCTATTTATTGATAACTCTGTCCGGGTTCTATATATTTTCCTGCTCTTTATCTACCTGTTTGCAGCTCTGATTGTTTCTTTGATGGCTACCGCCTATGGAAAGAACTTACTGCTTTTGCCACTGGTTTTTACAGGAACTATAGCAACACATATCATATACGGCATATACTTTCTTCGCGGACTGGCAGCAAGGGAACTGGAGAGGTGAAAATGAAGATCGCGATCTCCTACCCGCCTCTTGAGAGCCCGAAGGGAACTCCGCTGCTGGGTCAAAACAGACAGTTCCAGTGGTTCAACAGCCCGACATACATATACCCGATGGTTCCTGCTTATGCAGCTACGCTGCTGAAAGCAGGGGGATATGAGGTCGTATGGGATGACGGAATTGCAGAAAATAAAACATACACGGAATGGCGCAGAGATATTCAACGGCGTGCGCCGGATATAATCGCCATAGAGACAAAAACGCCAGTGATACAGAGACACTGGAACATTATAGATGACCTGAAGAGCCTGATGCCAGATACAAAAATAGCGTTAATGGGAGACCATGTGACAGCTCATCCGCAGGAATCTATGGAAAACTGTAAAACCGACTACATCCTTACGGGAGGAGATTACGATTTCCTCCTGTTGAGCCTGGCTGATCACCTGATCGGCGGAAAAGAACTGGAATCCGGGATCTGGTACAGGGAAAATGATGAGATAAAAAATACAGGGAAATTCGCCCTTAATCATGATTTAAATATGCTTCCCTTCATAGACAGGGAGCTGACAAACTGGATACTCTACAGTGAAAAAAATGGCAACTATAAAAAACTGCCCGGCACCTACACTATGGTGGGGAGGGACTGCTGGTGGGGAAAATGCACGTTCTGCTCCTGGACTACCACATATCCGTCTTTCAGGACAAGAACCCCGGAGAAATTACTTGATGAGATAGGTATACTTATTGAGAAATATAAAGTGAAGGAGATAATGGATGATTCGGGTTCTTTTCCTGCAGGTAAGTGGCTGCATAAGTTCTGCACAGGCATGATCGAGAGAGGATATAATACAAAAATCAATATACACTGTAATATGCGTGTGAACGCCCTGGGGCAGGATGACTACAACCTGATGGCAAAGGCAGGATTCAGGTTCATACTCTATGGCGTTGAGTCGGCAAACCAGAGTACGCTTGACCGGATCAACAAAGGAACAAAAGTGAAGGACATACCCGAAGCATGCAGGATGGCTAAAAACGCCGGGCTTGACCCGCATTTGACCGTGATGCTGGGGTACCCGTGGGAGACGAAAACTGATGCCCTCAGAACAGTAAAGCTTGCCCAGGAGATATTCAAAAAAGGGTGGGCTGATACGCTACAGGCGACAATAGTTATTCCATACCCCGGGACACCTCTCTTTCGAGAATGTAAAGAAAACGGCTGGCTTGTGACCGAGGACTGGGATAGATATGATATGCGTGAGCCTGTCATGAAATGCCCCATGACCGGACAGGAAATCAAAGAGCTGACGCAAGAGCTGTACAAAGTATTCCTTACTCCAGGCTACATATTGAGAAGGTTGCTGTCTATCAGAAACATGGACGACCTGAGATTTATAAAAAGAGGCGTAAAATCGGTAACAGGACACCTGACGGATTTCTCGAACAAGGAGAGGTGTGATTCTTAACGAGAGTATACGCTGTGCCCGTATAACTGAAGTTTAAACAGTTCCAAATTCCATGAGCGAAAAAATATTAATAACAGGCGGATTAGGCTTCTTGGAAGCTATCCGGCAAAAAGACTGCTCTCCCTGGATTACGAGATTACTGTACTGGATAATTTCTACAGGGGTTAAATGAGATGATACTTTGACATTTCCAGGTATATCTGTAATCATTCCTGCCTACAATGAGGAGAAGAGAATAGCTTCGTGCATCGGGAGTATCAAGCAACAGGATTACGACGGTGATATTGAGATCCTGGTTGTTGATGATGATTCTACCGATAATACGGTAAAGATCGTAAAAGAGCTTGGAAGTATAATTTTAAGGAATGGCTCCCATAACATTGAGAGGGGGAAATCAATAGGTCTGCAGCATGCAAAGTATGATTTTGTTTTTTTGATTGATTCTGATAATATTTTACCTGATAAGGACTGGTTAAAGAGTGCCATGATTGCGCTGCTTGAGAACGAAAAAGTCGCCGGAGTACAGGCATCCAAATTCAAGTATGATTTGAATCACTCGATCAGCGATAGGTATTGTGAACTGTTCGGGATTAATGACCCTACCGTATATTATTTAAAGAAGCAGGATAAATTGGGGTGGACAGATGAGAAATGGGTTCTGAGAGGTACTTTGATAAAGGAGACGGAGAGTTATTTTCTGGTGCAGTACAACCCGAAAGATCTGGTGACGGTTGGCTCACAGGGGTTTTTGACAAAAAGGAGTTTATTGATGAAAACTAACTATAAGCCATATTTGTTCCATATCGATTCTAACCTTGAGTTAGTAAATCAGGGCTACAACAGATTTATTTTTTTAAAGAACCCCGTGATACATCTGCACTCTAATACCATCAAATCTATTATAAAGAAATTAAACAGGAACATGAGACTTTTTCAAGAACAGGCTGCAACAAGACGATTCAAATATAATGTTGATTTCCCCACAATGTTAAAACTGGGATTAGTGATGTGTACAGTAATAGTACCCTTATCAGATTCGATAAGAGGTTTTTTAAAAAAGCGCGACATTGCGTGGTTCCTGCATCCTTTTCTCTGCATCTGGGTTTCTATGATGTACGCAGCTCTTACTGTTAGTAATAAGCTGCGTTATCAGAGGGGATGTTCCTGATGTTATGTGCCAACAGCGATGCTGCGGAGAATAAAAAATGAGAATAATCCACGTAGGGGACTTCATATTAGAGAAGGACGAAAAATCCGCGGTAAATGAAGTTCTTGATTCGGGGAGATTATCTGAGGGAAAAAAAGTAAGAGAATTTGAGCTGGCTCTTGCGGAATTCATTGGAACAAAATACGCCATCGCGGTCAGCTCCGGGACCTCGGCTTTAATAGCCGGATTGACCGCACTGTTATATAGTCAGAATTCGCCTGTTAAGCCAGGTACAAATGTGATCACGGCTCCTGTCACATACATATCTACCAGCAGCGCAATAGTAAAAACAGGCTTAAATCCTGTATTCGTTGATATCGACAGGAGATATTTTGGAATTACGCCTGAGAGTATTAAGGAACATTTAGAGACTGTAGATGATGTTGAGCGGTATTCTCTCATACTGCCAGTACATTTAATGGGCTACCCGTGCGATATGGACGGGATCAACAAGATAGCTAAAAAATATGGCATGCAAACGTTTGAAGACTCTGCGCAGGCGCATGGAACTATCTATAAGGGCAGAAAAACAGGGTCATTGTCTTTATTAGCCGATTTTTCTTTTTATATTGCTCATAATATCCAGGCCGGAGAGCTTGGCGCCATAACGACCGACAGTTACGATATTATACGGTTGGTAAAAAAAATAAAAGCGAACGGCAGGATGTGCGATTGTCCTATCTGCACACGGGCTGAGACTGGCTGCCCGAAAATAAAAAGTTATGAGGGCGATGACGATTTTGATCCGAGATTTACGCACGATATGATAGGCTATAACTTTAAGACAATGGAATTTCAGGCTGCGTTAGGACTTTCCCAGTTAAAAAAAGCCGACTGGATAACCAGACGAAGGCAGGAAAACGTCAGATATTTAAATGAAAACCTGGAAAAATACTCGGATATGTTGCAGCTACCGGAGTATCTCGATACAGTAAGTTATCTGGCATACCCGATTGTCATAAACAAACCGGAAAAAATACCCCGGAAAAAGCTGCGTACTTCGCTTGAAAAAATGGGCGTTGAGACCCGTCCCCTCTTCGGTTGCATACCCACGCAGCAGCCTGCCTACGGTTACTTAAAGAACGAGTATGAAGGCAGGCTTCCCAATGCCGAATACATCGGCTTGAATGCATTTTATATCGGCTGCCATCAATACCTGGATCAGGGCGACCTTGACTATATGATCCAGGCATTTAATACAATCATGAAGGACCTGAGATAATGGAAAAACGCTATCGGAGGAAGGAAATATGACTTTCTGGGAAGAAAAAAACGTTTTAGTGACAGGCGGAGTTGGCTTTGTAGGCTCGCATGTTGTCGAAATGCTGGTTGGAAAGGGAGCAAATGTAACGGTTGTAGATAACTTTGAAAACGGCTCGTTAAATAATTTAAAATCATGCAGAAAAAGCATAGAGCTGATCAAAGGCGATCTTACCGACCCCGGAATCTGTATGCAGGCTTCAAAAAGCAGGGATGTTGTTCTAAATATAGCTGCCAGGGTAGGCGGCATTGAATATAACAGAAAACATCCGGGGACAATGTTCACAGCCAACATACTAATTAACACGCAGATGCTGGAGGCTGCCAGGAAGAACAGCGTGGATAGATATCTATGTGTGAGTTCAGCCTGCGTCTATCCGAGATACTGTACAATACCTACCCCTGAGTTAGAGGGTTTTAAAGATGTTCCTGAAGAAACTAACCTGGGCTACGGATGGGCAAAACGAATGGCTGAGGTCCAGGCGCAATGCTACGCAGAAGAGTACGGTATGAAGATCGCCATAGTGAGACCGTATAATGCGTACGGTCCGAGGGATCATTTTGACCCTGAGAAATCCCATGTCATACCTGCTATAATAAAACGCATTTTTGACGGCGAAGATCCGCTGGTCGTCTGGGGTAATGGAGAGCAGACACGGGCTTTCCTGTACGTAACCGACTTTGCAAGAGGTCTGATCGAGGCTGCTGAAAAATACCCTGCTGCCGACCCGGTGAATCTCGGAACGGATGAAGAGGTTAAAATCAGGGATCTGGTTGAGATGATAATCAAATTATCCGGGAAAAAGACAGACATATTTTTTGATACTTCTATGCCTGCAGGGCAGCCAAGAAGAAATTGCGATACTGCTAAAGCTAAGGAGAAAATCGGCTTTGAGGCAAAAGTTAAATTAAAGGACGGGCTTAAAGAGACAATTCGATGGTACAAAGGTGAACACGCTGAAAAATAAAATTTATGAAAATACTCCTGATAGCTCCAAAATTCAGATTTCATACTCTCCATCCACCGCTGGGTCTGGGTTACATAGCTGCAGTACTGGAGAGAGAAGGTCATCAGGTAAAATTGCTTGACTGTAATACAGATAAACTGCCTGGTTATGGTGTAGGGAAAATTATAGATGTTGAAAAACCCGACTTGATCGGCATATCGGTGCTGACCGGCTCTTATAACTCTGCCAAGAGATTGTTAAAAGAAATAAAACCAGCTACTGATACGCCTGTTGTGCTCGGCGGAGCGCATATTACCGCCCTTCCTGAGTTTTCGCTAAAAGATACCGGGGCTGATTTTTGCGTGATCAGTGAAGGTGAGATTACGGTAAAAGAACTCGCCGAACGTATGGAGAGCGGTGCGACCGATTTTAACAATATAAAAGGTCTGGCATACATGGACAACGGGGCAATCAGAGTTAACGAGCCTCGCGAACTTATCGAGGATATTGATTCGCTTCCTTTTCCGGCATGGCATCTCATGCCGCCTGAGAAATATCACATAGCTCCTGTGCTTGCGTCATCTGACAGGTACCCGCTGGCGCCGGTCATGAGCACGCGAGGCTGCCCGTATATGTGCAGATACTGCGCCTCGCACATTACTTGGAGAAGAAAGCTCAGGTTGAGAAGTCCTGAGAAGGTCGTTGATGAGATTGAGATGCTGATGAACGATTTTGGTGTAAAAAGCATACATTTTGCAGACGATAACTTCACATTTTACAGAACTCATGCTGCGGCGGTTTGCAATGAGATTATCGAAAGAAAACTTGATATAACATGGGGCTGCCCCAACGGAGTAAGGGCTGACAGGGTGGATAAAGAACTCCTGCTCCTTATGAAAAAGGCAGGATGCAATATGCTCAGCTTTGGTATAGAATCCGGTTCGCAGCAGATCCTGAAAAACATCAAAAAGGCTCTGGCGCTTCCAAAAGTACCTTCTGTAATCAAAAATGCAAAAGAGAACGGTATTACTACTTTTGGGTTTTTTGTGCTTGGCTTGCCTGGTGAGACCAGGGATACCATAAGAGAGACGATTGATTTTAGCAAAAACGCTGCACTGGACAGGGCATGGTTCTTTATATTTGCCCCGCTGCCCGGGTCGGAGCTGTTTGATGAATGGGTTAAGGATAAAAACTTGAGCGAAATCGACTGGGATTTACTCGATACATATACAGGTATCGTGGGGGGCAAGGATTTAAGCAAAGAGGACCTGGAGAGTTTCCAGAAAGAAGCTGTTAGAGAATTCTATTTAAGACCAAAAATGATATTAAGTATTCTGCGCAGGATGAGATTTGAGAATTATAAAACTCTTGCAACATGGATCAGGAACAGAGTTTCAGGTAGCTATCTATGAGGCAGGATTCAGATAACCAGGAGAGAGAGAACTTAAAATATATGAAAGCAGTCTTAATAACACACTCCTATGGAACTGGACCTTTACATGCCCTTGATGAATTTCTCAGTCCTGTGATAGGGAAGTGCCTCTTCATTACCCATCCTTTTGCTTATGCAAAAGATATCAGGTCTGCGGCTGTTCTGCATGAGAACGGTAAGCGGGTTAAAATGATGAGAGCACCGAGATTTAAATTTCCTCAAATGGTTTTGTATATAAAAGATGCACTTCTTACTCCTTACTTCATGCTTAAATGCGGAAGGAAATTTGATATATACATTGGCGCAGACCCTCTCAATGCTCTGGTGGGATTGCTCATGCAGAAAATCGGATGGGTGAAAATAGTCGTTTTTTACACTATTGATTATATACCACGCAGGTTTGAAAATCCTCTGTTAAATAAGCTCTACCGCTGGATGGATAAATACTGCGTTTATAACTGCACCAAAACCTGGAACCTCTCGCCTGTGATGGCGGCAGAGAGAAAAAAAATCGGTATCGCGGTGGAGAAAAATCAGATTACGGTGCCTATAGGAACAGAGACAAATGTGAATACGCTCCCCTTAGAAAAAATTAATAAACATAGCATAGCTTTCCTGGGGCATTTAAGAGCCGGGAGCGGTATTGAATTTTTTATTGATTCCTTGCCTGAAATTGTTGAACAGGTACCTGATGCTGAGATGGTTTTAATTGGTACCGGACCTCTTGAAGATGAAATAAAGAAAAAAGCAAAGGCGTACGGCTTGGAGGGTCACATAATGTTTACCGGATTTGTAGAGACCCAGGAAGAAATCCAGAAAATAATAGCAAGATGTGCTGTCGGAATAGCCCCTTATACAGATGATGAAAAAACATTTACCCGTTATACAGATCCCGGTAAACCAAAGGCATACCTGGCATCAGGTCTTCCTGTAGTGATTACAAAAGTCCCGCAGGTGGCATGGGAAATAGAAAAAGAAAGATGCGGCATTGCGATAAATTATGATAAAAAAGAGCTTGTTGATGCGGTTGTCAGGCTCCTTAACGACGAAAAGTTACTGAAAGAGTACAGAGAGAACGCAATAAAATTTGCAGGTAAGTATTCATGGGATAAAATTTTTACTGCCGCGTTGGAGTCTACATTAAATTATGCTCAATCCTAAAAATATCTGGTGGAAAATTATTAAATACGCAGGGTACCTTTATTTCTTTAAATTAGGATATGTTAGAAGTAAGTTTTACACACTGTTCATGAGAAAAGTCGGGAAAAATGTATTCATATTCCCACCCTTCAGATTTACAGGACCTGAGGGAATAACAATTGGAAATGAAGTCGTTTTTGCTAATAATTGCGTTATAGGAGGGGAGGGAGGGCTTGAGATAGGTAACTTTGTAATGGTGGGAAATAATGCTACGATTTTATCCTCCAACCACGGTTATACAGACCTAAACATTCCAATGTTGAGGCAATCCCTGAAGATTGCCCCTGTGAAGATAATGGACGATGTATGGATTGGTGCAAATGCGGTAATACAGCCCGGTGTAACAATAGGGCAGGGCGCAATTGTTGCTGCTAATGCTGTTGTTGTAGAAGATATCGAACCTTATAGCATTGTCGGGGGAGTACCTGCAAAACTGATAAAGAAAAGAGTTGATGATGATAAGATACGATTACTTCTTGATAAAGAGAAGTCGCCCTTGTACAAATATTACCAGAACGATTACTTGAAAACCAGTGATCCGACAGTTTATTTAGAAAAAACAAGAGACTCTAAAGGATGATCTAAAAACTTATGTGCGGAATCTGCGGTAATTTTTACTTTAATCCCTCTGAGCGCGTGGACGCCGGTACCATTGCCGGAATGTGCGAGGCTATCGTCCACCGCGGTCCTGACGACCAGGGGGTATATGCTGACCAGAACATAGGTCTCGGTGCGCGGCGTTTAAGCATAATCGATCTGGAAGGCGGTCACCAGCCGGTACATAGTGAGGATTCAAGCAAATGGGTCGTCCAGAACGGCGAGATTTATAATTTCCGGGAACTCAGGGATACTCTAAAGCAGAAGGGTCATGAGTTCTACACGAAAAGCGATACCGAGGTGATACTGCATGCTTACGAGGAATATGGCGAGAGGTGCGTGGAAAGGTTCGAGGGCATGTTTGCTTTCGCGATATGGGACGCTGATAAAGAGCAGCTTTTTCTGGGCAGGGACAGGATGGGTAAAAAACCCCTGCATTACATGGTTTTGAATGACCAGTTCATGTTCTCCTCGGAGATTAAGTCCATCCTGCGGCACCCTGATTTCAGGAAAGAGATAGAGGATGAGCAGGTCAAGAGCTACTTATTATACGGGTATATACCTGCTCCGGACTCGATATTTAAAGGCATAAAGAAACTTCCGCCTGCACATACCCTCACCATAACCGGAAGTGCTGATATAAAAATCCGAAACTACTGGAACATGGATTTTCGTTCAAAAATCGCAGAGCACGATGAAGAGAAAATCATAGATATGATAACTTTTTGCCTGAAAGAATCGGTAAGAAAAAGGCTTGTCAGTGATGTTCCGCTGGGCGTGTTCTTAAGCGGGGGCGTGGATTCAAGTTTAGTCCTGGCAATGATGTGCGAGCTTTTGCCGCCTGAGGATATAAGCGCGTTCAGCATTGGTTTTGAGGAGGCGGAGTATGACGAATCAGGGTATGCGAAAGCCGTAGCTGACCGCCTGGGAGTAAACCATCGTCTGGAGATGCTTCCTCTGGGAAAAGTATTGAAAAACCTGCCGCGAATCATACAGATGCTTGACGAGCCGATTGCGGACCCATCAATCGTACCTACGTACATGCTGTCGGATTTTACAAGGAAATATGTAACTGTAGCTCTCTCCGGGGACGGGGGCGATGAGCTTTTCGGGGGCTATCCCAAATACTATGCACATAAGTTCTCTAACTTTTATGATTCGTTGTTCCCTGCTTTAATCAGGAGGAATGTTGATAAAGTCCTGTACAGAAGCAGAGACATCACGGAGAAAATACTTAATGACAAAATTAAAAGATTTCTAATCGGTCTCTCTTATTCTCCTGATATAAGGAACCATGCATGGATCAGCCCTTTTTTTCCGCGTGAAATCGAATCGTTGCTCACTGAAGAAGCAAAAAATAGTTTATCGAACGGCTATTTCGGGGAAGTCGAAGAGCACGCGGCTACGTTCATTGGCGAGGAACCGTTAGACAAAATGATATATCTCGATACGAAACTGACGCTGGCTGACCTGTATCTTGTGAAAGTGGACCGCGCAAGCATGGCATGTTCTCTTGAGGTGCGTTCGCCATTCCTTGACAGGCAGATGGTAGAGCTTGCAGCCTCTATACCCTCTAAATTAAAAGTAAAAGGGGCTACGACCAAGTATATACTGAAGCGCGTTGCAGAAAGATATTTACCAGAACGCATCATATACCGCAAAAAAATGGGTTTCGGTATGCCGTTATCAAATTGGTTAAGGAGAGAACTGACGCCTCTTATTCACGAGAACTTAAGCGAAGACCGTATAAAAAATGAAGGGTTCTTTAATTACCCGGTGATCGAGGGGCTACTAAATGAGCACTTTGAAGGGAAAAAGGATAACTCTTTCCGGATATGGAACCTGCTTGTTTTCCAGATCTGGCTGAATAGATGGGGTGCCGGGATTGGTTAAACCTTTAATTTCGGTGGTTATAACGACCAGAAACCGCAATGATGATGTAATAGAGTGCCTGCAATCGATTTTTCAATCAGACTATCCAAATTTCGAGGTTATCGTAGTAGATAATGACTCCGGGGATGGGACGGTTAGAACTATTACTGAAAAATTCCCGCAGGTTAAGCTAATCAAAAACAAAACCAATCGCGGTATCGTCGGAGGACGGAACGATGGACAAAAGATAGCGCAAGGTAAATACATATTATTTCTTGATTCTGATACCGCTGTTGGAAGGAGCATGCTTGGCGAGTTAGCGGATTTTACAGAAAAAGACCCAAAAGTTGGTATTGCAGCGCCTAAAATGTACCCGTACTTCCAGAGAGAGCTGATATGGTACGCAGGTGCGACCATAAACATGCTGACCAGCCGTACGCTCAATATAGGCGCATGGGAGGTTGATAAAAAACAGTATGACCAGGTCAGGGAAGCTAGCCATGCACCTACGGCATTCCTTGCAAGGCGGGATGTTTCAGAGCAGATAGGAGGACATGATGAGACTTACTTCATGTCCTACGGAGACGCTGATTTCGGCTGCAAGGTTAAAAAAGCAGGATATAAAGTAATGTACGTGCCGACTGCTGAACTCTGGCATAAAAACACTTTTGAAACCGGAACTTTACGCAGTCTGGGGTTTGAGTTCCCGCTCAGGGCGTACTACTATGCCAGAAACCGGTTCATTTTCATGAAAAAAAACGCGTCCATCTTAAATTTCATCATTTTTTTCATTATTTTCACTCCGATATATACAATATGGTATTCCTTTAAGATACTGCAGTACAGGGGAGGGCTGAAATTCCTTAAGCTTTACCTGCGCGGTACCTGGGATGGTATTAAGTACACATTCGGCATGAAAGTTGAGAACATTATACCTTAGGTAAATAATATGAAATGTCTGGTCACCGGTGTTGCAGGGTTCGTTGGGTCGCATATAGCGGAACGGCTGCTCAAAGAAGGCTATAAAGTCACAGGCATAGATTGCTTTACCGATTATTATCCAAGAGCACTCAAAGAAGCAAATATTGAAAAAATCCTGGAAGGTGACAATTTTACATTTATAGAAAATGATCTACTTGACCTGGACCTTGAGAAGTGCATAAAAGGGTCAGATTATATTTTACACCAGGCTGCACAGGCGGGAGTTAGAAAGAGCTGGGGGAGAGATTTCGGTATTTATGTCCAGAACAATATCATCTGTACCCAGAGGCTTCTTGAGGCTTCTAAAAAAATCAAGTTAAAAAAATTTGTCTATGCGTCATCTTCATCGGTATATGGAGATGCGGAGGCTTATCCTACAAATGAAGAAACCGCGCCCATGCCTATTTCACCGTATGGCGTGTCCAAGCTCGCTGCCGAGCACCTGTGCTACCTGTACTGGAAAAATTTCAATATCCCAACCATCTCCCTCAGGTATTTCACTGTTTACGGACCAGGGCAGCGTCCTGATATGGCTTTTAACATATTCACCAGGGCGGTCCTTAAGGGTAATCCATGCCCTGTTTATGGCAGTGGAAACCAGACAAGGGATTTTACTTTTATCCAGGACGTGGTGGAGGCAAACCTGCTGGCGATGTTGAGCGAAAGTGCAGGAGATATTTTCAATATCGGAGGGGGCTCACAGGTAAGCATCAACCAGGTGATTAAAATGATAGAGCAAATAACAGGATTGGAAGCGAATGTGAGTTATCAGGAAGCCCAGAAGGGCGACGTGACCCATACTTCGGCTGATATAACAAAAGCCCGAAAGATACTTGGTTATTCTCCTAAAAACGGGATATACGAAGGGCTGACTGAAGAGGTTGAATGGATGAAAAATATAATTTGAGCGAAGGTGTTAAAATAAAGGTTCTTTTGGTATTCCCTCCCATAACTGTGTTTGATCCCGACCCGACTAAAGTAAGCCCGATCCCGCCTCTTGGTCTGGCATACATTGCAGGTTACCTTGAGTCCAAAGGCTATAACGTTGAGATCCTTGATTGTATAGCAGAGGGTGCCAGGGACATCGTAAGAGATAGCGGTAAAACAAGATATGGTTTATCTGATGAGGCTATTATCGGGCACATATCCAGCAGGAAGCCGGATATAGTTGGTATAAGTTCAATGTTTACGCCTTATGCTACCGACGTTCATAATACAGCAAAAATAATTAAAAAACATAACCCGAATATATGTGTGGTGGTGGGCGGAGCACACTGCTCAATAAAGCCTGAGTGGGTGCTGAAAGATAAAAATATCGATATTGCTGTCATTGGGGAGGGCGAATTAACTTTCTTAGAGCTTGTGGAAAGGTTTGAGAAAAAAGAGGATATGACCAGTATTAAGGGTACGGCAGTAAGAGTTGGAGATAAAATCATTAGAAATGATTCAAGACCGTATATTGATAACCTCGATGAGATACCCTTCCCTGCCAGGCATCTTCTTCCAATGAAGATCTATCTGGAAAATTCAAAAGAGTCTAAATACATAATGCGGCATCCTTTAACTACTCTTATAAGCAGCAGAGGGTGTCCTTATAATTGCGTTTATTGCTCGATACACTCTGTCTGGGGGAATAAATGGAGGGGCAGCAGCGCAAGAAAAGTCGTGGATGAAATAGAGTTCTTGGTAAATAATTATGGCATCAGGGAAATCCATTTTCTAGACGATAATATAGGAGCATCAGCCAAAAGACTTAACGAAATATGCGATGAGATCATTGAGCGAAAAATAGATGTAAAATGGGCAACTCCGAACGGGATAGCTCACTGGAGGCTGAACGAAGAACTGCTTAATAAAATGAAAAGAGCGGGTTGCTACAGGCTGACATTCGGGATTGAATCCGGCAATATCAAGACAAGGGAATTTATAGGGAAAACGTTCCCGCTTGACCAGGCGAAGCAGATAATAAAGCACGCGAACCGTATAGGTCTCTGGACTCTTTGCACGTTCATAATAGGCTTCCCGTACGAAGAGGAGAACTCTATTAAAGATACCATCAATTTTGCAGTCGAATCGGATAGCGATTTTGTAATTTTTTTCCTTCTTGGACCTTTCCCAGGAACAAAGGTTTACGAAATATTTAAAAAAGAAGGACTGCTGGATTTTGACTGGATATTTGGAGAAGCCGCAACAGCAGCCACTGAAGAGCAATACGCTCAACTTGGGCAGGCGCTGGCAAGTAGGGGTACGGACACGAAGCATTTTACACGGTCTGAATTACAGGGTTATCTCTCATCGGCATATGCCGCGTTCATGAGACAGAGGCTGAAGAGCTTTCTTAACCCGTTAAGAGTGGCAAGAAAAATAAGATCTTTTGAAGATTTAAGATACGCCCTGCGGCTTGCATCTGCCATGCGAAAATCGGTTTACGAGATGGCAATGGACAGGTTTGTTACTCATTTTGAGCTGAGGGAGAAGAGAGGTAATTAATCATTGGTTGTATGAGGATAAGAGGATATAATGAGCCTGAAAAATGAGAAGGAAATTTATTATAAGAAAGCCCAGATGGGGTTTTTTAATAACTTCTCTAAAAAGACCGATGCTTCCAAAGACAAGGATCTGTTTTACCGGTTTTTTGTATCAATGGATGAGAAAAAGGTAAGGTACGCTGAGGATTCGATAGTTGAGATCATAGGTAAAATCCCCTCAAGAGGCTTGATACTTGAGCTGGGATGCGGGAGAGGAGAACATACATTATTCGCAGCATCTATAGCACAGGATATAAAAATAGTTAGTATAGATACATCGCTTGAAAGCATAAAAACAAGCAAAAAAATACTTAAAAATCAAAATATCGAAGACAAAGTTAGCTTTGTTTTGTGCGATGCAGAAAATTTACCATTTCATAATAAAACATTTGATGGCGTAATGGCGATCATGATACTGCATCATGTCCCGAATATACACAGGGCTCTTGACCAAGTAAATAAAGCCATGAAAGACGATGGGATGGGCGTGATTGTTGAACTCACTTCAGATAATCCGGCAAGAAAATTTTTAATAAAGGTATTTAAGTTTTTACCTAAAGGCATTAAGGGCTGCATAGATAACGATTATTTACTGGATGATTGCGATATTCCAATGATTACTTCTTTTAGAGCAGAAACTCTAAAGAGAAACATTTTACAAAACAACTTAACAATACTTAGACAGGAGAAGCACTCTCTTTTTAGTGGTTACATCTATATGCTCTTCCAGGTAATTCCGCTCATAAAAATCCTTTTCTCTGAGCGCAGGCTGATCTTTTTATTTAGTCTGGAAAGTTTTTTATTGGAGAAAACATTCTTAAAAAGATTCGGTGGAGCAGTAGTATATTGGATAACCAAACAATAGAGGTTTTATTATATTATCACAAAGAACATTTTTTACTTGTAGGGCAGATGATTATGAATGAAAGCTGAGAACACCGGAAAAAACGATCACGGAAGCATTCACCTAGCATTCACTGGCATTAAAGATAAAATTAATTATAGTTTCTTGCCAGGTAAATACATAGTAATCGATTTATGCATAATATTGGCTATCAGCTTTTTGTCTATTACGTGGTTTCGTGGCAATTATCTTATCAATTCCGGAGACCTTGGGCTGATAATTGACCGCATAAAATATTTTTATTTAACTCAGTACACCTGGGACGATACAGTCTCGATAGGATACACCGCACCAGTCCAGCATGCTGGTTTATTTATTTACGGTCTTTACGGGGCAATTACAGAAATCTTAGGGCTCTCGGTAGAGTTTTTTGAAAAGTCTTTTTTCTATATATGGTTCGCATCATCGGGAATTTCGATGTATTATTTAACATACGTCCTGGGTATCAAAAGACTGGGCAGAATCACTGCTTCGCTGTTTTACATGATGAACCCAATTTCGCTGGCTATCATGTGGAACGTTGCAATTGGTTTCTTTCCGCCTCCGTATGCTTACGCTCCTCTTATTCTGGGCATGTATATCCATGGTCTGGAGAAACAAAAAGGAATTAAATTTATATTCAGCGCACTTTTATTTTATACTATAATAGCTGCATACTCCTACCTGTGGCCAGTAGTTGTAGGGCTGCACTGGGCTCCTATAGCTCTTTTTTTCCTTTATTACCTTCTAATCAATAAAGAACCTGAGAAAAGAAAATTTGCAATAAAATACACTTCACTCTTTCTTGGTATCTGGCTGCTTCTGAATCTTTACTGGATAGCACCGATTGGCTACACTATAGCGGATCAGTTTTCCTCAGCTACTCATCGGGCAGACCTCGGGTACATCTCTGATTACGAGACATTCAAATTAAATAGTGTGACACTCTTAGGCGGACTGAAATTAACAGGATTGTGGTCAATCGGGGGTAGCTATCTCGGCGATCCCTATTATGCATGGGGTGATACCTATTTTACCGCTCCATTTATTTTAATAACATTTTTAATACCTATCTTTGCATTCTCATCGCTTTTTGGAAATGATAGAAAAACAAAACAAATCGCTGCATTTTTTGCAGCCCTTGCTTTAACAGTTTTATTTCTGGGGAAAGGACCGTCCCCCCCTCTTGAAATTTTGAATATAGCAGTCTATAAAAACATTCCGTGGGTTGCACTTGTATTCAGAATGAGTTTCATCGCGTTTTCATTTATACTGGCTGTAGCATATAGCGTATTGGTTGGTCTTGGTATACTCGTTTTCTATGAATTCATAGAAAATAAAACTGGAAAACGAATTGCTGTTTGGACGCTCGCGGTTATTTTCATACTACTATTTGGCGTTCTTGCCTATCCGTTCTGGACAGGTGATGTCATCCAGCCCCGTGGGAAATACATGCCGGGTGAAAGGATGAAGGTCCCAGAATACTATTATCAGATGAAATACTGGATTAGTCAGCAGAACGGCGATTTCCGGATATTTTCCCTGCCCACCTCTAAAAATTATAATGTCATATACTCATGGGAAGACACAGGTGAAACGAAGGGTTATGGAGGTGGTGACATTATCAGGTGGTTCTCATCTAAGCCTGTTATTTTTGCAAATTTTGGCACATTGTATACTGCTGCTGGTAAAGAGATTGAAAGCCAGAATTACAGCGGCGACATCTTTAAAAAAATAATGGGTATATTAGGAGTTAAATACATTCTTCTTCATGAGGATTTTAACTATTATGCAGTAAAAGACCATCCGTGGTGGTATAAACAAGATTTAGAGAGCCTTAAGACGTTTTTGAGCGACCAGGAGGGGATAAAATATATAAAAACTATTGGTAAACTGGACTTCTATAGTGTCGATGACAGATATTTTCACGATTTCATTTACGCTACCAATGATCTGACATATCTGGAAGGCGACATTAAACCTCTTGGATTTGTTGATATACCCAACTTTAGCAAATATACTTTTTTTTCCCAAGATATTAATCCTGTCGAAAAATCACAGGATGAAAGAATAAGGGAAATCTCAAACAATGCTTTAGTTAGCGGGATTGTAAAGTCTGAAGAGCCCAACATAATTCAAATACCAAAATCAGGAGCATATGATGTACGGCTCGTCCTTAACAGGAGAGGTACAGGTCCAGTATTTTATGGCTTCGATAAAGAACCTATGACACAAGCAAATAACGCTTCGAAGTATTTAGAAAATTATGAAGTAATAGAGTTGAATGAGCATATATTATCAGCCGGAAACCACACATTTAATGTCAAAAATATCGATGGAACAAGTTATCTTCTTTTGCAGGGCACAGAAAAAACCAAACCACCAGTGGAGATCCACTATAATAAAGTTAACCCAATAAAATATAATGTTCATATAAATGCATCCGGCCCCTATGTGCTTGTATTCGGAGAATCATACAATTCAAAATGGAAATTATACGATGGGGATATAAGCTGGCTCGCTTCCCTCTTTGAAAAAGAAATTCCAAACTACCATTTTCCCGTTAACGGATATGCCAATGCCTGGTATATCGATAAAGCAGGGGAATATGATATTACGATATTTTTCTGGTACCAGAATATTTATTATATTGGCAGTATCATTTCTATATTAATATTCATTATAGGTACAGGATATTTAGCGTGGAATATACGAAGAGTTTAAAATAGTGACCATCTCTTGGGCCTCTGCCCCGTTGTTTTTAGGCACGAATGCATATATTTATTATGGAGATTTCATGTATATGTGATAATACTACTAAACGAGGGTAATCAATGGTCCAAGTTATTTTAATTAATAGCCCTACGAATTTCCCAGATGGAAAAGAGTTTATTGTGGATGCTACTTCGGCTCCCCCCTTGGGTATTTTGTATCTTGCAGCATATCTTCAGCAACAGGGTGTTTCTGTCAAAATCCTTGATCCATATCCGCAGCGTCTCTCACTCGAGGATATCCTGATTGAAGTTGAAAATGAACAGCCTGTTATAGTTGGAATATCTTCGATGACACCGGGAATACGAAATGCTGTAATAATAGCATCAGCTATAAAAGAGAAATTTGGCAATATGCCCTATATAGGGATCGGAGGTATACATGCCAGCTGCGATATTAGTTTTATCGAAAGATATTCAGTTTTCGATTTCCAGGTAATAGGAGAAGGAGAAATTACTTTTCATGAAATAGTTCAATGTGTCCTGTCAGGTGAGAAATTAGAAAAACTATACTATGGTAAACAATATCCTGATATTGATGATTTACCTTTTGTGGATAGGGAATTACTTGGAGGGATACGTTATGTCGGGCCACACGATGCCTCAGAAGCAAATAAAAGAGAAACCGCATCCATGTTAGCTACAAGAGGATGTCCATTTGAATGTGTTTTTTGCAGTAAACCTCCTCAGCGAAAAAAAGTTAGAAACCGGTCTGCAAAGAACATAGTCGACGAGATGGAAGAATTAGCCAAAAAATATGGAATAAAACACGTCGACTTCATAGATGATAATATAGGTCTTGAATCGGAGTGGCTGATCGGACTTGGTGATGAAATCCTGACCAGAGGACTTACCATGGAGTGGAGTGCTCAAATGAGAGCAACTGATGCAAAGGACGAGGTTTTTAAGAAAATATCTGAAGCCGGGTGCCGTGCAATCTTCTTTGGAATCGAATCCGGAAGTGAAAGAATCAGAAATAGAATAATCAGGAAAGGGGTGCGAGACAAAGATATTATTAATGCTACGAACCTGTGCAGAAAGTATGGGATAGAATCAAATTTTTATCTTATGATGGGTTTTCCAACAGAAACAAAAGAGGATCTTAAAGCAACCGGGGACATTGGAATAAGAACTAAAGCAGATATCATAGGGATCCATCTGACAAAAATACTCCCTGGTTCAAAACTTTTTGATATCGCGGTAAACGAGGGGAAAATCGATAAGGATATTACAGATAAATTCATACGCGGTGAAATCGGGACCGACTGGACATCTGCATGGCCTACATATATCCCTGAAGGTTTGACAATAAATGACTTAATTGATGCAAAGAAAAGTGCATATCGCAGGTTTTATTTTAGGTTTGGATGGATGCTGCAAAGATATTATTCAAAACCTATCAGGATAATTTCTGATCTGAAGCATCTTAGAGTCGCTGCAAATGTTTTATTATTCGGGGCAACAAAGTCTGCAATTGACTCAAGGCTTAAAAATCTATAATCAGGTCCTTAAATAATCATAAATTGGATCGTAGGATATCCTCCTCAAATGCTATAGATAGTGCAACATCTTTTGCTGATGGTCTTAGAAGACAATTATTTAATCAAACGCCAGTCATCTAACGCAATGGCTGCGTAACTTCCATCTTTTGCCTTAAACGAGACTTCCAGAGTTTTGATATCTTTCCAGCTTCCACTACCCTCGGTGTAAAAACTAATTTTAGTAAGCCGATACTTTGCCCACCCTTCTTCAAAATCCGATGTGAAATAGAAGAACTTACGGTTCAATTCATTATTTTTAAAGCTAAATCCTATCTGATCAACTGCAGAACTATTGCGGATATATATCCATATATCTATAGAGTCCGAGTCGATGCTGTTATTCGATAAATCGAGATTTACGTTTCTAGTTGTGGTACTCCAGCTCCCGTATGATGATATGCTAAGACTACAATTTCCCTCTTTTTTATTCTGGCAATCTTTAACCCCAGAACTCCATACCTCTGGATATTCAAAAGATGCAATTGATAGAGACTTGTGTGGGGGCGTCTCTATTGCAGTTTTAGGTCTGAATATTTTTATGAGGTTAAAATCCTGTCTTACAAAGAATTGCCTTTCCACTTCATAATTTTGCTCCAAGTATATATACGCCTCTTTGTAATAATCGCCCACATTATCGATTGTTATTACGTAACTCTCATTATTCTTTATCATATCGTTTATTAGGTCGGTAGCTGAATAATGTGTATCTGAGATTTTTGGATCTATATTACATAGGACCCTTGTAGCAGGCATACGATCCGATAGGAAGTATAAACCCGGTGCACACCCGAATATTAAAATTTTATCTTCTGGTTTAGTATGAGCATTTATATATTCTGCCACCAGCTCCTGTTTAATCAAATAATCCCCTTTTAGTTTTGTAACTTTATCGAATGAGATAAAAACTGGCATAAATGCTAAGCCTAGAATCAATATTACCAAAAAAAAGCTGAGCGCCTTTTTTTTACTAAGGAACTGCATTACATTGGAGATCGTAACTGAGCTTAGAATTGATGCAGACGGTAGTAAAAGTAAGTAATAGTGAGGGTACTGACGTTTCAGAGTAGATATCAGGATTAAAAACAGCCAGATAATTAGAAGTACCATTGGCGATTGTCTACTGAAACTACGCTTGCTGATAACCCTTATTATGGAGATTAACGTTATAACCCATAAAGCAGGGAATATTAAAAAATTATTATAGGTATTGTTAATGAATCCCTGCAGGAAGAAAGGATAATCTCCATTCAGGATTACAAAAATATTTGAGTATAAGAATTTATCCAACAAATTGTTTTTCCAGAAAAATACTATAGTTACTAATATCGGTAGTGAAAATCCTGCTAAGATAACAAAAGCTTTTTTAATTAATCCATTTAACGAAGCCTTTAGATTTTGCTTACTTGCTAAAAAGCCAATAAGGTAATAACTAAGCAAAGCGGCGATTATGAAGATTCCTACTTGCTTGAATAATATCCCAATGCCAATTAACAATCCTGATAAGAATGCATACCTCAAATCCTTCTTTTCCTCATAAGTAAGTATTAATAATAGCCCTGCGGAATCAAAAAAAACAACAAAATTTTCCAGTAGCACCTGTGTGCCATCATAAAGTAATATGCCCGCCAGAAAGAGAATTGAAGATAGGACCCCCGCTTCAAAATTAGCTATTTTCCTTCCAATTATGAATATGATAAAGGCAGTTAGTAGATTGAATATAAACAATATGCTTACAGAAGTCTCTAAAGATTTCCCTAAAATAACATATACTCCTGCGAGGAGGACCTCCAACCCGGGTGGGTAAATTGTATAAAATTTTGAATATGGTAAATCCCCATTTAATAAGCTCATCGCGCTGATAAACCTGGTTCCGTCATCGCTTCCAGTATAGTAATACCTGAATAAATAGAGGAATTGAATACTACAAAGAATTATAATAGCAACTGCATACGTCACATTTTCAGGCTTGATATATTTTCTTTGAATTTTGTGATTATCTATTTTAAACAATTTGGGTCTCCATTGGTTTATATACAGTTGCACCACCCAAAAGTAGTAAAATATGATGACAAATCTATTTGAACAACAGCAATTACCTACTTTTGGCCCAAATATATCCTTCGACCTTGAGATAATCATTGGTGATTACTAATTTATAAATTTGCTGCTTATATATAATAGTTTCTTATACTTATAAGAGTTATAGTGCCTACCCATTATTGATCTAAATTTAAATTCCAGAGTTCACGCTTCAATCCGCTCACTGGTAGTGCAGCCTTCAGTTCACCATATCCATATTTATATATAGTATACTTATAAGAGCACATTTTGATAAGAGTAGATAAAGAATTATTCAATAAAATAAGACCTGAGGTAGCATGAAATACAGGCTTATAGAATTACTACGCTGTCCACACTGCCAAAAACCATTATCATGCACCGAATTTTCAAGTAGTAAAAATAATTACGCATTAGAGATGAAGGAATATCTGAAAGGGAAAAATGCATGCTCAGAATTCTGCGGACTGAATAGAGTACAAATCAAAAACAAAGCTTTTGATTGCGCCTCATGTTATGAGATTGAAATAGATGAGGGAATGCTTTCATGTGAATGCGGCAGGCTATATCCGATCATAGACAGTATTCCCAGACTTCTTCCCGATCCTTTGAGGATGCGAATATTAAAAGAAAAGCATAACGATTTTTTAAAAAAATACGCAGATAAGTTCCACAGCGAGATTTGTCATAACCTTGATGATATCTCTGCCGTGAAAAAAAAGACCCTGGATAGTTTCGGGTTTGAGTGGAAAAAATTCTCAAAGATGCATGATGCCTATAAAGAGCAATTTCTCACATGGATAACTCCTCTAAATAGCGATTTTTTCAAAGATAAATTGGTGCTGGATGCTGGGTGTGGGCTTGCTAGACATACATATTACTCATCTGTCTTTGGAGCCGAGGTTGTCGGCATCGATCTAAGTGATGCTATCGATATCGCACGTTCTAATACCAGATCTCTTCCCAGAGTACATCTTATTCAAGCCGATCTTTATAACCTTCCGCTATCTCAAAAATTCGATTTTATATATTCCATAGGTGTCATTCATCATCTTCCCGACCCCGAGAATGGTTTTAGGGTGTTATTGCGGCATGTAAAAAAGAACGGTCATATACTGGTCTGGCTTTACGGCAGGGAACATAATACGCTTATGGTAAATATATTAGACCCGGCACGCAGACACGTCTTATCAAAGGTCCCGCATAGCCTGTTAAATATACTCTGCTATGTTCCAACAAGCATCTGGTACAGTCTATTAAGGATGGTATATCATCCGCTTAATAAATACAATAGTAAATTTGTTAACCTGTTGCCCTATAACTCTTATTTTTATCAGGTATCCCAATTCGATTTCAATCACACTCAGTTAATCGTATTTGATCTACTCTCAGCCCCCCTGGCAAATTATTATACAAAACGGGATCTGAGAGGCTGGATAGAGAGGGCAAATCTGAAGAATATCGCGTTGACATGGAGAAATGAAAATAGCTGGATTATGTTCGGAGAAATTGGTAAATAAATGTATATAAATTACCTCACATTGCTGGTTTTTCACAGATGATAGATTATGGAAATAGAGATGTACTCACAGATAGAAAAACTACAGGATAGTAACTGGTGGTATAAAGCTAAGAAGGATTTAATAAAAAGAACTGTAGAGAGATTAGATAAAAAAGGACAAATCTTAGATATCGGCTGTGGTACAGGCAGTAATATTATAGCGCTGGAAAAGTGCGGGTCAGTTCTCGGTATTGATATATCTAAGGAAGCAATTAAGTATGCAAAGAGCAAAAATAAAAACCTCGTTATTGCTGATGCCCATAAAATACCATTCAAGAAAGGAAGTATCACAATTGCTTTAAGTCTAGATGTAATGGAGCACCTTGAGAAGGATTCGGATTTCCTTGAAGAGGTAAATAGCATTCTTGGTAAGAATGGATATATTATAGTTTTTGTTCCAGCTTTTAAATTCCTGTGGAATGATAATGATGTATGGTCACATCATAAAAAGAGATACAGTAAAAAAGAGTTGAACGATTTATTAAATTCCCATGGATTTGAAATCGTACTCAGTAGTTACTGGAACTTACTCTCGTTTCTGCCAAATTTTATAATAGCGACTTTGCAGAAGTTAAATAGAAATACCAGAAAAGAAGTAAAAAATAATCTTATTGGAATCCCGTCAGCTTTGAACGAAATTTTGTATCGGTTACTATTATTGGAAAATTTTATAATACTGAGTGGCTATGAAATTCCTATCGGTGTCAGTGCGTTAACTATCGCGAGGGCAAAAAAAAGCTAGATGATGTTATGATACTATTAATTCAACCACGTGGTTCTCTGGTGGGTAGAGAAGTAATTCCACCGCTAGGCTTATTGAAAATTGCAGCTTTGCCGGATAAGAACGGACATGAAGTAAAAATATTTGATGGAAATTTAATTGCCGAAACTAAGATTAAAAAAGAGATTCTAAAAAGAAATCCTGAGTTTATTGGGATAACGACCTTTACGGGCCCGATCCTCAAAGGCGCTCTGGAAATATCCAGGTTTGCAAAAGAGAACACTGAGGCAAAGGTAATATGGGGAGGAGTACATGCATCGCTTCTTCCGTTTCAAGTAATAAATGAGGACTGCGTGGATATTGTGGTCTTAAGAGAGGGAGATTATACTCTCAACGAAATTATTGAGAATAAGAACAATCTTGAAAAAGTTAGAGGAATTATTTACAAGGAGCACTCGAAAATATATAATACCGGAGATAGGGGATTGATCGAGGATATCGACCAGTTACCGTTAACCCCCTGGCACCTTATAGATGCGACTAAATACATTGCCAGCTGGGGTGATGCTAAAAGGACATTGCCGCTAATTACTTCGAGAGGATGCCCATACAGATGTGCTTTTTGCTATAACACGGAATTCAATAAAAGGAAATGGCGCAATTACTCAACTGAAAACATCTGCAGAGAGCTCGATTACTTGATTTCTAATTACCCTATAGATGGCGTAAGGATTATGGCAGACAATTTTATCGGCTTAAATCGCAACAAATCAATTGAAATCTCTGAATGTATTAATAAGAGAGGGCTTCTATGGAGTTGTCTCCTCAGGGTTGATCAAACAAATAGAAATATTCTTGAAACATACAAAAAAAACGGGTGTACCTACATATTTTACGGCATTGAGAGCGGCTCGCCAAGAATTCTGAGCCTTATCCAAAAAGATATTACGTTAGAACAAGTCAAGAGAATAATAGGTATTACTAAAGAGTTGAAGATAAGGCATGCAGCTGGTTTTATGTATGATTTCCCCACTGAAACCTACAAAGATCTAAAGGCTACTCTTGAATTGATAGATGATCTTGATACATACGTTATGCTTTCAGCATTCCAGCCTTATCCAGGCAATAGTCTTTTTAATTACTGTCTGGAGCATTCCTTAATAGAGTTTCCAAAAAAAACCACTGGCTGGACTGTATTTGATTACAGTAAAGTACATGGGCTTTCCAGTATACCAAAAGATAATCTTAAGGAACTCTCCCAAAGATTGAATTCAAGGTATAATTATTACCACAATATAAAGGTAGCTTCAACGAAAGGCGATATCACAATGCTTGCCTCAATGGGCGGGCATGTACTGGAGAGTTTTACAAGAAACCTAAACCAGTTTGGATAGTTTTTTAGGAGGCTCGGTGCTCTCCGAATCGATATACATCCTGTGCCAGAGTTCAAGCATCAATAAAAGCCACAACTGCCTGCTATAATATAATCGAGAGCTGTTAAATTTACCGAGTATACTCTGTATGCTGGAGCTTTTAAAGCAGCCTCTATTTTTAACGCTCTTTTCTGATAAAACTTGCTGTGCTATATCCATTAATTCTCCATTGAACCAGGAGTGTATAGGTACAAAAAATCTGGTCTTCTTTCTTTTAATGATGCTTCGCGGCAGCAGGGTTTTCATCGTTTCTTTCAGAATGAATTTTTCCGTCAGCCCCTTAAGTTTAAAAGATGAGGGTATACTAAATGCGTATTCGACAAGCCTGTGATCAAGAAATGGAACTCTTGCTTCCACTGAATTTGCCATCGTCATCTTATCTACCTTAGATAGCAATTGATCAGGTACCTGGTACTTCGTCTCAAAATACATAAGCCGGCTCAAATAATCACTGTTTGTCTCTTTAAAATATACATCTCTAAGTGAGCTTACAAACTCAGTGCAAAATTCTTTTTTTGTTTCTTCATCAAATAACGCATTTAACTCTGAGCTATCAAAAATCGAGACGATCGATGTGTACCTGTCAGACTCGCTATCTACACTCTGAATAAATTTAGAGAACCTGTTTATACCCTCCTCCCCGAGATCGGATCCGTATTTGAATACCATATCAAGATATCTGTATGGTATCGATTTAGCTATAAACGGAAATAAAGCCCTTAATGTAGGCGGTAGCTTCCTTACGTATCTATCGGCTGCTGATATAATTTTGTAATGTTCATAGCCGCCGAATATTTCATCAGCTCCTTCGCCAGTTAATACTACAGATACGTATTTCTTCGACATTTTTGAAAGTATGTACGTTGGAATTGTGGTCGGGTCCCCCAATGGTTCGTCCATGTGCCAGATAAGAGTGGGGAGTATGTCAAGCTGGGGCTCCAGCACGAACTCTCTGTGATCTGTTCCAAAACGTTCAGATACCAGCCTTGCATATTTAAGTTCACTGTATTTCTCATCTGGAAAGCCTATTGAAAAAGTCTTGACAGGCTCATCTGAAAGCGATGACATCAGCGCCACTATAGAGCTTGAATCTATACCTCCGGATAAATATGCGCCAAGAGGGACCTCGCTCATCAGTCTAATTTTAACATTGTTTTTAAGTTCTTCGAAAAGCTTAGCTGTATGGTAATTTATATCTTCCCTGTAACCCGGGTTTATTTTAAAATCCCAGTATTTCTTTAGCTCGATACTATTATTCTTGTAGATCAGCATATGACCCGCAGGCAATTTTTTTATGGCAGAAAAAAAAGTTCTTGGCGCAGGTACATATCTGAACATCAAAAAGTTATAAACTGCTGTATGATCTATATCTCTTAGCAGCTTCTTATGAAGAAGTATAGATTTTATTTCTGATGAGAAAATCAGCGCGTTATCTATGACTGAATAGTACAATGGCTTTTCCCCTAGCGGGTCCCTCCCCAGTATAAGCTTCTTACTGTTCCCGTCCCATAAAGCAAAAGCGAACATCCCTCTCAGATAGCTAACAAAATCTTCTTTATATTCCTCATATGCATGAACGATTACTTCTGTATCACTCTGAGTATAGAACCTGTGCCCTTTTTTCTCCAGGTCTTGCATTAATTCCCTGTAATTGTATATCTCACCATTGTAGATTATCCATACTGATTCATTTTCGTTATGGATTGGCTGGTGACCGCCTTCTATGTCTATTATAGAGAGACGCCGATGAGCCATACTTATATTCTTGTCTGAGAACATGCCACTCCCATCTGGACCGCGGTGGACCATTAAATCTGACATGGCACGGGCTAATTTATTATTTTCTTCCCCAACAATCCCAGCTATCCCACACATGATATTCTAACCTTATTCCCGCGCCAGGATAGTCTCAACTTTTGGAAGAAATTCTTGCTTTTGAAGTGTATAAAGGCTTCGCATCATGATCTCTGCGAGAAACCCAAAAGTAAAAAATTGCAGTCCTGTCAGGGTGAGTAAGACTGAAAATAAAAGCAATGGTCCAACAATGAGCGGCACATGAAAGATTATCAATTCAATAAAGACCTTATAGGCTGCCAGAGAAATACCTGCAATGAGAAAATACACTCCTATATATCCAAAAAAATGTATAGGTCGTGTAGAGAAACTGGACCAGAATTTTATAAATATTAAATCCAAGAATCCCTTTACTAATCTACCATATTTGTATTTTGTTGAACCAAATCTCCTTTCCCTATGATTTACCTTAATCTCACCAATATTGTATCCTTTGGCGAATAGCAATGCAGGGATATATCTATGTGTCTCGCCTGATAAAAACTCTAGATCGTTGACTGCTTCTTTGCGGTATGCCTTAAGGGTGCAGCCAGAGTCATGTATGTACATTTTAAAAAACTTATCTACCAGCCAGTTCGAGATTTTCGAGAACAGTTTCTTGCTAATGCTGTCTTTCCTGTTGTGTCTCCACCCGCTAACTACATCGTACCCTTTCTGTATCTCGTTATAGAGGTTGAGAATATCTTTCGGGTCATTCTGCAGGTCTCCGTCCATAGAAATTATGAATTTACCTTTGGAATATTTGAAACCCATGAATAGCGCAGGTGTTTGGCCGAAGTTTCTCCTGAACTTTATTATTTTAATATTTCCATCGTTATTGAAAATATCCTTAAGTATATCAAAGCTGCCGTCGTTGCTTCCATCATCTACAAAAATGACCTCATATGATATATCTGCTGAAGCAAGTATAGATTTTAATTCGTCGTATAATAAAGGTAGATTCTCTTTTTCATTGTATACGGGTATTACAATAGATAAATCCATAGTGCTCTCGTCTTAGCTTTAATTATACAAAAGTATTTATTACTTTGTATACTTATGGAAAGGCCAGGGATATGTTTTGAAAAAATTTAGTGCTAAATATCTTTTACTTATTACAATCATTGCATTATCAGTAAGGTTATGGGGGATTACATTTAATATTCCCTATTTTGAGAATACCGACGAAATTTTCACAATAAACATGGGTAAATCTGTTGCCCTTAATGGATATAATCAGATAGATTACTTGAATCTTTATTACCCCTATCCGCCTTTTTTCTATCTTATTACTTCTACTGTTTATAGTCTATATTCGTTTCTCTCTGGATTACCATTAGAATCGATACCTCGTGGAGAGCTGGGATTAATTTCACGTATGATCTCCGTATTTTTTGGAACTGCAACGGTTTTGGTAACTTATTTTATAGGCAGGAAGTTGTACGATGAAAAAACAGGATTAATCGCTTCAGCAATACTTGCGGTCATGTTTCTACATGTAACAAATTCACAACTTGCTAAGAACGATATTACCACCACATTTTTTGGCTCAATAGCTGTTTATTTTGCCATCTCAGCATTAAAAGATAAGAGTATTAAAAGCTATTTTATTTCCTCATTTTTTGCAGGGATATCGACCGCAATACTTTACCAAGGCATCTTTTTCATCGTTCCGTTATTGATGGTGCATAGTATAAATGTTCTAAATAGAAACAAAAGTGTTTCTTTTCTTAAAATTAACCTAAAAATTATTCTTATAGTATTCTCATTTTTATTTGGGTTTTTTGTGGTAAATCCATATTATCTTATCTCTTTAAAAGAGGTAGGTTTCTACAAACATCTCAATCTACTTAATCATTTTGTAGCAATGTGGGCATCTGATTCTGGAATAGTGACGTGGAAATGGTACTTAGAATATCTCTGGTCTTATGGACTTTATTATCCAATTTTTATCACC
>JAPMTX010000180.1 GCA_026552855.1 Candidatus Methanoperedens sp. | reverse complement strand
GACACTAGGGTAGTCTCGTTCAGAGAGATTCTGGAGGTATTCTTCACCATCCATGACCCCACGACGTTAAACCGCCAGGGAGCAGATGTGGGAACCCAGTACCGCTCTGTGATATTCTACCATACGCCGGAACAGGAACGAATAGCTAAAGAAGTGATCGCAGAGATTGAGGCTGCAAAAGTATGGGGCGCACCGATCGTAACCGAGGTTGTACCGTTCAAAACGTTCTATCAGGCAGAGGAATATCACCAGGAGTACTTCGAACGCAACCCTCACCAACCTTACTGTAGTATAGTGATAGCGCCAAAGGTAGCCAAATTCCGAAAGCAATTCCTCTCAAAGCTCAAGAAGTGATGGTACACCGGTCGATAATCGCAATATTTATATAAAGGAAACTACCTTCCGCTTCCGAGCGTGAGACCACGCTACAACTTGTTTACAATGTAGAAGAAGAGCAACTATAGAAACTTCTCTAAAGACCCAACTTGGAGGAAAAATGAATCTTAGGCAACCAAATGCGAATGAAGCGACGCAGACCTTTAATCGCTCAAAGAGCGTATCCCCGATGTCAGGGATATGCACCCGGTGTCTGGACGGATGCCGCGGGAACTGTGAAATCTTCAAATCCTCGTTCAGAGGACGTGAAGTCATATACCCGGGACCGTTCGGGAATATAACCGCAGGCGCGGACAAGAATTACCCTGTAGATTACTCGCATCTCAACATACAGGGCTATGCTGTAGGCGCATGGGGACTTCCTGATGGGGAAGAGCCAAACCCTGATACTGCGATATTCCCGCGAGTCGATACCGAGACCGAATACGGCTGGGACAAGAAAGTACGCATGAAAGTGCCAATCTTCACCGGCGCCCTGGGTTCTACCGAGATAGCGCGGAAGAACTGGGAGCACTTCGCGGCAGGTGCTGCGATCTCAGGCATCACGCTTGTGTGCGGTGAGAACGTGTGCGGCATCGACCCCGGTCTTGTGCTTGACGGCAACAAAAAGATTAAGAAATCTCCTGAGATGGACCGCAGGATAGAGACATACAAGAAGTACCAGGAGGAACACGGTGAGATCCTGGTGCAGATGAACGTGGAAGATACACGGCTCGGTGTGGCTGAATACGTCTCCTCAAAGCACGACCTGGACACCATTGAGCTCAAGTGGGGACAGGGCGCAAAGTGCATCGGCGGAGAGATAAAAGTAAACAGCATCGAGCGTGCGGTCGAGCTTAAGAAACGGGGATACATAGTCACACCCGATCCAACCGACCCTGCAATAAAGGCAGCGTACAAGGACGGGGCTATAAAAGAATTCGAGCGCCACTCACGCCTTGGCTTTGTCACAAAAGAGGGATTCCTTGACGAGGTTGACAGGCTGCGCGGACTTGGGTTCAAGCGCGTCACGCTGAAGACGGGCGCGTATTCCATGGTAGAGCTTGCAATGGCGCTTAAATACTGCTCTGAGGCGAAGATTGACCTTCTTACAATTGACGGCGCACCCGGTGGAACAGGCATGAGCCCCTGGCCCATGATGGAAGAATGGGGCATCCCGACCTTCTATCTCCAGTCCCTGGCTTACGAGTTCGCCGAAACCCTGAGCAGGAAAGGCATGAGAGTGCCCGACCTTGCGATGGCAGGCGGCTTCTCAAGCGAGGACGGCGTGTACAAGGCTCTGGCTATGGGCTCGCCGCATTTCAAGGCAGTATGCATGGGAAGAGCGCTTATGATACCCGGCTTCGTGGGCAAGAACATCGGCAAATGGATATCCGAGAACGACCTTCCCAAGACCGTATCAGAATTCGGCTCAAGACCAGAGGAGATCTTCGTCTGCTACGAGGAGCTTGCGCAGCGCTTCGGCGACGATATGAAGAACCTCCCGCTGGGTGCGATTGGTATCTACACCTACGCCCAGAAGTTCAGGACAGGCTTGCAGCAGTTGATGGCAGGCTCACGCAGGTTCAGGATATCAGCTATCTCAAGAAATGATGTCATGGCTCTTACAGAAGACGCTTCAAAGATCTCAGGCATACCCTACCTGATGAATGCCTACCGCGAGACTGCTGAAGCTATTCTGGATGAGTAAATAAAAAAGGCTCTCTCTTAGAGCCTTTACTTTCTTTTTTCACGCAAATTTACTTCTTAATACCCTTCTCGAGCAGTTCGCGTTTTTTCCTTAACGCTCTCACGCTCATATAGTAATAGCCAGCGATCGCAGCCACGGCGATGGAGAGGGCAATGGCGACATAGAACAGTGCTGTCGGTGCCCCTCTCTGATAATATCTAACCTGTACGGTACCGGCTTGAGGGTAAGGGTTCTTCCAGATGAGCACTTCCCTTCCCAGGTTATCGACAGTGATATTATCTGGCTCAGGCTGGGCAATGCCGAGGAACCTGGAACCTGTGGTATAACCCGGCGGCAGGACAACGCGAACGCTTCCGTTCTCTGTCAGCGGACGGCTGAATTCCTGACCGTCGGGCTGCGTGAACGCCACGAACCCGGAAAAAGGCGATTCGAATTCAAACCTGGCAAAACTTTTCCCGAAAAGCGTCCCTCTTGATAGATTGAACGAAACGTTCTTCCCTGAATAATCCACAGCGACAGGATTCATTATATCCATCTCGCCGCCCTCCCCGACGATAAGTTTTACCGAGGTCGAGTTCGCTACGCTCTCCACAACCTGTATGGATGTGAGGTTGAGGTAATAGATTGTGGTATTATTAAGACCCGGAAGCTCGTACTGCTGTGGGTTCCCGGTCTGGGTATCAAGGGAGATACAGCCTGCTGCAAGAACTGCAAGAAGTACTATCAAGTAAGGTTTCATTGCTTCACCGTTTACTGATGCACTTGTTTATAAGCTATTCGGGAGAGACCCGTCCCGCTACCTCCTGCATCGAGTTGCTCTAATGTTTTCTCTATAAAGACTGAAGAAATGCCATTTTACTGCACAAGCATGATATCGGGTTCTATCTTCACCACCTCAAGACCATCCTTGAAGACCCGTATCGTGCCTCCGCTCGTAGAGACCGTTACTGCTATGGTTTCCGTGTCCCTTGTGATGGCTGCGGCTGAGGCATGCCTTCCTCCCAGTCCTTTCTCGGTCGGGACATCCCTGGCGTTGATGTCAAGGTACCTGCCTGCTGCCCGGATTATCCCTTTCCCGGTAACCACGAAGACGCCGTCCAGTTGCGCGAAGCTTTTCACGGTCTCCCAGCTTTTGGGATTGACGATATCGCAGTTATCCTTTGACTGACCTTCGAAGGGATTGAGCACAAGAGGATGCGAGCGCCTCATGACCTCGTTGGAATCACCGATAATGAAGGCTGTACCGAACGACTTGCCTTCCCTGCCCTGGCACGCTATCTGGAGGGCGATGTTCAGGACCGCACGGAGCACACTTGCCTCGACCCTCTCAGTACACTCCATGAGCCTTTTCATGATCTTGTTCGTCGAGAGGTCGTAAATGATGATAGAATCGTTGTCCTTCATCTTTATGATCCCCACGACCAGCCCCTCGGTATCTATGAGGTTGTTGATAAAAGCGATGATGCTGGCTTCGCTTATCTCTTCAATTGCGCTTCTTGCCCTGTCCTCCATTCTCTCATGGATCGCTTTGCCGGTTTCTTCGATCGAGCGGGTCAGCTCGTTCATCATAGCAAGCTTCCTGCCCGTAAATACGAATACAGGGATGCGTGTCGGGAGCTTGGATATCTCCTCTGAAAAAGTGATTATCGCTGAGGCATTGATCTTTTCAGCTATCTCGATCGCTGAATTTGTAATAATGGAAAAATCCCTTTTACCACTTATAATGCCCTGTTTTTCAGAAAGAATATCCTGTGTTTTTACTTTGTTCAAAGAAGGAGTAGCGCCGCTCAGTATGATAGTTTCCATTGTTACCACATAATTATTATCATTATCCCAACTGTTATATATAGTTTAAGATGATGTGCATCCCAATGTACATGAAAATGCAAATGAAAATGTTGATGAGGAGGTTGTTTTTTGCTTTTGATCGAACCCTGTAAATCAGTCAGTCCGCGAGAAATATTCCTCGACTGTAGGTATCCTTCCGAGCGCTGCCGTAATAGCTGCAAGCTCAGCAGAACCGAGGTAAACTCTGGCGTTCTTGCCCATACGGTTATCGAAGTTGCGCGTGGATGTTGAGAGCACGGTTGCATTGTCAGCCACTCTCGCCTGGTTGCCCATGCAGAGGCTGCATCCTGGAATCTCGATCCTTGCTCCCAGCTCTTTGAATACATCGTATTCTCTGGTTTCTATGAGTCTCTTTTCAATGATCCTGGTAGGCGGGGCTACCCATAGTTTTGATGAGAGCCTTCCTTCTTTTCTGAGTATCCTTGCAGTTGAGTGGAAATGATCCATGTTCACCATGCAGGAGCCGATGAAAACCTCGTCTATCTTTTCCCCTTCTACTTCGGAGAGCGGTCTTATGTAATCCGGGTCGTTCGGGCATGCGAGCAGAGGTTCAGTTATCTCCGAGAGATCGATTTCCAGGATATCCGCGTATCCTGCATCCGCATCAGCGCTGAGAAGAGACGGAGCAGCGAGCCATTCTTCCATTGCCTTTATCCTGTTCTCAAGTGCCCTTGACCTGTATCCCTCATCCAGCAGCGAGCTTAGAATGGATATGTTCGTCCTGATGTAGCGAACGACCTCATCCAGAGAGAGGGCTATAACCGAAGCCTCAGCCGAGCGCTCGGCGCTGGCGTCTGTAAGCTCGAATGCCTGCTCGACCGTGAGGTGAATCCCTTCCATCTCAAGTATCCTGCCGTTAAAGACGTTCTTTTTATTTTTCTTCTCGATCGTCAGCTTACCGGCTTTTAGCGCAAAATAAGGAATGGCATTGACAGCATCGCGCAGGAAAATCCCTTTCCTGAGCTTTCCCCTGAAGCGCACGAGTACGCTCTCAGGCATGTCAAGGGGCATAACGCCAAGCGCCGCCGCAAATGCCACCAGCCCGCTCCCTGCTGGAAAGGAGATGCCGATAGGGAAGCGCGTGTGACTGTCGCCTCCTGTGCCTACAGTATCGGGAAGGAGCATGCGGTTCAGCCATGAGTGGATTATGCCGTCGCCAGGCTTCAGCACTACCCCGCCCCTGTCCCTGAAGAACTGCGCAAGCTCTTTGTGCATCTTCCTGTCATCGGGCGTGGGGTATGCTGCGGTATGACAGAAGGACTGCATTACAAGGGGAGCCTGGAATTCCAGGCAGATAAGTTCTTTTATCTCATCCTCTGTCATCGGTCCTGTCGTATCCTGCGAGCCCACTGTCGCGATCTTCGGAAGGCACGACTGCCCCGGCACAACACCGGGAAGACCGCAGGCTTTCCCGACGATCTTCTGCGCCAGGGTGTAACCTCTGTTCGAAACAGGCGGTTCTCCGGGTTTGATGAATATCTCCCCGTAACTTCCGCCGAGTGCTTCCTGCGCTTTTCCTGTGAGTTCTTTCCCGATTATGAGAAGAAGCCTTCCTCCTGCCCTGTACTCGTCCGGCAGCGTCTCAGGCTCAAGCTTAAATTCCGATATTTTTTTTCCGCTCTCATCCTGTATTTCGCCTTTTGCAAAATCTATTGTAACCACCATACCGCTTTTAAGCTCAGATACGTTGCATCTTACCGGTATTGCTCCGCTATCGCGCGCGGTGTTGAAGAAGATGGGCGCGATCTGGCTTCCAAGTATCAAGCCGCCTTTCCGTTTGTTCGGTACCCCAGCGATATCCTCGCCAATCCACCACATCAGGGAGTTGATGGCTGATTTCCTGCTGCTTCCGGTTCCCACGACATCCGCGGCAAAGGCGACGGGATACCCTTTCTTTTTCAGCTCCCGGAGCTCTTCAAGCGCTTTAGGATAGCGGTTCTCAAGCATGGACAGGGCGTGAAGCGGAATATCAGCTCGCGTCCCGGCGCGGGATGCAGGGGAGAGGTCGTCCGTATTGACCTCGCCAGGGACTTTGAAAACTGCAACTTTTAATGTTCCGGGGATCTGCGGGCTTCCTGTGAACCACTCAGCATGAGCCCAGCTCTCTAAAATTCTCTTTGACCGCTGGTTCGTTCGCGCAAGTTCCCTTATCCTGTCAAAGAACCCGAATATCAGTATGGTGCTGGAAAGTGCGCGCACAGCAGCATCGCCAAGTTCCCCGTCATCGAGCAGCTCGATAAGCGTCTCGATGTTGTATCCTCCTTTCATCATTCCCAGCATTTCGACAGCCTCGACAGGTGAGATCATTGTTGATGATCTCTCCCTGAGTGCTATGCTCCTGAGCAGCTTTGCCTTCTCAAGCGCTGCAGGGTCAACGCCTGGAGGTACGTGCTCTTTTAAGAGCATGAGAACGAACTCCTCGTCCCCCGGAAGTGGGTGAAAAACAAGTTCGGACAGGGCTTTTACCTGCTCGGCGCTTAAAGGCCTGGGCGGTATTCCCAATTTCTGCCGCTCAGCAATATGATCCCTGTAAGCCTGAAGTATTTGCGAAGTCATCGTCCCCCTAAAGGTATTGATGTTCTATTAATTTAACTATGCGTTCGCCTTCAGGAATGCACCGACTAAGAGCCCATCTACCCGAAAAGCTAAAGCCACAGAGAGCACAGAGAACACAGAGACATGTTTTAGAAACCTCCGTGCTCTCTGTGTTCTCTGTGGCTTATTCAGAAATATACTATTGATTGATTTTTCGGATAGGGTCTAAATACTATCCAGCGCCTGTTCTATATCCGAGATAATATCGTCCGCGTCCTCAAGCCCGACTGAGAGGCGCACTAACTCATCTGCAATGCCATACTTTATCCTTTTCTCGCGCGGAACGACCGAATGCGTCATAGTGGCAGGATGCTGTATGAGCGTCTCAACGTCTCCAAGGCTAACAGCAAGGGTACATAGATGCAGGGAATTCAGGAAAGCCGGGACACCTTCTGCATCCCTCAGCAGGAACGCTACCATACCCCCGTAACCTGACATCTGCTCTTTAGCCAGGTCATGCTGCGGATGGTCCCAAAGTCCGGGATAGAGAACAGCAGATACCTTATCATGCCTCTGCAGGTATTTTGCCACAGCCATCGCATTCTCGTTATGCCTGTCCATCCTGACCGCAAGCGTCTTCATTCCCCTGACGATGAGCCAGGAATTGAACGGGCTTATCGCCCCACCGATGTTCTTTGCCGTGTGCCTTGCCTGTTTTATGAACTCAGATGTACCTACGATGATGCCACCTATCGTATCCCCGTGTCCGTTCAAGTATTTCGTAGCGCTGTGGATCACGACATCGGCGCCGTGCATGATAGGCTGCTGGAAATACGGTGTCATGAACGTGTTATCGATGAAAACCTTTGCTCCTCTCTCATGTGCAACGTCAGAGATGGCTTTTATATCCGACAGCTTCATCGTCGGGTTCGCAGGCGTCTCGAAAAAAACAAGCCTTGTTCCCGGGCGAAAGGCGTTCTCAACGTTCACAATATCTGAAGTATCAACGAAACTCACATCCACGCCGAATTTTTTAAGATCAACGAACAGGTCATACGTGCTTCCGTAAATGACCTCATCCGCGATAATGTGGTCGCCCGACTTCACTTCGGTGAGCACAGCCGCGCTGATGGCAGCCATTCCCGAAGCCTGCGCCATTGCAGCCTCGCCGCCCTCAAGGTCTGCCATCCTTTTCTCGAATACCTCTGTGGTCGGGTTCAAGCCGCGGGAATATACGTAGCCCTCCTCCTTCCCGCCCATCAGCCTTGCGCCGTGGGCTGCGTCTTTAAATCTGAAGGGGGCGGTCTGGTATATCGGGATTGCGACCGGTTCTGCCTCTTGTATTTTATCCCCGGCATGTATCGCCCTTGTTGAAAAACCTGCCCTTTTAAGATCCATAAATACCATTCAATTTAATAGCTATATATTGTTAAGCTTTTCGAGGATTTTTATTCGTTTCAAGGAGGTCAAAAAGAATTTACGATTTCTTCATAACATGCTCTGCATAAATGGAACTTTACCACTTTATTGTTCTCATCAGGAGGGCTGAAAAGGATTGCTCCAAAATCTCCTAATTCTTTTTTGCATTTATCACATACTGGTCTTATTGCCATAATTGAACAACAGCCTGTGATCTAAATAAGCGGTCTTGGCTGCTTCTCATCAGGCTGCACCGGCAGCTGCATCGTGTTGATGAGTATCGGGTCAGTTACCTCTTTCGCCCTCTCAAGCAGCAGCTCCTTCCCGCACTGCGTGATAGCGAATATGGGAATGGCTGTGCCGAACTGAGCTATCGTCTTCCCCGCAATGCACCCGCGTATCCATTTTGAGGTGCATCCTGTGGTCATGTCCACGAGATTCAGGAACTCTTTTGCCTCGCTCTCAGGCATACCTGTAGTATGCACGCCAAAACTGATGACCTGCACCCTGTACTTTTTCTCAAGTTCGCGTATCGCCTTCATGTCTTTCGCGTTCGTGACCGAGACGCCTATCTTCTTGTATCCGAGTTCTATGGCTTTTTTAACGCCTGCTACCTGGTCAAGAGCCGCGGTCGCAGGATCAAGCACTATCCCGCCGACTTCCTGTATCCGCTCGATTAGCTTCGGGATTGGCGTGGTCTCAACAAGCCCTGAGATGCGCGAGCCCATGCCCTGAGCAAGTCTGGGATTGCTCGTAATAACAGTGCCCGCGCCGTCGCATGCCGTCACGCAGGTATCTATAAGCCCGCGGCGCAAGCCAGTCATGAATGTCTCGCTTGCGCCGAAGCCCACGAAAATCTCCATCTCGATGGCTCTGTCCCCGGTGAACATGCCGAAATCCTTCATGCGGAATTCGATGTTCTCCTTCGCGGTCTTCGATGTGAATTTCTTTATGCCGCGGACCTTATCGAATATGGGGCAGTATTCCGTCTTAGGTTCTCCGACTTCGACAACTTTACCGTTCTCAACTACAACGCGCGTTTTTCCAAGAGCTTCCATCACATGCCTGTCTTTTGCCATGTATACCACTATTAGCATTGCGTATATTAACCGTTAAGATACTGACAAATTTTTATAAGTCGAGGTAAAATTTGCCGTATCCAGGAAGCCACCAGTTCATTCCTTTTTCAACACCCTTCCATGCTCGTTAATCTCTCCCCTGCTGATGCGCGTGCTCGATATGGGCAGACCATCCTCTGCAAGGACATAATCCACCAGTACTATCTCTATCGGCTTCAAGCCCTTTTCTTCGCGTATCTCGTTTATCCTCAATGCGGTAGGGTACGTCTCAGGGGAGACAACGATATAATCAAAGTCCTCGTGTAAGGTCGGTCCGTACGGGTCATCAAGCTTTATTATTACTGGATTGATTCCCTGCTCGCGGAAGAACCTCCTGATTGAGTCATAGCGCATCCTGTAATCATCCACTTTATGGGATTTGTTCTTAGCCATCCTGTCCGAAGTCAATCCAATGACCAGTTCACCGCCGAGGCTTAATTCACATGCTTTCCCCAGAAGCGCCCTGTGACCGTCATGTAATGGGTCAAACGTCCCTCCGACTACTACGCGCGCCATGCCTATATAATTGGCAAGCCAGACGATAAGGGTATCTTTTAATATCTCTTATGCGGTTTTAGGGGACGATGACCGACGAGATTATACACTGGGCAGATGCTATTGCAGAGAAAGTGCTTGAGCGGGGCAAAAAACATACCGTAGCTTCGGGAATAACTCCGTCCGGGGCTATTCACATAGGCAATATGAGAGAAGTTGTCACAGCGGACGCTGTGTATAAGGCTCTCAGGGATGAGGGTGCTGATGCGCGTCTAATCTATATCGCCGATACCTACGACCCTCTGCGCAAGGTGTATCCGTTCCTCTCGAAGGATTACGAGAACCATATCGGGAAACCGTTGTCGGAGATACCGTGCCCATGCGGCGCCCATAAGAGTTACGCAGAGCATTTCCTTCTGCCATTTATCGAGGCTCTCCATGCTCTCAGCATCAAGCCTGAGGTCTTCAGGGCAGATGAATTGTATAAAGAGGGTAAATATGTTGACGCTATCAAGCAGGCTCTCATTAACAGGGATGCTATAGCCCGCATCCTGGCTGAAGTATCCGGGCGGGAACTTGAGCCTGAATGGAGCCCGTTCAACCCCATATGCAACGAATGCGGCAGGCTGAGCACTACAAAGGTCACAGGATTCGATGCTGAAAAAGAGACCATCGATTACGTCTGCAAATGCGGCTCGCAGGGCACAGTGTCCATGAGGGGCGGAGGCAAGCTCACCTGGCGGGTTGACTGGCCTGCGAGATGGCCTATATTCGGTACGACGGTCGAGCCTTTCGGCAAGGACCATGCCACAGCAGGAGGCTCGTACGATACAGGGAAGCGGATAAGTCGGGAAATATACAATTATGAGCCGCCCTATCCTATAGTGTATGAGTGGATCATGCTGAAGGGCAAGGGTGCGATGCATTCTTCCACAGGATTGGCGATATCCATCAACGAGATGCTTGAGATAGTGCCGCCTGAGGTGCTGCGCTACCTGATAATCAGGCAGAGACCGGACAAACACATCGAATTCGACCCCGGGCTTGCACTGCTCAACCTTGTCGATGAGTACGACCAGGTCGAAGGGGATAAGCGCGCGTACCAGCTCTCCAGGGCCGGGACTACCAGACCGACTAATATCCCATTCAGGCACATGGTTACGGCTGTGCAGATCGCAGATAGCAAGGGTTTTGATTACCTGCTGACAGTTTTGAAGCGCAGCGATTACGATGTCTCGGACGTAGAGGCGATAAGACAGAGGGCGATCAATGCAAGGAACTGGCTTGAGAAATACGCACCGCCTTTTGTGAAGTTCAAAGTGCAGGATAAGCTGCCCCCGCAGGCGAAGAGCCTCACGAAAGAACAGAAGAAAGCACTTATGATACTGGCTGATAAACTTGAGCACGGCATGAGCGGTCAGGAGATACACGATGACATGTACAAGATCGCTGCGGATATCGGGATTGACGGGAAAACGGTGTTCGAGGCTGTGTACATAGCCCTGCTCGGCATGAAATCAGGACCGCGCGCGGGGCATTTCCTGGCGTCACTGGACCGGGATTTCGTGGTGAAGAGGTTCAAAGAGGCGAGCCAATAGTAGGAATATATCAATAATATAGTTCTTAAATCCCTGTGATTTATGAGTAATTAGCCGCAGATGAACGCAGATATAAGGTTGCATCTGTGATTTTATCTGCGTTCATCTGCGGTTTTGTTTCTCATGGATGTTACATTTAGTCAACTACACTATAATTAGGTTTAATATTTAAGCCTGCACAGGTAAAACAACAGATATACGAGAATCTATCTATTTGAATTCCGAGGCATATATTAATATGACCCGTCTTGTAATCGCAATCGGCGGCAACGCAATACTTAACCCCTCAAAAGGTAGCCCTGCCGAGCAGAAGCGGATGATAGATGAGACCTGCCGGGAAATAGCTCAAATAATACAGAAAGGGTACGATGTCGTCCTCACGCACGGCAACGGCCCGCAGGTAGGGAATCTCCTTGCGATGCAGGAGGAGTGCGGCTCTGTGATGGCGCAGCCGCTGGATGTGATCGGGGCGCAGACGCAGGGGATGCTCGGATATCTGCTCCAGCAGTCGCTCGACAACAGGCTCAGGGAGAGCGGGATAAAGAGGCAGGTCGTTACTGTGCTGACGCAGGTGGTTGTGGAAGAGCGCGATCCATCTTTTAAAAATCCAACCAAGCCCATCGGTCTTTACTACCCTGAGTTCAGGGGGCTAAAAATGATAGAGCAGGGCACGAAGATGGTAGAGGATAAAAAAGGCTACCGCAGGGTCGTGCCTTCACCGATGCCGGAGAAAATTATTGAAGAGGAAATCATTAAAAACCTGATTCGGGAAGGTGCGGTTGTCATCGCAGCAGGCGGCGGCGGTATCCCTGTCATACTGAGGAACGGCTTGCTCGAAGGGGTTGAAGCGGTCATAGATAAAGACCTGACAGGCAGCCTGCTGGCATCAGTCATAGGAGCCGAGATTTTCCTTATACTCACTGATGTTGAAAAAGCAGCGCTGAACTACGGGAAAGATAATCAGGCAGACCTCGATGAGATCACTGCCGCTGAAGCTATGCGATATGTAGAAGAGGGACACTTCGGAAAAGGCAGTATGGAGCCGAAAGTGCTCGCTGCGGTAAAATTTGTAAAATCAGGCGGCAAAGCCGCGATCATCTCAAGCCTTGAAAAAGCTGTGCCTGCACTTCTGGGAAGAACAGGCACAAGAATAGTTGCCTGAGTTTTACTTCTTCCTGGACGCTACGACTTTGTTCAGGTCAGCTACAAGGGCATCAACATTGATGCCGTGCGCCGATGCGCCTTCCTCGATGTTCTCGAAAGCTGATACGTGGCACCCGACGCAGTGAAGCCCGTGTCTCATGAAAACAACCATGGTCTCAGGATACTGGGTTACTACTTCCTCAATCGTCATGTCTTTTGTTATGGTCATAATACCTCCGATTATTCGTATAATTACGAACAGTAATAAAGCTTTCTAAAATGGGTATATTACTGTCCTTCCTACAATTAAAATATTCCTCTCAGTGGTGCGTGCCTTCGACGATTTTCACGCCTTTTTTAAGTATCATCTGTTTTATCTCGTCTATGTGCGGGCACTTTGGATAGCCCATCTCCATGAGCATGCACGAACTCAGGTGGATGACATCCACGCCGTGTTTCATAAGGCTGTCCACAAGTCTGAACACCCTCCTGCCGGGACATCCGCCGCAGGTGAAGAAACCTACTATCTCAGCATCTTTGTCGTACTGGCTGAAATGCACCTTTCTTTTATTGAACGCCTTGAAGCATGCAACACCGGGGCAGGTCTCGCTCACGATATCGCACCTTACGACCGCGATCTTAGTGGTCTTTTCATCCTTTTCCATCAACGCGCCGAAGCGTTCTGCTGCTTCTCTCACGTCCTGTAAGGTCACTGTATTCTTGCCTTTTTTCTCTACCGAGGTCTCAATGCCCATCTTAGCCATCTTGCGTACATGCTCAGGTATTTTCTCAAGTTCTTTTGAAGCTTCTGGTTCCCAGTCCATTGTTATCACTTATAAGAATATCTTGATATGTTTCTGATCATTTAAATGGTTTAGCTTCGTGCCAAGATAAATCAAGTATATTTCGAGCTTTTCTTGCTAAGCTTTGCGCTCTTTGCGTGCTTTGCGGTGTTTGTATTCGTAATTGCAAAGTTCGCGAAAGATGTAAAGATAATAAAAATTGTTTTTACTATATAAATATTTACTTGAACCCGTATGTTGTTACTTTCATATCGGCATCAACGAGATAATCAAAATCGATCAACTTATCCCATCCAGCCTTCTGGAAAACGCCGCCTACGCAGACCCCGAGTATCTGCCTGTCTGGATGCCCCTCAGTAATATCATCGATCAACCTTTTCAAGCCGTTCACTTCAACTTCCATCTTGGGCATCGCAAGACCGCCGAGTAGCACCACGGTATCTGAGCTTGGATCTGCTTTTTCTCCAAGCTGCATGCCGTACTCAGTCACCTCTACCTTCGCAGCCAGTTCCTTCCTCAGGTTGGGGATAAAGACCATTTCCTTCCCTGCATCGCGCAGCACATAGCCTAAAAGCTCAGCGAACGGGTTGCACCAGCCCGGGCAGCCGATGAACGTTATCTTTTTCCTGCCGCGCGCAAGTTTGCGGAACGCGGTGAGCAAGCCGCCGATGCCGTCTGAGGTTTCTATCGGTTTCATTGTATCACGGGAGTATGGATTGGAGGAAGGGGGATATAAGGGTTTATTTTTTAGGTTTCTTACATTGACAATAAGTTGCCCGCTGGAGCCAAGCGGTACAATAACCTGATTGCTGTTCGGAAGTATGGAAAGTGGCGGGGAAATGTATATTTTTATTGTAGCGCTTTTTGTAGGCTCGATATTTCCTGCGCCGTCTTCGGAGTAGTATTCGATAGTAAAGGCTCCGTCATCGTCAAGCGCAAATGGCAGATAATAATCCATCCACTGGCCACCATTTATCCTGTACGTGGACGAGCATCCTGATGATGGGGCGGGCGGCAATGGGTAATCTTGGCATGTCAGCGTTGCCTTCACTTTGGTTGTGTACCATCCTTTTGCATTTGGAGACGGCGGGTCGAATGTGATGGTGGTGGACGGCGGCGTCTGGTCTGCACATGCATCAATGCCCTGGCAATTGCAGCCAAGGGCGCTTCCGCAATCCGAATCAGAGCAGTCCAGGCTGCAGTCCTTGTCGTTGTCTATCCCGTCCATGCAGTTGAAGCTGTTCGCATCAACATACATCTTTGTGTTAACCACTTCAGGAGGCTGTGTGAAATCGAATGTGACCTGGTAGGGATTGTCTGTTTCTTTTGTTCCTGCATTGCATTTTGGCCCTCCGTCGGTGCAGCTTTCGCCGCAGTTTTTAACCCCGTCAGAGCATGAAGCCGGATTGAATGCGTTGTTGTTTGTTGACTGGCATTCAAAAGAGCAGCCGTAACACTCGCCCATATACGCATATGAGCAGCCTAAATCACGGATATACGTTCCGCCATTCGCCCTGCACGTATCAACACCCCTACCGCAGCCGTATGCAGCAGTTGCGGTAAACGTGCTTGTGACTGTCGTTGCGCAGGGCTCCCCGCACCTGTCCACTGATGGCTCTCCGCAGTTCTGCACCCCGTCCCGGCAGTAATCACATTTCTCGCAGTAAAGCCCGGATGTTTTGTCGTCGCCAGTGCAGACGTTTTTGCATCCGTCGGGGGTGCATATTTCCTCTTTTGTACAGGTCTGGTATCCCGACGGATTGCAGCACGGCGTTTCTCCTTTCGTGGGATTATACGAAGCACAAGCAGGCCTGCCATCTGTGGCACTGCAGCCATATGAGCCGATTGTTGAGCAGCAGGTCCACTGCTGGTCATAGAAGCTTTGAGGGCAGCCGCCAGAGCATATGCCGCCAAAATTAGTGGCGATATATGAGCAACCTGCTGCGGGCGACGGGCCGCCGCCTCCGCCCCATGCACCACTATCACATTTTCCTGCCCAGCAAAACTCGCTTGATGAGCAGGAGTATGGTTTAGAAACGCATGTGCGGGTGTCTGTGTCGCAGTAGTATTCATTTACTGCGCCGTTGCTTGCGCATGTATCCTTGCATCCGCCTTTTGATGCATCGCAAATCCCGCCTGCAACATCTTTGCAGGTTCCTACTGTGTATATATCAACTAAATCAGAATCGTAACATTTGGGGCATGACTCATCGGGGGTGCACTTGATTTCCCCGTTATTGTTTGTGCACCTTGCGCCGGGGTAATCTTTGCAGCAGCCACCTACAGCCGTGCCGTCGGGGCAGGCTGTGGGTGCGACAGGTCTTGCTTTGCATTTTCCTACTTCACAGCTTCCTGACGCTCCACTGTCAGTAGTGCACGTCGTCCCGTCAACCTTCTTTTCGTATCTCCATAATGTGACTTTATCATTAAAAGTGCAGGTGCATGATGGAGGGTTCACGTTATCAGCCCATCCATATGTTTCTGAAATAATATCCACACAGCTATCATCAAGCGAAGAGTCCTGAACGCATGCATTTCCTGATGGAACTCCCGCGCTGCCGCAACGGAGATTCATACAAGTCATAGAACACGCCCATGGATATACTTCATCAACATAAACCTTCCCGGCAGGACAGACAAGGGGAGGACAAGGACCTCCGGCATTAATCCATGTATAATCACACTTAGGAGCGCATTCCTGGCAAAGGCTTAAACCGGAGTTTGGCCGGCTGTCGCAATAGGCCCAGCCTTGTCCGGCTGCGCTTGCATTTTCCGAAAAGTAGAGAAATGAAACAAAAAATGCCAGAAGTAAAAAAGAGACTTTCATTTATACCTGCCCTCAGCGGTATAAATAATATGTAGAAGTTAATATATAAGTCTTCAATTTTCAGAAATAAATTGGGCGTATTCTGTGGGAAATCCCTTTTCATATGACTTCATGTAGTCTTTTATTCGCTTGTGTTTCCACTCATTGTCTTCAGTACGATTGTATACCTCTGCTTCAAAATCAACCTGTACCTTGACTGCGTCAAGTTCATCGTACCACGTGCTCTTTCCATCAAATTGTGATTTCATAGGTTCCATTCCTTGTAGCACGTGCCACGTATCATGCCACAGCCCAGAAGCGATTGTGACGGAATTATCTTGAGGATAAAGAGGGAATGTAAAAACCCCTTTGCCCACAGTACTATCTGGTTTCTCTCTAACCATTTCCAAATATTGCATCACGGTATTGTACGTAGTCATATTTGTCTTCTCAATCACAGCTAATCCATCACGTATCTTCTGCTCGTATTCAGGGCTCCCAACAATTTTTATATCCGGCGAAAAATGATGTTCTTCCACCGCGCTCGCATTCACAAGAGGGAGGTTGGAAAGCGGGGGCTGCGGGGAATCTGCAACGACAACTCCTGCAGCCGTTCCTTTGACGATGCCCTTATAGATGTCGCCCAGCGATTTAACCTTCTCTTTCGTATATTTCACGGCTTTCCCGTCATTCAGCGTAGAATCCGCAACAACTCCGCCCATACCGAACATAAAAAGCCAGAAAAGCACCTTCTCATACTTATTCATTTCGCGGTATGCCTTTCCGACTCCATATCCGAAATCTTGGAACACTTCAGGAACTCCATAGCCTTCATTGAGAACATGCTGCGCTTTTGCGGCGTTCTGGCTCTTCGTAGCGCTAAGCAAGACGGAATATGTTTCAGGAGGCGTATAAAATTTGCTATTTTTCCCCATACCTCATCCCCTCTAATATGTCACTATTAATATATCATGAATTACTATTCAAAGGTAACGATACATTATTATAGGGCGGACTAGTATTTAAAGGTTATAAAGCCTTGGTTTTAGGGGAAATGCGCCTGATTATATAGATTTTCTTTCAAAAGAAGAAGAATACGGCGGGTGGCGATGTTCTACAGCAATTCTGAAAAACTATTATTGAGCTTCAGGATTAATAGCTTCTATGCCTTCTTTTTCAGCAACAGAAGCAAGCTTTTTATCAGCGCAAACGAAAATCGGCTTAAGCTCCTTCAAGCCAATGGCTACCGCGAGCTGCAAGGCATCAAGTGTTCTCAGACTGCGTTTAAGCACAAGAACGATGCTGTCTTTGATATGTCCGTCATCAAGCTCCAAAATCAAAAAATCCTTTATTGCATCATGAAAGAATTTTGACAACGCCACATCAAGATCTTCTTTGGATATTACTTTCTCCTCTTTTTTCCGGTTTAATGCAGAGACCATTTCAGTTATGCAAATGCTCGATATCACTATGGCTTTATCCTCTTCAGAAAAAATCCTATCAATCACATTGGTTCCTTTCTCAGCATGGTATCTTTTGACAAGAGCGCTTGTATCGAGGAAATAGAACTTCATAGCCGTTCAGCTCTATTTTCTGTTATTTCCTGTGCCATAGAGGTGCTTATTTTAGCAAGCCTGCTTCTTACGCCTTCAATATCGGCTTCTTCTTTTATGTTTTTTTGCAGGTATTCTATAAGAGGCGATTTTTTCGCTTTAATAATAGCCAGCCGGATTGTTGCGTTTGCTATGCTCTGGGGCATATAGCTATTTGCGTTAGGAACTGCTGCGGTTTCCATTGTTTTCACCAAACATATAATGTGCTTGGGACTTTAAATATGTTTATTCTCCGGTGGGTTGACTGTATTTGTGCACTTCCCTGCCCAGCAGACGTCGCTTGATAGGCATGGCACTAGTTTTTTCATGCAGGATAGTGCCTGAGGATTTGAGCCCGCACAGTAATACTCGTAAGTTGCGCCGTTGCTTGCGCATGAATCCTTGCATCCCCCGGCTGATGCATCGCATAACCCGCCTGCAGTGTCTTTGCAGGTTCCCACTTTGGTTGTATCAAGCCCATCACTATCAATGCATGTCGGGCATGAAGTATCCTTGACACAGCGAATCCCCTGCGCACCATCATCCACGCATTTTGTTCCCGGGTATTGCGTGCAGCAGCTTCCTATCGGTGTGCCGTCGGGGCAGTTGGGCTGGGGGGGGGACACTTTCGCATATGCCTTTTTTACAGGTTCCAGGATCTCCAGCACGTGTAGTACACACCGTCCCGTCAACCTTCTTTGCAAACTTATCCTTCGTAGCAGTGACCTGATAATTGCACTTGCAGTCAAGAGGGTTTGAATTATCCCCCCACCCGTACAACTGGTCATACTTATCCACGCAGCTGCTATCAAGCGTTGCATCCTGCACACACTTATTCCCGGACACAACCCCGGCATCCCCGCAGCGCAGGTTAATGCAGGTGGCCTGGTACAGCCCGTCAGCCCTAAGCGAGCAGTCCACAAGCACGGTACCGGTTTTGCAGATGCTTTCAGTGCACGGAGATGCCTCAAGGGTTACATAGTCGCAGTCAGGCCCGCAACCCTCGCAAAAGGGCTTGCCATCCAGCGCAATATCGCAGAAAGCAGCGCCGTATTCGGCTGCATTAGCATTTTGCGGATAATAAAGAAGCGAAACCATAAGCGCTAAGAACAAAAAAGACAATCTCATTATACCTACCCTTAACCAGTATAATAATTATGTAGAAGTTACTATATAAGTCTTCAAATCAGATATCTGAGAAATTTCCGGCGGAAATATACTCATTATATTCTTTTGGGTAGTCTCCTTTAAGCGACTCTATGCGCAGCAAAAAGCGCTGTAGCTTCTGCTCTTCTGTAAGCTTTAGCCTATCGGCGTATCTGCCAACCTCTTCTTTGATTTTGTCAAGCTCGCCTTCAAAGCCATGCTTTTCGGGAAAAAGTTCGGCGTATTCTTTTGGATATCCATCCTTAAACGGCTCTATAAGTTCTTTAAACCGCAGTTGCTTCTTTTTTTCCGAATAATTATAAACCTTTGCTTCCCATTCAAGACCTTTTTTGACTGCATTAAGTTCCCTATCCCAGCCACCTTTACCCTGAAACTCCGATTCGTATGGAGGTACACCTTCCAGTATGTGCCACTTTTCATGCACAAAAGCGTAAGGGCCTTCAGCATCTAATACCTTTTCAAGTATAGTAACAACACCCTCTCCTACAGTGTCATCAGGTCCACTACGGACCACTTCCAAATAAAGCATCACTTCATTATGTTCGTCAATATCCACTCTTTTGATTTCCTCCAACGCCTTCTGCACTTTTTCCTTGTACACATCGCTTCCATGAATTTTTATATCTGGCGAGAAATGATATTCTTCCTTTGCGCTCTCATTCACAATATCCGAGTTGGAGGAAAGGTTGGAAAGTATAGTAGCGCCTGTTGCGCCGAAAATCTGCGCCTTTGCCTTATCTATCCCAGCATCAGTATCGTCGGCATGTTCTTTTTTTGCTTTGATAAGAGAATTTCCCACTGCGTACAATCCGAGGGTGCCAATTATGCCCACCACTACGGCGGTCTTATGCTTTCTCACGCCGCCAATAATGTAATCAATAAAATCAAACGCTTTCCTAACTGGCAATTCCTCCCTATGGCCGGGTTCGCCTACATCAGTTACTGGCTTTCTTCCTATATAATCATTAGGTGATCCCGCCATAAGAACAGCCATTGCAGCGGCTACAGGTGCAATTTTTCCGCCATAATTTCTGTGTTCTTTTTTTGGTACACGATGGCTTTCAAGCTCTTCCAGAGCACCCATTGTGTCGTGATAATGGAAATCTATGGCACTAGGGTCGTTAAGAAATTCGGAATAAATATCTCTCAGTTCTGCGTCTGTCATTTCGTATATTTTTCTTTCAGAAATTCCGTATTTCTTGGACATTTGATTAACTTTTGAGTCAATCTCCATAATGCGCGAGAAAACAAAATCGTAATCAGGGCTAGGCTGTTCAGACGATAGCTCTTCTATTAAACTTTCAAACCTTGCGTTTTTCATACCCATCCCCTAATTATGTTACTATTTATATATAGTGAACTACTATTTAAATGCAACGGTACACTGATTATTATGTGGCGAACGCCTATTTAAGCGTTAAAAAGCGCGATTTTTATGTATTTCCAGAAAAGCAGGAAGAATACGGCGGAGGACGAAGGTTTTTAAGAAAAAGAAGCATCTGAAATGTTGTTTTTATACCCCGACAATGGATTTAACCAACGTAAGAACATCCTCGGCGAATTTGAGATATTCTTTTACCTCGCTTTTAGAAAACGTTTTCCCTTGCGTATAGCCCGCCTGATGCAATGCTGATGCCACCTCAAGATACCTGTTGTGGACGTTGCGGCTCAGTTTATTCGCATTAACGAGATTATCCCTGATCAGAAATTGCAAGGCAAGCCTCCCTGTAAACTTCTTCTCCTTTCCGGGGTACTCTATCTTTTTTATGCCATAGTAATACAGCAACGCCTCAAGCGCAGTCTCTACTGCCCTAAAAATTTCTTCCGCCGCAGGATAAAGCCTGTCTGCCTCAAAATTCGAGCTTGCTGCCGAAAAATACTCCTCTGCTTTCTGTAAGGACCACTTAACCAACTCTTCGCGGCTTTGAACCATACAAAACTTCTCCTTTTGCCTGTGCTTCTATGATAAGGCTGTTGTCAAGAAGCCCTTTTTTATAGTATTCCTCTGAAACCACAATCGGGTAGATAGTTATTCCGTATTTTCTGCTTATTTCCGAATTGATATAATCTATTAGCACATCTTTTAATTTTTTAACATCCGATTCTTTTTTTGCCACAAAGATAAGATCAATATCACTCGGCGATTTGACTATATCGCCCTTTATGGCTTTTTTCGAGAGGCTTCCTATAAGGATTATGCATGCAATATCGAACCCTTTTATTGAAAATTTGATTAATTTTTCTGCAATTTCTTTATATATTGTGTTCAAATCCTTAAATAATGCCAAAAGCGGCTTAAATAGGAAATGATTTTTATTTATCTTATATATTTTTACTTTTGCCATCTTTTGGAATAATACTAAATTCGAATTAACCAAATCAATTATTTGCCTGTTGATTTCAGACAGGGAACAGCCCGACTCTTTTGCCAGTTCTTTCTCAACAAAAGACCTTTGAGGGTTCGATATTAAAGTATATAATATATTTATTTTGGTTGTACTGCCCAATATTCTGTCAAGATACATTTAGACCACGCGAAAACCGGAGATTTGAAAATTCCTGCGAATTCAGTAACATTACGGTTTTCCGAATTATAATTCGGTTTTCAAGAATATAAGCTTTTATGATCATCTATGTATATCTCTTCATCAGAACCGAAGGCATCCAGCCTCATTTAACCAGACCTGTTTGATAAATATTCCGAGCACTCCTCTTCTTTCCATTCGCGGCTCGATTTCCTTCCCACCGGGATCAGGTTTGTAAGCATATCCGTCAAGGTAGATTTTTTTTTCATTATAATTATGCCAGCATTTCGTTTAATTACAAAAACATCTTTAAGCCCGAGATTTTTTATTATATCATCCTCTTTCAAACTTTCAATATCTGTACTCATCTTATCACCATGCAATATTGTTTCTAAGAGTTTAAATAAGTTTATCAATTCCTTTCATATGGAAGATAGACACATTTTTCGGTGGGTCTTTTTGTGCCCATTTCTTAGTTGCTGGATTGCAGAAAATCTCCTTAATCAATGCATCCGGCCCGCGTATTCATCGGCTTTAAAAGATGATTATTTTATCTTCGGTTGTTTCTATAATATACTATAGTTTATTATAATTAGCTATAGCTATACCGCGCTTTATGTCGGATTTTAATAGAGATAGTATTTAAGTATTATCAAATAGTTTGGCTTACCCGATTCCAACCACATCATGATTCAGAAGATTTGTTGTTCTCGTTAATACTGTTAACAGCCGCATCCAGATTCTTGCGTATCTCAAGCCCAGGTCTTGGACTTCTCGGACCAAAACCGCTGATCTTCTTGGGAGCAGGTATCTCCTTTTTAACAGGCTTGCGCTCTGCAAGGCGTGCGTTAAGCTCGTTTAAGAGTTTGATAAGTCTTTTGACCATCGCGTCGTCTTTATTGATGCGGTAAAGCTTGGCATTTCCGACACGCCGTGTCATCTTTACCATGCCCAGCCTCTCAAGCAGGGGCAGAGCCTTCATAAGAGTGGTGTAATGGATGCCTGCCTTTTTTGCAATATCCGTGAGAGTGAGGTCTGTACCCTGGTTTTCCCAGAGGATATCTATTATCTTGGCAGTAGCAGAGCCTGTGAAGAGTTTTTCGAGTGGCATATTATTTTCTTCAGTTGAAATTTTGAACTATCGGTTCGCTGTATTGTACTTTACTGTAATTGTTAGTACCTTATTGTATATAAATCTACTCTGTATTTGAATTGATTTACAGTTTTAAAACTATAGATACTGGAATGAGAGGTAATAAAAGACCGATAAGAAAGGTTATTAGAGTAATAAGTGAATTAATAATATAATTACGGATAAGAATGCATCAGATCAATTCTAAAAAGATAAAAATAGAAGAACTCAGAAAAAGAATCAGGGAAACAAACGAGAAAGAGCTAATACGAGAAGCTCTCAGAGCGAGGAGATTTTCAGGAATCTCGACCCTGAGGCAGGGGATGGATTTAATCGATTTTGCGCTGCGGATAAAGAGGGCTCAGCATGAGAAAGATTGAAGAGATTTTAACGCTAGTATGCAATTTCCTAAACGAGAACCATATAGAATACGTTATAGTAGGAGGTATGGCAGTACTATTTTACGGCAATCCGAGGACAACATTGGATATAGATTATGTTATCCAGCTTTCGGATAAAGATATACCAGTCCTGGTGATATTCTTACAGGATAACGGCTTCTTTGCAGATGAGTATGATATGCGGTCTGCACTTGAGGAAAAATCTCACTGCACAGTAGAAGATAAGGAAACTATGTTCAGACTCGATATAAAGGGCATTTATAACGAGATGGATGAACGAGTACTCAGGAATAAGAAGAAAACAGAACTTGATGGTACTGTAATATACATAGCTTCTCCAGAGGATACAATTGCAAATAAGTTACTCTTCTCAAGGGAGCAGGATTTCAAAGATGCGCTGGGGATATATGTAAGACAGCAAGATAACCTGGATATGGAATATCTCACAAATATTTGCAAAAAAATCGGAGTATATGATGCCCTTTTGGATTTGAGAAAAAGATACGATGCGTCTCTTCCAAATACTTAAATAAAATCAGTATGAAATAGACTTATAATGAAAAAGATTCATTACATCGCGCTTTTACTAATCTTATTCTCCGTAGCAGGATGCATAAGCACCACTCAGCCCCCTGAAAAGAAATATACTGATATCAGCTTTCAGCAGGCTAAAGAAATGATCGACAGCGGCGAGGTTTTCATTCTGGACGTGCGTACCCAGGAAGAATACGATGCCGGGCACATCAGGGGTTCAACTTTGATTCCCGTGCAGGTGCTAAAAGAAAGGCTTGACGAGATACCGAAAGATAAGAAAATACTGGTCTACTGCAGGACAGGGGGACGCAGCGCACAGGCAAGCGAAATACTGGTCAATAACGGGTTCAAAGAAATCTATAATATGAAGGGCGGGATCACCGACTGGACTAATGCCGGATATGAAGTGGTAAAGTAAGTTATGCTTATCTCAGAAGTGATACACCATGCCCCTTAATTCCAGTTCTCTCAATATCGGTCACCTCTCAACCGTCTACCATACCTCCTTCATCCTGATGGGTACGGACTGGCTTGATAGGGCAGACATCCATGCGAACTGGAAGCTCTTCGCCTCAGGTCCCGATATCGTAAAGGCTTTCGCGGACAAAGAGATAGATATCGGGTACATCGGTCTCCCTCCTGCAATTATCGGCATCGACCGCGGCGTACCGATCATATGCGTGGCAGGCGGGCATGTTGAAGGAACGGTGCTGATAGCCCGCAGGGAATACAGGACGCTTGATGAACTAAAGAGCATTAAAGCCGTGCTGGCACAATTCAAGGGGGAAATTATCGGCTCACCACCCAGAGGCTCGATCCACGATGTCATCATTAACAATGTGCTGGAGGAAGAGGGGCTTAACATCAAAGTAAAGAATTTCGCCTGGACTGATTTTGTGCTTGAAGCACTGGTGGACGGCGATATCGGCGCAGCGGTCGGGACTCCATCGCTTGCAGTGGCTGCCGTGCGCGCCTGCGGGGCAAAAATAATCATCCCGCCGCATTCCCTCTGGCAGAACAATCCGAGCTACGGGATTGTTATCAGGAAGGAATTGATACAGCACCCTGAGATTATCATGGATTTCCTTGCTGCGCACGAAAAAGCCAGCAATTTCATCCGTGCAAGACCCGCGGATGCGGCAGGGATGGTCTCAAAACTTACAGGTATAGTGGACGCGGATTTTGTCCTGGATGCGTACGGGGTCTCACCGAAGTACTGCGCTGCATTATCCCCGGAGTTTATCGGCTCTACAATGGCTTTTGTGCCTGTGCTTCGCAGGTTGGGGTATATCTCAAGGGACTTATCCGAAAGAGAGATATTCGAGCGAAGATTTATCGATGAGACCCATAAAGAATCTTCTCATTACAGTCCTGGATTGTAGATCATCATGTTCTTTCTATCTCCATCAGCTGCCGGATAATCCGTATGGCAGTAGCCAGGGCTTCCCTCTCAAGCGGAGTAATATCTCTCTTTTCTGCAAGATTGCTCAATAGCACAACAGCCGAACTATAATCCAGATTTCCGGTTTCCCTGATAACGAATGAATCAAATCCATTCGTATCCTGTATATATCTGCAATCTCTTGTCAATTCTGTTCTTTCAATTGTTAATTCCATAATTCACGCTCCTTTAGCGCAGAAGATGATCCCCTCATATATACGGCTCATGCAAGCGAGGTGAAACTAAACATGAATCAGTTAGATTCATAGATAAATATGAAAAATACATGTTGCTGTATCGCCTTATTCTTGTTATGGTATGAGCAGAGAAAACCAACGATTAGTTCGGGCTAAG
>JAPMTX010000136.1 GCA_026552855.1 Candidatus Methanoperedens sp. | reverse complement strand
GCTGTAAATTATTTTTTTTACATAATAAGTTCCAGAACATATTATCAAATGATATACATAATTTTTATGTATTATAAATGTTTTGGTAACAAACATAAATATTTATGAGCTAAAAACAATGGCTACAGATGGTGTCTGAGATTTAAATGTTCCAGAACATTTTATCACACTCAGACACCGATCAACTTATTAAAATTCACCAACACGAATTGAAACGGTCACAAATTCAGCAAAGGTTTATATTAATTAAGATTAGTTTCTAATGTTATGGGTTTTAGCTTAAAAGGTAAATCTATATTTGGTATACTATTTGAAATACTGAAGCATGGTTATATTATCTTTGTTACCTTAAGTTTAATCTTAAGTTTAATCGCTACTTTTGTATTTGGGTTTTATTTTAATTTTTATTTCGTCTTAGGTTATATATTATTACTTATTATATTATTCTTTATATTTTCATATGGGAACGATATAAATATAAAATATCCTATATTTAAGGGTAAATTTGTGGAATTTGCATTGGTAATTCTTGGTTTGGTGATTGTTATTCTTATAGCTCAGGATACCATCATTCTTAACAGTGAGCAGAAAAATTTTGCTGAAAAAGCTGCTCAAATTTCGTTAAGAAATGATAAATTGTGTGATACTTGTGAAGTCAGTGTCTCTTCTTTTGGTGAGATCAAATCTACTGCAAAAGGTGATCGAAAGATTGCAAAGGTTACTTTCACTCAGGGAGAGATGATCATATATCTAGGTATTGATTTGGATAATGGCACAGTAGTGGAAAAAAGACAAACGACTAAGGCTCAGGAAGCGTATGATAAAACAATAATCTGCTGCTGAGGTGAGTACAGACATTATGGCGAAAGATTTAAACAGTCCTTATCTCTAATTCTACATAAATATTATATAAGTACTTTTAAGATTATCTTGAATTCGTTCAAAAATCGTTTTCAAAATAACTAAAGATATAATAACGAACCTGACTTGATCCACCAGATATTAGTCTCTCACCAGACTGCCGGGGCGCATGCCCGATGCGTGCGCCCTTTTGTTTTTCTGCCCATTCTTATTTCTGTTTCCACGTCACCCGTGTTCCGCCCCATTATTCGCCGCAAATTAAGCTCAGATTTAAATAAGCTGCCCAACATAAACAGCACCAAACATTAACAACTATAGCGCAGTTCGAAAATAACTGCTATATCTATGGAAACAAAACCGCAGATAAACGCAGATGAACGCAGATATAAGGTTGCATCTGCGTTTATCTGCGTTCATTTGCGGCTAATCTCCACTACGAGACCATATGACCAAAATCTTCGAAATAACCCACCGCGACGGAGCAGCCAGGATAGGCAAACTGTCTCTTGACAGGGAGATATCGACCCCTGCCATCATCCAAATCCACAAAAAGGACTCTCCTATAATAGATTCAGGCTCCCTCTGGGGAAAACCTCAGTTCCATGAGCCTGCCGAGAGCAAAAAAATCATAATCCTTCCCCACAAATCCCTCCCCCTGCATACAAGGGAGGAGCTCATAAGAGAAATCCAGGAAGGGGTTCAGCCGGCATCAAACCAGCCGCATACAGGCACTGTAATCCATCCCTTCGCCCGCGAGTATCCTGCCTCAGACCTGTACATTCTCGGCGCAGCAAGACAGCTTGAGAACAAGCCCAGGGATTTCGTTAACTCAATCATCAGGCTCAAGGAGAACACGCGCGCCGATTCGCTACTATACGCCCCCGCCCTTGCCACGCCTGAGAACCTCTCGATGCTCATATATGCTGGCGTTGATATCGTAGATGAGACGCTGCCGATAATCAAGGGATACCAGGATATCTACCTCACGAATTCCGGCGAACACCACCTCGACAGGCTGCATGAGTTCCCCTGCACCTGTACAGTCTGTTCAGCCAGTACGCCACAGGAATTTCTCAAGCTCCCCAAGAAGGAGCGCGCTGAACTATTATCGCAGCACAATTCATTAAAACTCGGCGAGGAGCTGCGCGCCGTCCGCGAGCACATAAGGACTGGAGGACTTCGCGAGTACGTGGAGCGCCAGTGCAGGGCGCGCCCCTGGCTGACCGCCGCGCTGCGCCTGCTCGATGCAGAGCATGTGTTTCTTGAAAAAAGGACGCCTGTATTCAGGTCAAATACTCTGTATGCCAACACTTCAGAATCACTAAACAGGGTGGAGATAAGGAGGTTCGCGCAGAGGGTGATCGAGCGCTATACGCCGCCTGAGCTTGACACGCTTGTTCTGCTCCCGTGCTCTGCAAAGAAACCCTATTCCACTTCGTTGTCCCATCAGAAATTCGCCAATGCGATAGGAAAGTACAGAAAATACGTGCATGAGGTAGTAATCACATCCCCTGTGGGCGTCGTCCCGCGCGAGCTTGAACTGATGTACCCGGTTGCCCACTACGACACTCCCGTTACCGGGTACTGGGACAAAGAGGAGAGGGCATTCGTAGGCGGCTGCCTGCGCTCATATCTTCAGAAGAACAGGTACAGAAACATAATCGCACATGTGGACGGTGCGTACAGGGAGATATGCGAATCTGTTGAGAGAGAGCTTGGGCTTGATATCGTATATACGGCTGATGACGGCGTAACTTCAAGAGCCTCCCTTGACAGGCTAAATCAGGCAATCCCAAGGCTCGAAAACACTAAAGAGCGCCCCTCAGAGAAAGCGAAACTTGACGTTATGCGTGCAACTGCGGATTACCAGTTCGGGAAAGGCACGGGCGACATGCTTGTTAAGGGTGCGGTCGTCAGAGCCCCGTATCCCAAGTTCCAGCTATTCGCGCGTGAACAACAGATGCAGCTTGCGACCCTGATTCCTCAGTACGGCACCATTGCCCTGACCCTCGAAGGAGGAGAAAGGCTTCGCGACTATCCATACTACAGGGTCAGGATAGGCGATTTCACGCCCCACAGCAGCATACTCGCGCCGGGTGTGCTGGATGCTGACCCCCAGATCCGCCCCGGCGACGAGGTGATAGTGGAAGGCGATAGGTTCCTCGGGGTCGGGCGCGCGCTTATGAGCGGCTGGGAAATGAAAGAATGTGCAAAAGGCGTTGCAGTTGAGCTTCGGCATTCAAGGAAAATTGAGGCTCTGGTGAAACTTGGGTGTGTCTAAAGTTTTTAAGGTGTTGAATCTGCGGTTGGTGAGTCGGTGGGCGAGCCTATGTAGTTATGGGTTGTAAAAATCCACTGGATAAGCACCTCGAAAACAATACATCAAATTTATATATTCATAAGTAATTTTGTGCAATACATTATAGCTATTTGGTGATGATTGTGTCGAAGATATTGATTGGTTGGTTAAAGATGGGAATAGAGACATTAGAACCGTTGGAACTTGAGGATTATTTGAGAAAAGCCCAAGAAGAAAAGAGAGAAATTGAAAAACGCTCTCACAATTATGTTATATGCGATTTGAGAATCAACGAGGGACAAAATTATATTTTTGGATGGCTATTGAAATTATCACCGCATACAAAGGAACAATATTTTGACTCCGATCAATGGAAACGCAAAGAAGAAGAACTTAAAGGAAAACATGTGAAAATGGGGAGCAGATTTATAATCTTCAATAACGAATTGATAATATTCGAAGATAATTATCCCTATTTATCATATAATACTTTCAAAAATGTTTTGGAGGATATATTAATTAATGTAAGTGACAATGCCATAAGACATTTTGATATTATTCTTAAAAGAGACGTTCAGGAAATAAGACAATTTTTAGAGAACGTAGATAGGGTTACAAAAATTACATTCAAAAACATCAAGATACCCAATCCTATAGATATTAACAAACCAAATATTAGAAAAGCAAAAGAGTTTATTATTGAACAAAAAATAAAAGAACTTGAATTTGGTAATAAAGACGGTATCAATATTGAAGGGTCAATTACACAAGGCGGTTTAGAATACGCTGAAGAGGGGTGGTGGGATGCAAAACTATACGCTGAACAAGATCAAAGAAAAAGGGTTTTCGAAACGAGAAAAAAAATCTTGTATAGAATGATTGAAGTTATTGATGATGAAGATTTTATTGCAAAAAGTAGAGAAATAAAAGAGGAGCAAGGTTAAATTGCATCGTCTGGCAACTGTGAGTAATCCTTTTTGAGTATAGCTACGTCTTTAAGGAACACAGCAAGTAGTAAAAGCACGCTCAAAATACCCCAGATAGTAAATAAAACACTAAACGGGAACAACACTTTAGAAACCCAGTGATCAAATGGGATAGAGATAGATAGAATAATGGAAGCTATCAGTCCAAAACCAAGAAGTATAGTCGTAAAAATGAAATAAAAAATCATTTCTTCAAAAATCCCAAACTTATCCAAAAACAATAAGAATTTTTTATCGAACATGGAAACAGCTATTGCAAACCCTGCAATCACAATACCTAATAATGCAGCATCAGCACCGATGAATGACGAGCTTAAAGCACCAGCAATTTCAAAGAAATCAGAACGGGGTATATAGAAATATGCAGTTATGATAGTTAAAAAGTAAGCTGAGACTGAATCAAAATCAAATAGAATGTTAAAAATGCCGAATTTATTTATTAAATTCCATATACTATAATCTTTTAAAACATCATCGTTCATAATTTCTACGCCTCTTCACTATTTACCGGTTCAATTAAAAAGATTTTCACTCTCTTTCCCACCCATTCTTTTGGTACATAGACTCTACCAGAGTTCCCAGACGGTTTAACAAGTTTTTCAACAACTTGAAAGGCTTTAAATGTTACTTCCATCTCTTTTTCTTGTCCCATATAAATATTATTATGTGTTCATAACATAAATACTTAATGGTTAAAAATAAATACTATTTAGCTATAAAAAAGCTATATTGTATAATCACAACCTTTATTATAATGTAGCTACATATTAGCTATTTAGTGATGTGAGATGTTTGCCGATGGCAGAAAAATGCAAACCGATATTTCGAGAATGTTGAGAGGACAGACGATAATAAACAGCGGCGTTACGCCTATCGTATTAGCAAGAAATACGTACCAAGTGCCCCCCCAACCAGGCGATAAGGTGTATAAAGTCATAAGCAACCTGAATAATAATTCAGGCTGGACATGCGAATGCCCAGATCATACTCATAGAGGGGTGGAGTGCAAACACATACACGCTGTTAAATTCTGGCTTGCTTTAAAAGACGCTCTAACAGTCCAGCAGAAAGAGGCGGAGCAGAGGGATTGAAAGCCAGAACGAATAATAACAAGGTTGAGAGGTTGCATAATACAGTCAGGGAGAGGGAAAAGACCATGAGAGGATTGCATAACGATGAGACAACAATAGAGTTTAATAATAGCTTCAAGGCTTTCTATAACTATATATGACCGCACACTGTTTTAAATGGCAAAACGCCAGCACAGGCGGCAGGGATTGATCTTAAACTCGGAAGGAATAGATGGATGGGAATGATACAGAAAAGTGTTGAGTACCAGAGAAATAAAGGTGCGTAATAACTTTTTTGTGTCTAAAAAACATCTCATTAGTGTTACCATCATTATCATACTAATGAGTTAATTATAAATAGAGGTAAGTTATATATATACCTTCTATAAATAAAGGGCAAAAACTCAAAGAACAACTATATTGGTGCGGATGCAATGATAAAAATTAAGCAAGGTGGGCTTAAAATTGCGTCTACTTCATCAAGTTTCTCGTCTCAAATGGTTATTTCATCAATATCTAACAAAATTAATTTAGATGGTTTATACGGGAAAATAAGGAGGTAAATTAGGTGGCTGACAGAGAAAAAATAGAGGCTGAAATTAAACCAAAAATAAATATAATTAAGAGAGAGCTTGCTAAGGTTTCCGATTTGGATATTAGAAAAGATGGAGAAAAGTTACATCGAGAACTTAGCAATATATCAGTTGAAGATTTGCTCAGACCATTTACAATTTAATGAATGAATGACAAATCCTCTCTCCCCGAAGTGCACTTTTTTAACCAAGCACTGAATGATTTGGGGCATTCCTCTGTTGGAGAATATTTATTTAAATATCTTAATAACTTAAAAGCCAAAACATATATAATTGAAAATAAATATATAGATAAAGATTATCTGATTGATTTTTCTAATTTTTACTCACGTTCTTTCGATATTGACGAGAAATTCACAACAAGGTTACATTTCTTTTCCCCATTTTTTTCTGATAAAGACCTTAAACGGTTATTAATAGATTATGATGAGAAAATCTTGGAAAAATTAAATAGTACATATCTTGGCTTCGTTGTGATTAAACCGATACACGATTCGAATGGTTGTCCTATAATTGGTCGCACCGTATTGAAAACATATCCTTTAAAAGATAAAGGTGAATGTCGCTATTTTGTAACGGGATTGCACAATTTATCTTTTTTTGGAATTCCTTTGAAAATAAAAGCTCTGCCTTTTCAAACCCAGGATAAAGCTGTGGGTGCTTGTGCTACAGCAGCTTGTTGGATAGCCTCACATCCTTTAAATGACCTTTTCGGTATTCCAAAACACTCTCCTTTTGAAGTTACCGAAAAATCTGTTGTTTTCCCATCTCTTGAGCGTAATTATCCATCAGAGGGTTTATCATTATATCAAATGAAAAATTATTTTAACTCTATTGGATTGGAAACGGAATTCATAGATGTTAGGAATATTCATAAATATCAAGATTATACGGCTGATGACGATATTGTAACTGATGTTGTAAGGGCATATACAAAAATTAAGCTGCCGATTATTGCTACTCTTAGATTGACAGGCGAAAATAATTCTGCCTTTCATGCCGCTGTAATTAGTGGCTATCGTCATAAACACGGTACTCTGAAAGAATTATATGTACATGACGATCAAATAGGTCCTTATAGTAAGGTAATCCCTATAGGAAAATTTACTGAATGGGACAATGAATGGGTTAAAAATGGCGAATTCTCACATCTGTATGTCGATCATTTGATTGTTCCCATATATCCAAAGATAAGATTGAGTTTTGCCCGAATATATAATATCTTTTTGAAAAAGCACAAGAGAAATGCAGAGCAGTTCGAATCAACACACGGAACAAAGTTTACCACTACATTATATTTAATGGAAGTAAGAAAATATAAAGAATTTATATGGAAGCACCCCTGCAAAGATAAAGAAGAGGTACTCACAGAACATTTCCCACGTTTTTTATGGGTTATTAGATACACATATCATGGGGGACTAATAATGGACTATGTCTATGACGGGACATCTGTTTTTCCAAAAGAATTGCGTGTTATAGATTTTTTATAAATTCTTAGATATAATTAAGAGTTGTTATTATTCAGCTAAGAAATTATCGTCAGAATATAAACCCACCGATTCACCAACGCCGATTCAACAAAATTTCTTTACAAAGCCCACCGAAGATTCACCAGAGCCAAAATTGACAACTGATATATAGATTCAGCTCCAATAATCATACAGGTGTCGGGAATGAGGCTTTCATGCGCATCTCTTTTCCTGTGGGAATACAGCATCTCAGATATAATGGAGATACTGCTTGAGGCAGGCATAAAGAGCGTTGAGTTCTGGGCTGAGACCCCTGATTTCTGGAAGGACAGGCATGATTTGATAGTCCAGGCTGCGCTGGAAGAAGCCATCGCCATGATGCCTGAGGGATGCACCCTGCATGCGCCGATACTTGACCTAAACCCCTCCTCATACAACGATTATGTGCACGAAGCCACCATAAAGGAGACGCTGTGGTCTCTTGAACTTGCGAACAAGCTCGGCGCAAGGGTAGTCACGATACATCCCGGCAAACGCACAGTCCACCGCACCCCGACGAACGAGGACTGGGGCAAGTTCTTAAAATACCTCAAAGTATGCAAAAAGAAAGCGGATGAGCTTGAACTCTCCCTCTCTCTTGAGAACAGAATGCCGGGTGTATCAAGCATGTGCTCAACGCCTGGGGAGATGAAAGAGGTTTTAAGCAAATTTCCCGGGCTTTTTTTCACGTTTGACGTGACCCATGCGTTCATTCAATCCCCGCAGACTGCCATGTCTTTCATCGGTGAACTCGGAGATAAGATCATAAACGTGCACATCGGCGCGCCGCATGACGGGAAACAGCACTACCCATCGCATCGCAATAAGAACATGGAGGCAGTATTCCGGGCGCTTCAGAGTTCAGGCTACGACGGCGACCTTACGATAGAGATCGATGATAAGGCGTACTCAAAGCCAATGACGCGGGAGGATAAGGTAAGGGAATTGACGGAGGAGAGGAAGTACCTGGAATCGATATTCGACATACGCTGATTATACCTATTTTGGCAGCCTGACATGCACTGTCGTCCCTGCCCCGACTTTGCTCTCTATCCAGATCTCACCTTTATGGGCATCGATGATACTTTTGCATATATACAGTCCGAGACCAGTGCCGCCGTATTTCCTGGTCAGAGAAGCATCTGCCTGGTAGAACCTCTGGAAAAGGAATGGTATCACGTTCTCAGGTATCCCTATGCCCGTATCTGCCACTGTTATATGCACGCTGTCATCCTCTTCCCATGCTTTGATCGTGATTTTGCCTCCGGTATGTGTGAATTTTATGGCATTATCTATCAGGTTAAGGAACACTTCAGTCAACCTGTCCCTGTCACCGATGATCTCAATGTTGGCAGGCACATCTTTTATCAAATCTATGTTCTTTCTCTCTGCCTGCACCTTCATATCAGCCGTAGAAGCGGTTATTATCTCCCCGATAGACAGCTTTTTCATTTCAATCGCAGGTTTGCCTATCTGCTGTACGCTCAGGAACAGGAGGCTGTCGATCAGCCGGGTGAGCCTGTCAGTGTTCCTGATAATTGCTTCCAGTGATTTCTTCTGGGTCGGCATAAGTGCACCGAGCTTTTCATCGTACATCAGTTCGCTATATCCCCGTATCGAGACAAGCGGGGTCTTAAGCTCGTGGGAGACGTTCGACAGGAACTCGCTCTTCATCCTGTCCAGTGATTTGAGTTCTTCGTACGCAGACTGCAGTTTCTCATAGGCGCTCCTGGATTCCTGGTATAGCCTTGCATTCTCTACCGCCACACCTATCTGGCTGCCTATCGATGCAAGGGCATCTATATCCTCTTTCGAGAACGCCCTGCGCCTGCGGTTAGCAAGGTTCATGGCTCCGACCACATTGCCTTTAGCCATAAGAGGCACGCTAACAAGCGTAACAAGCCCCTCCCTCTCCAGATAGGGCAAAAGAGTACGGGTTGGATAGTGATCGATATCCGTGACAAAGGGCTTTCTAATCTGGACAGCCCTGCCTGAGATACCCTCGCCCACTTTTATCTCAGAAACGATCCTGACAAAGGTATCGGAAAGCCCCAGGGCAGTCTTTATTTTAAGTACGTTCCCATCATCTTCGAGTAAATAGATCGAACCTGCGTCGGTTGCAGTCACCTGCAAAGTTTTAGCGAGCGCCTCTTTAAATATCTCATCCAGGTTCAGCGTCTGGCTCACTACCCTGTCGATCTCAAAAAGTATCTCCATTATCTGGTTGCGGCGCATTAGCTCAGAATAAAGTCTGGCGTTCTCTACCGCCACTCCTATCTGGCTTCCTATGGATGCGAGGATGTCTATATCATCTTTTGAAAAAATCCTGTGCCTGCGGTTTGAAAGGACCATGGCTCCCAGGACCTTTCCCTTTGATACCAGGGGGACGCCAGCCAGGGAAACTATACCATTTTTCATCATAAGGGGACGGAACTCGGCATATGGATAGTCCTCGATATCCATGATTACCGGTTTTCCTGACCTGACCGTCATCCCTGAGACTCCCTGTTCTACTGTAAGCTTTGAGGCGACCTGTGCAAGCTCCTCGGATATTCCCTGGTATGTCTTAAGGCTCAGGTTTTTCCCGTCATATTCAATCAGGTATATCCAGCCGGCATCCGAGGAAGTGACCTGTATGGCTTTGGCTATCGCCTCCCTCAACAGGTCATCCAGATACAGGGACTGGCTCACCACCCTGTCTATCTCGAACAATATCTCAAGCGTCCTGTCATGCTGCCTGAGTTCATTGTATAGATGGGCGTTCTCAATCGCGATTGCTGCCTGGTTTGCGATAGTCTGGCAGATGCCTATATCCTCTTCAGTAAATTCTTTTACTTCACCGAGGCTGCTCAACTGCATAGTCCCCAGGGTCTTCTCTCCCAGGATAAGAGGCACCACAAGTATGGATCTGATATCCAGCCTCTGTACCATCTCCCTCTCTTTCGGGGAAAGCTCTGCCTTTGCAGTATCAGCGACCAGCACGTACTCCCTTTTCCTGTAGGCTTCTTCCAGCATTGGATAATCTTTAAAATACAGTATCTCTCCCAGGGACGGCTTCATGCGGTCTCTGGGGGTATATTCTGAGGCTACAGTACCGTACTCCTTCCCCTCCTCAACGAGTATTATAGAGCAGTGGGAAACGTTAACTGTTTTCACAGCTTCTCTGACTGCTATCTCCAGGACTCTGTTCAGGTCAAGACCGCTTGAGATGCTCTGGTTAGTTTTGATTAGAGCCGATAGTTCCAGGTTCCTTCTGTTCAGGTCCTTGGTCCTCTCCTTCACCTTTTGCTCCAGACCCTCATACACCTCTTTCAATTTCTTTACCATTATATTGAAAGACTGCGCAAGTTCGCCGATCTCGTCCCTGCTCTCAGGCTCTATCTGGACTGTAAGATAGCCTTTGGCTACTTTCCTGGAAGCATCTGAAAGCCTTACAAGCGGAGCCGTAAATCTCCTGCCGAGAAGATAGGCTAGCGCCGATACTACCGCAAAATAAAATATACCAAGTGCAATGAGCCTCTCTTCAGACCTGGTCACTGGTATCAATGCCTCGGAGGAATCTATCTTCACTACCAGTCCCCAGTCGATAACAGGTATATAGGTATAGGCGGCGAAAACATCTCTCCCCCTATAATCAAGAGCCCTTATGGTGCCGTTTTCCCTTCTTGCTGCGTGGATTGCAGGCAGAGCCAAGCTGGAATTGAGAGGAAACATGAGCTGCAGGGCTGCACTTGCATTATGGCGCAGGGGGTTTAAATAGACGACATCGCTCCCCCTCCTCTGGACAAGAAGCGTCTCACCGCTCTCCCCAAGTCCGGTATAATCACTTGTTACGTCGTATACTATCCTGGGATAGACCCTGAACACAACCACACCGATGAATCTTCCTGTGCTTCTATTCAACACAGGAGATGCTATTATGTATCCTGTCCTGTTACCATAATAACTTATATTGCCAAGGTACAGGTTTTCTTTAGCTTTCTTAAAAAACTCCTCATCAGAATGATTTGTATCTACCAGACTGCTCTCTGTGGAGGCTACAATCCTGCCGTTGCGGTCAAGGGCTGATATCTCGAAGAACACGGGTATCTCCCTTTTCACCCTCTCAAGATTAAAAGAAAGATCGCTGCCGTTACTCTCAATCTCCTGCATGAAACTGGATGTAGCTACTTCCTTTACCTGCTCTATTCTGAAATTCACCACGGTTGAGATATGTGTGCTCTTTGCCTCAGCAAGCGCGCTCAGTTCATCAAAGATCTTTTTCTCAAGTGCAGCCTTTTCAGATGAATAATTGATGTAACTTACTACGGCATAGGGCAGGAGCGATATTATTATTAAAGAGATTACTAACTTATGGCTTATCCTCAAATTTCTCACGTTTCAACTAACTTTTTTACCCTTTCAACAAGTTCTTTTCTTCCAAAAGGTTTGGTAATATAATCGTTTGCTTTAAGAACATGCAGTCCAAGCATTTTATCTATATCCTGGTTCCTGACCGTGAGCATTGCCACGGGCAGGTCCTCGTACTTCTCTTTTATCTTCTTGAATACCTCCCAGCCGTCCATCTCAGGCATCATTATGTCCAGGAGCACTGCGTCCACCTTTTCTTCTTCTAATTTCTTTAAGCACTCACTGCCGCTGTAAGCAGTGATGACGTCAAAACCTTCAGTCTCAAGTACAAGCTTTACCAGATCCACGGTATCCGGCTCATCATCTACGACCATTATTTTCTTACCCATGCGATTTACCTCTCCTTTTCCTGTTTACCCAGCAGCTCATCCTTCAACCACCACCAGTACTTAAAAGAAGCAGCTATGGCGATAGCATTCCCGATTATGAGCAGAGCAAACAAAGTACCCCCCGAATCCCTGTTCCCGGCATAATGAACCGACCAGCCTTCCGGTATTGTTAGAATTAATGCCAGGATAGAGAAATAGTAGAGTATATAGTATTTTGAAATGCCCATCCCTTCGCCCATTCTTACGCTGAGGCGCGCCAGCACTGTATAAAACACGAGCAAGCCTAAAATACCCAGGAAGAAAAGCCCGAACTCGACTATCATTTCCACCTCTTGGTCATAACATGGTTCAACCTGATGCTTGCGCCCCCGAGCAACACGCCTCCAAGGGCAAAAAAGAGATTACCCCAGAGTAAAGAGGGATACATGGAGGATGCGATGTACAGGATGAGAGCTGTTAAAAAAAGGTAGGGATAAGTCCTTCTTTTGAAAACGCGCTGATAAAATACTGCTATGCTGTAGGGTAAAAGCAATAGAGGGATCATTGAAATTATCCACAGCGCTATTAAAAGGCTCATCACTTTTTACCACCGAACATTTCCCTGAACACGTCCGAAGGCGGTCTTCTTGCCATGCCTGCAAGTACGTTCTCGTAACCTTTAATGGCGACCTTCACTTCTATTCCTTTATCTGTTATTTCGTATTCCCTTATCTCCTTATCATGGTCTGAGCCGCGCGACTTCAAAATGCTCAGGGCTTTTCTCATCTGCCCCTCGACCTCCACCTGCCGGAGCAGAACGATAACGTCGGCAGTCCCAGAGAACGCCTCATGCGTCAACCGTATTGCACCGAAGAGCTCGGGGATCTCGCTGGTCAGGAGCGTTGTAATATCCTGAGCTGAGAAATAATTCACAAGCGAATGGATGTAATCCCTTCTTTTTATTGAATCCGGAAGGGTGGTCTCAAGATTATTGATGCCATTGAAAAAGACCCTTTTTATGTTGTTCTCTTTCAGTATGCCCTTTATAAGCATCGCATGTTCATCCGCATTGAACAGTACAGGAGAGATATACAGGAACTTGATCAGCCCGTTTTTCTCTAACTGCTCAAAATCCCATCCGAATGATTTTGCGTTTCTTATAAGTTTCGCCGGCCATTCCTCCAGCGAGATTACCAGGCAAGGCTCTCCTTTGCCTGCGCCATCGTTCACGAAATGCAGACCGAAAACGGTCTTCCCTGTACCCGGTCCGCCGGATAACAGGATAACGTTATCTTTGAATAAACCGCCTTTCAGCATCCTGTCAAGCCCCTCCACGCCCGTACTGATACGGAGCGTCGGCGCTGCTTTGAACTCGGTCTCCGGGAGCAGCCGCGGGAAGACAGTGATTCCCTCATTGCTCAGTTTATATGTGTGCCGCCCTGAGATATACGACCTCCCCCGCATCTTTACCACGCTCAGGTAGCGCTCGCTTTTCTCTCCCACCATTACTTCCGAGATGTGCAGGATGCAGTCTACAAGATAGCTCAGCGGGCTTTCTTTCAGGCTATCCATCGTGAATTCGCCTGTGAGCATTACGAGCTGGTTCCAGCTTTTCATCCTGGTAAGAAGGTCAAAAAGGAAAAGGCGCTGTTCGTGTTCGTTCTCCTTTGATTCTGCAAGTACGGTCACAGGGTCGATGACGAGCCTGCTGGGCTTGTACATCCGGATTTTTTCCTCGATGAATTGTATGACATCTGTTGTGCCTGATTTAAGCAGTTCCTCCTCGATGTTGAATAATCTTATCTTCTTTCTCTCAAGAAGAGAATAATCGAAAAAAGCGTAATTGGATACAAAGCTCTCCATCATGGCTACGGGCTCTGAGATGGCTGAGATGAACAGGCAGTCCTCTCCTGTTTTTGCCGCGTTGAACAGAGATTGCATAGCCATTGTCGTTTTCCCTGCGCCTGCAGTGCCTGCAACTAAAATTGTCGAAGGATGGTTGAACCCTCCGTTAAGAACAAGGTCAAGTCCTTTTATCCCGGTGGGTACTGTTTTCATATATTCGCCTCCGCCATGAAAGAATGGTCGTCCTGTCTCAATAAGCCTTTCTTAAGATTCATATTTACTCCCCAGCATAAGATATGATACCTCAATTACGGTATTATCAATATGAGCCACAAGAAGTTCTTTAAACACATGACTATATATAGCTGCTACATTAGATATATTTTTTTAAAAGGGCTCTTCTAATTGTAGAGCGCCGAGGTAGGGATTTGAACCCTAGCTTACCCAAGGGTAAAACAGGTCTCGAGCCTGCCGCGTTAGTCCGCTCTGCCACCTCGGCACGGATATGGTTTTAATATAGTTTGTAGGCTATTAACCTTTGGAAATCTGACAATACAATATGCTATAATATAAAGATACTTATGAGGCTTGACTCTTATCTTGTCGATATCGGCGGTTTCAGCTCGCGCGGACGGGCAAAGCGGGCTATTGTTGAAAGCCATGTAAAGGTTAACGGCAGAGTGATCACCAAGCCCTCTTACGATGTTGCGTATTCGGACAATGTTGAAATAACAGAGGGACTGGATAGACCCGCAGGGTACTGGAAGCTTAAAGATATCCAGGAAAAGACACATCTCATCAACGAGGGTGACAGAGTGCTGGACATAGGCTCAAGCGCGGGAGGTTTTCTCATGCTCGCATCAGAGGTCGCATCGCATGTCCACGGCATCGAGTTCAGCCGTGAGTTCCGCTCTGAACTGGGCAGGATCGCCCATGAGCACCCCAGTGTAACGATCGAGTTCGGGGATGCGTTCACGATGCAGTTTGAGAAGGAGAAGTTCAATGTGCTTCTCATGGACATCACAGTCAGTCCGCTGTCCTCAATAAAAGCCCTTGAGAATGCGCTTACGGCATTAAAAAAAGGCGGAAGGCTGCTGCTTGTGGTGAAACTGCCAAAAAAAAGAGAGAGGGAACCGATACTTCGGAAGCTGTCCTCGCTGGGGCTGGAAATCGTCGAAGTACTTGAACCTGAAAAAGAAGAGGCATATATCATAGCAAGGAAGTTTAAAGAATAGTAAAACCCATATAATGAAGGTAACTTAATGATTGGGAAACAAAAAACGTCAGTTCTCAATATTCTGACATGCAGGTAAAAAATAGATAAAAAGATAGAAAACCCAGTACGACTCCGTAAATATGCTGAACTTGTATCGGCATTGTTAGCGGTATTGCCACCGTGATTACTACAGAGCATCCAAATAAAAATCCGGCAAGATTATCGCCAGATTCTGCCACTGCCGCGGCTAATGCGCCGGTAACCATCGCACTCACAACTATAACGAGCATTAACCAGGAAAAATTATAATAGAGCAACACCATTAGTGCAGTTGTTATAATTCCTCCAAAGATAGAGGTTGACAATCCTTTCATATTTTACTACCTACAATTGGGGTGGGCGTCTTATATACCAAAGAAAGATCCCCACTACAGAGAAAGCAGCTATTCCAGCAATCATATTTTTTTTAGTCTGATAACTGCGGTCTTCGTATTCTGCCTGATCTACAAGTTGAATCGTCTGCTGAAGGATATACTCAGATGCCGTGATTTTAGCCTGCGTCTCCTCATATCTTCCATTATTGAATAGTTCATTCGCTTCATTTCTAAGCTTTACTCCCTCGTTGAGAGAAGATTGAGCCTGAGCAGCAGAGATGTCTTTGCTAATCAAAGCGGTTATACTGACATTCATTTTTGATATGTTTTCATCAAGGTCCATCAACTTTATAGCGGATAGATTTCGTACAGCCAGGCTTTTATTCAATACACCGTCTGCATAGGCTATGCTTTTCGTCACTTCTTTTATACTGCTCTGGCTTAGAGACAGCACCTCATCAGCGGATCTGATAAGCTTTTTAATGGCACTTTCTGTTGAAAATTCAGGCAGGATTAAAGTGATGTTCTCTGCCTGTGATTTAAATCTGAGAGCTTCATATAGGGAAGCCTGACTGGTTTGCAGATTCACATCTGTTGGAAGAGAGATTTGCTTTGCAGCTTCAACTTTGACTTGAGCCAATGAAATCAATTTTTCTGCCTTTGCGATGTTTATGTCTGAGCGCATCATTTTTGCTTTAAATTCAATTTCAAGAGCTTCAAGATAAAGCTCATATAATCTGGTTCGCATTTCTTCGTTATCGTAAGAGGCATATTCCATTTTTTTAAACTGGTCCCTTAGATACTCAAGCTCGGCTGAGAGGGCTCGCAAATCTTTAACATTGAGAAAATATATGTTTGAGTTGGTTTCGGCGGTACTCAGTTCCGCCTTTGTTTCGTTGACTTCATATTCTGCGTTTGATATCTGCGTACGGAAATCTTTAATCTCGACAGCCGCGCAGGTCTGGATTAGCAGAATCAGGACGACTATAAATAGATTAAGTCTCATGCTCCGCCTCCTCTTGTTTTTCATCTATACCAAGTGCGATCCTTGCAGAACAATTATCCTCAGCTTCCTGCGTTTGGTCATCCGGCACGAGTTGCTTATACCTGCTCCATATATCCGTTTGAATTCCAACAAAAATACCTGCCACTTCTATAATCTTTGATCTCGGAACGGCGTAATCAGAAATAGTTACGCTTGCGTTATGTAACAGTTCTTTCGCAACTTTTGCCATTATTTCCAGGTTGTTTGAACTCAGGTACCGGGGGTCCGCCCTGAGCACAAAATACGCTCTCTTACAGTTTGATTCAATTTCTGCCCCAGCCCAGTTGTTAGTTATGACCCTTCTTGTCAAATCACTTATATAGCCTGTGATTAAAGAATCGCTGTGTTTCCTGCCCATCTTTAAATTAGCATAGCCCATAGTCAGCATGCTTGATTTACTGAATATGAGCTTTTTGGCATCACTTGGGTCTAATGCCACTCTGCCATTTGAATCAGGAAGTAGCGATCTACCAATAATTTCCAGGCACCTTGCAATTGCAAGATTTGTTTTGCTGTAATCGCTGGAATCGTTATTCACAACTCTGCCGTTCTCAATAAGCACCAGCGAGTCTATCTTTTTGTTATCCAGAAGAAGAGCCATCTCTTCCAGAAAATTCATGGCATTTGAAAGTAACTCATGCCCATCGCTGATGTTCGGCATTATTGCAAAAATTGTAGCATTATCCACATAGCCATCGATTCTTAGCTCAGGGAGCAGCCAGGGTATGAGCTTTGAAGAGGTTCCGCCGGAACCCGTGCAGAAACCGAATATTGTCTTGAGGTCATGCTCTTGAAGGAGATCTACTATAAAGCTCTTTATTTCATGACCTCTCAAAGAAACCATTTCTTCACCTTTTTCTCTATCCTTTCCATTGCCATCTCTGCTCACAACAAACTTATTTCCTTTAGGGATATTCCTGTATTCGTCGATCTCGATTTTAGATGTAATTATGACTGGTACTTTTATCCTGTTCATCCTTCTGTAGCCATAGAGGGCATTGCCGATCCGGGAAGAGCCGGTCCCTGCGAAAATATCCATAGCCAGATGGTTAACTGGTTTTAAGGGGACGAAAGGCCAGAAATTCAAAATAGTCATTTTCTTTCACCGAGTAACTTTAAGATATACTCGCAAATAAGCCAATTTTAGAATTATTTCGATAGAACCCCGATTATTCGGTTAACTTTCGAATCATTCGAAGAAAAAATAAACGTTATATCGGATAAATACCAATAGCTTGGCGAGGAATAATGGTAATACAAATAGCAACCTTGGGATTGTCAGAAAGTGTTGTACGAGAAGGGATTAGAATATACGGTGCAGAAAAAATTATTATTGTGGCTGGCGAGTCGATAAACAGAGTAATTCCAGAAAACCAACTTAAAAAAGACAAAGAATTAAAAAGTCCAGCAGAACTTGCCAATAAGCTAAAAAAAGACCTGGCTCTGGCGTTGAATATCGAAGTGGATATAGAGACGGTGAATCCATTTGATTTTCAGGATTGCCTGATTAAACTTATCCGGATTTTAAGAGGAATACCAAAAAATAAAGATAAAATTTTAAATTTAACCGGCGGAACAAATATAATGTCGGGAGCGGCGGTTTGCGCTGCATGGATTGAAGGTGTAAAGGCTTTTTATTTACGTGAGAAGAGGGATGCCAATGAAGGAGAGGTTGTTATAGAAATCCCAAATCTAAAGGATAAGAAGATTACAGAGAAGGAGAACGAGATACTTCTGTATCTTTTAGGGCATGAGAAAGATGAAGAACGAATCGCCAGTAAAGTGGCAGCAGGTGTAAAAATCAAAAGTAACACGCTTACTACGCATCTTACTAATTTAATAAATAAAGGGTTGGTAGAAACCAGTCCATATAATAAAACAATACAAATTAAGAAATATAATATAATAAAAAATAAAACAATAGAAAATAAAAAAATAAAAGTGTTAAAGCTCACAGACGCTGGAAATTTTTATGCCAATCTGGCAAAGTGGGAAAAAATCGGCTTTGGCAAAATATTATGAAAGAACAGAAGTAACAACTTTGTAATTGGTTATGACTATCAAAACAACATACCTTGTTTTCAGAACAAAAAAACCTGTAGTAGAGCCTTCTTCAAAACTTAGAGGTTTTATTGGTGGTAGATTCCCGGATCATGCTCTTCTTCACAATCACATAAAAGAGGGATACATCTATACCTATCCCATGATACAGTATAAAGTGCTGGGCGGCACGGCTTCTATCCTCGGGATAGAAGAAGGTGCCAGGGTTATTAAAGAAATATCTAACAGTATCGATACTCTTGTTCTTGGAAATAGCGTGTATAATATAGAGCAGAGGATTTTATACGAACAGGAGGTTGAACTAAAACCCATTGATCATCCTGTTCATTATAAATTTGTAAGCCCCTGGTTGGCGCTTAATCCGGAGAATCATAAAAAATTTTGCGGACTAAATCACTGGAAGGATAAAAAAGAGTTCTTAAATAGTATTCTTGTAGGGAATATTCTTTCAATGTGCAAAGGTTTGGGTATCACTGTTAATAATGAACTCTATACCAGTACTCATTTAGACATGGAAAAGGTGAAATATAAAGCAACACAGGTAATTGGTTTCACAGGTTACTTTATAATAAATTTTGAAATACCGCAGTTTTTTGGGATTGGAAAGGGAGTTTCCCAGGGATTCGGGGTCGTAATGAACGCAGGCGGGGAGAGCTAAATGTACCTTGTAGTGGATAACTTCGGCGCATTCGTTAAGAAAAAGAGCAATAGATTCCTGGTGAGCTACGGGGATAAGTCCGAAGAGTTTTGCGCGGATGATGTCTCGCAGATATTGATCCTGAAAGGCTCGGCTATATCCACGGATTCGATGGCACTGGCGGCAGAAAAAGGAATAGATATTGTGATTGTAGATAACGTTGGAAGACCACTTGCCAGAGTTTATCCTTGCAGGCTCGGCGGTACCACTTTAACAAGAAGGAGGCAACTGGAAGCCTATTTCTCTAATAAGGGTATGTTTATTGTAAAAGCCTTTCTAAAAGCCAAGATTGAGAATCAGGCATACCTCTTGAGGGCTCTTGGCAAAAGCAGGGAAAATAAAGAGTTAGAGGAGAAAGCAAAATATATCTCAGGGGTGGTTACTAAAATCGAAAATATTGAAGGGAAAAGAATAGATGATATCAGAGAGAAGCTTTTAGGAATAGAGGGTGAAGCTTCCAGGGTATATTTTCAAGTGCTGGGGAAGATACTTCCTTCTAACCTTTATACTGGTGCCAGAATCAAAAGACCTCCCGGTGATGCGTTTAATGCACTGCTGGGATACGGGTACGGGATACTTTACTCAGAAGTAGAGAAGGCGTGCATAATTTCAGGTCTGGATCCGTATCTTGGATTTTTGCATACCGACAGATACGGCAAACCTTCAATGGCGCTTGACCTGATAGAGGAGTTCAGGCAGCCTATCATAGACAGAGCCATGATAACGCTTATCCAGAGAAAAATGATCGATGAAAAGGATGTTGAGAAGGAAGGAAATGGCGTATATCTGAACAAGAACGGCAGAAGTAAAGCGATCGAGGCTGTCGTTGAGAGATTTAATACAGCTATAAGTTATAAAAAAGAGAAAATCACTTTGCTTGATATCATTTTAAAGCAGGCAAGAAGCCTTGTGAAATTCTTGAACGAAAATGAAAAATATGAGCCTTTTATTTACAAATGGTAATCATGCTATCATGGGTAATACCCACATTCCGCACATAAATTTGCATAATTTTCAATTTTCAGTATAAACTGCCGCTGCATAATTTTATTAAACATTTCTAATTATAGTGTAACTGTTACAACATGTGGTTGCAAAAAGTATGTTAGCAAATACTTAAGCTATTGTAATTTATTACAATAGGATCACGACAAAGGAATTCATACGAGAGATCAAGGGTCATAAGTACAAATATCTGATATATTGGGACAAGGCGGAAAAGAAATCAAAACAAAAGTATTTAGGAAGAGTTGATGTTGAAAAAACAAAAAATGTGAAGACGCCTACTGAAAAGGAAGTTGCAGAGGTCATAATGAAGATCGGAGGTGGTCTAATAGAACGAAAACAACTTGAGAAATGGATCAAACGATTAAAAACTCAAGAGAACATGAATATGCTAAAGAATCTATTTGTAGAATAACGAAAATAGCAGTGTAACAGTTACAATATGCGGAATGTGAGGTAATATATGATATATCTGATAATAGCCTCAGGAGGAAGATTTCGGAAAAATGTAAAGATTACGGTCTTTCAAGGCTTCAAAAAAGTGCATTTTTTGGGAATTTAAGCTTGAACGATGCGCAAATGCTTGGAATTGAAATAGAAGATGTTATGAAGGATAAAAACGGCAGCAAAGATTGTATTTTTATTTTGCCAACATGCGACTCCTGTGTCGGAAAAAAGATTACAGTAGGCAAGGATTTCGATGAGAACCTGTTCAGGACGAAAGTGTTAGCAATAATCAGGTGATATGGACAAAGAAGGTTATCTCTCGGTCACGGATATTGTTGATTTCATTTACTGTCCAAGATGTTTTTATTTCAATTACGTCTTAAAAGCGGGAAAAGAAAGGACTCCCAAGATGGCAAGAGGCTCGGACTCCCATAAATGCATCGAGGACAAATCAAAAAGAGCAAAGATTATTAAGGGGCTGCCGAAGCTGATAAAAAAATTCGAAATAAATTTAAAATCAAAAAAATTTAATTTCAACGTAAAAATCGACTGTTTGATGTTCAATGAGACGTTCGCCTACCCTGTGGAATTCAAATCATCCTTAACGAAATTATTTTATGTACATAAACTACAGCTTGCAGCTCAATCGATTGCAATAGAAGAAGTGCTGGGCAAAAAAGTACCTTTCGGGTATATAAAATCAATATCAAATGGAAATGTGGTGAAAGTAGAAATGCTAAAAGCACTGAAGGATGATGTGATAAAGACAATAAATCATATGCAAAAAGTATTGATTTCTGAGACGCTTCCAGTTCCGACCACCGATTCTAATAAATGCGCCGATTGTTATTACAAAAAATTCTGTAAAAGAATATGAAGGCAGATTTGTGGCTGTGCATCTGTATCATACTATCCGCACCAAACCCAACTCTTCATGTAAATATTTGTCTGAAATCTGATTTTTGGGCACTCCTTTATAACACTGTACACAGTTCCGAACGCATTCCTCGCAATAATCTTGAATGTGCTTCATTGCACCAGAAGAACCGGTATCGGAATAGTAACTTGCCCAGCTACTCAGAACTTGATTTATTCTGATTATTAATCTTTCAGGCGGAACATGGAAGTTGTTTTCACCTGTTAGCTCATTTATCTTTTCTATCACTTTTTTGAGAGATTTACTGGTCGGAGTAACGGCAGCTTTCTGTTTATCTTGCTGCCTGATCAATTTGAAATGGAACCCAAGAAAATCAAAACCATTTTTGGCATGAAGTATGCGCGTTTTTTCCCGGTTAACCCTTAATTCCAGAGAGTTCAATATTTTTTTGACTGGTTCAAATGAAATCAATCCCTCAGATAAAATAACGAAATCGTCCGCATACCTCACCAGATGAGCTTTTTTTCTAACCCCTGTTTCATTTATCTTCCACTTCTTGTCAAATTGGTCAAGATATATGTTGGACAGCAGGGGTGAAATCACACCTCCCTGCGGGGTACCTTTATCTGTATAGTGCAGTTTACCCTTCTCCAGGATGCCAGCGCAAAGCCATGAATCTATCAATGAGAGAATGTAAGTATCCGCAAACCTTCGTTTGACCTGCTCCATGAGCCTGTTATGGGGGATGCTGTCAAAGCAAGAAACTATATCGGCATCAAATACATTTACGCAGCCTGCATTCAGCCACCTGCAAACAGCCGTGCAGGCGTTTTTTGTAGACCTGTCAGGTCTGAAACCGTAAGAAAACTCCTCAAAACCCGCTTCAAAGATTGGCTCGATAACAAGTTTCACGGCTGTTTGAGCCACCCTGTCCTTTATAGTGGCTATTCCAAGCGGTCTGAGCCTGCCGTTGCTCTTGGGTATGTAAACTCGTTTAACGGGACTTGGTTCATAGCTGCCGTTTTTTATTTCAAATCTAATATTATTAAGAAACTTCGTGACTCCGTGGCTCTCAATGTCATCGATGTTCAGATTATCTACTCCACCTACCCCTTTATTCTTTTTCACACTTTCCCAGGCTAGCGTGAGAACTTCTTCATCCCAGAGCCAATGATGAATGTTATTAAACTTTTTCCCCGGATTTGATTTAGCCTCTTTGAATAACCTGACCTGAAACTCATGCAGGGTTTCCTGCTGCGAGGTATGCCTCATATTCATTCAACATTTTAATTTTTTGCATATAAGATAGTTGCAGAATAGTTCGATAGGAACCCGTATAGTTCGAAATTCCGGAAATCAGAATTTTCACAATGGCGATGCATAGCGATGGAAACCTTTAATACAGGTGAGTCTTTATATATCCCCCTGCAAATTTTCGACTCACCTTTTGACAATCAAAAAAGGAGGCATTAAAAGGGAGATAACGCTGAAAAAAGCAAAAATCGACCCTATTGCAGAAGCCTATCTACGAAAACAAGGATTGAAACTGCACCAATGTCACGATTACAGCCATCATCGCGGATTGCAGAAGCCTATCTACGAAAACAAGGATTGAAACTTCGCTTCTTGCTGCGCGTGCTCGAATATGCGCTCCCAATTGCAGAAGCCTATCTACGAAAACAAGGATTGAAACATTGATTGATTGACAACTTTTATGAAGGTTGGTGTATTGCAGAAGCCTATCTACGAAAACAAGGATTGAAACAATTGTTCCGCTAAAACGGAGATCTCCTGTGTCTTTTATTGCAGAAGCCTATCTACGAAAACAAGGATTGAAACTCAACCCAGATGTCTGGATTGGTATATAGATGCGGGATTGCAGAAGCCTATCTACGAAAACAAGGATTGAAACTTTTCTTCCTCCGCAATCCTTGTTATGCGTTCTTCGAATTGCAGAAGCCTATCTACGAAAACAAGGATTGAAACTTTTTCGCAGAATATCATCTTCACTCACATTGGGTTTATTGCAGAAGCCTATCTACGAAAACAAGGATTGAAACTTTTATACAATCGATCAAATATTTTCGATATGATGTACATTGCAGAAGCCTATCTACGAAAACAAGGATTGAAACTTAACCTGTCAACATTTTTCGCACCCATTATATCACTGATTGCAGAAGCCTATCTACGAAAACAAGGATTGAAACTTTATATCGCTTACTGCATCTACTGCGTTCTCAATTGATTGCAGAAGCCTATCTACGAAAACAAGGATTGAAACTTTCTTATCTCAGCGGGTCCGACCAGTGTTTCGAGCGATTGCAGAAGCCTATCTACGAAAACAAGGATTGAAACAATAACGCCACTAATTTCCTGCGTTCTTCATTTTCTCATATTGCAGAAGCCTATCTACGAAAACAAGGATTGAAACTCAGTTTCGTGATGCTCGCCGGCGGTGTTGTGTCAATATTGCAGAAGCCTATCTACGAAAACAAGGATTGAAACTCTTTTATATTCGCTAAGCCGCGATTGTCTATCACGTATATTGCAGAAGCCTATCTACGAAAACAAGGATTGAAACTTTAATAGTTCAGTACCTATTCCTTTCTTTTGATGCATTGCAGAAGCCTATCTACGAAAACAAGGATTGAAACATGCCACGCAATCCCACATATTTTAAAGGAAGGTCTATTGCAGAAGCCTATCTACGAAAACAAGGATTGAAACTTTTGGTAAGACGTTAATATGACTCCCCCAAACATTCCAATTGCAGAAGCCTATCTACGAAAACAAGGATTGAAACAAGGTAACTGAAATTGACCTTGAGAATCCGTAGTGGATTGCAGAAGCCTATCTACGAAAACAAGGATTGAAACTTAGAAACTCGATAACGGTCGCTCCCTGATCCTCGCTTATTGCAGAAGCCTATCTACGAAAACAAGGATTGAAACTTATGGTTACGTGATATCCTGGTGGTCCGCTTTGGCATAATTGCAGAAGCCTATCTACGAAAACAAGGATTGAAACTATCCGACGGTTAATATCATCAGTTCCCGCCGATTCTGTATTGCAGAAGCCTATCTACGAAAACAAGGATTGAAACGAAATGGTTGTTCGGAGAGCCGACCCGCTTTATCTATTGCAGAAGCCTATCTACGAAAACAAGGATTGAAACCCTGCGACGCAGGCGTCGCGGCAGCCACAGCGCATTATTGCAGAAGCCTATCTACGAAAACAAGGATTGAAACTGTGTTCTTCAAGATGCTACCTCCGATAACTGTAAATTGCAGAAGCCTATCTACGAAAACAAGGATTGAAACTGTTTTTGAGAAGGGGTATCGGGGATTCATTACTTTATTGCAGAAGCCTATCTACGAAAACAAGGATTGAAACAGATGCCCTGAACTGCTGCCGAGTGTACCTGCCTGATTGCAGAAGCCTATCTACGAAAACAAGGATTGAAACTGCTCCTCTTCGGGCGAAATCGGCGCCTTATAGTCGCTCATTGCAGAAGCCTATCTACGAAAACAAGGATTGAAACCTACTTTCTCTATATTCATATTTTAGCCTCCTTAGAAATTGCAGAAGCCTATCTACGAAAACAAGGATTGAAACTTTCTTTTACATTGTCTGTTGCAAGCTTGATGGCAAGCATTGCAGAAGCCTATCTACGAAAACAAGGATTGAAACTTTCTTTTACATTGTCTGTTGCAAGCTTGATGGCAAGCATTGCAGAAGCCTATCTACGAAAACAAGGATTGAAGCTTCGATATTAGTGGGGCTTCGGATCTCTTCACCTGTTTTTGGTTGCGTCCAATCTTCAATTAAAAGTTCGATAAAATGTCGAATGATTCGCAGATTGTTATATTAAGCAAAGTGATCAATGTAGAGTGCTTAAATCAGTCACAGTGGAGTTGTCGAAATAAATAAATTTATGTGCCAGGCAATACATTTCCAAAACTATTTAAATAATGAAGGATGTCAAAACATTGGTTCATCATAGGGTGGTGATCTTTGACCAAATCCGTATTGAATATGCCAGAATGAAGGAGAAAACAGCAACAATTATTGGAGAAATTTTATTGTACAGAGAGCAGGGTGATTAGATGAAAATTACAGCGGTCTTACTTGAAGTAGCTTCCATCCAAAAATATGTATTCAGCAGCAACAAATTAAAAGAAAGCCTCGGAGCATCGTATCTTATTGAAAATATTTTCAAATATAATCTGGAAACAGCACTTGAAGAAATCTCCTTAGGAACTGTAAATCTCGATGAATGGCGTAAAAGTCCTGGAAAGGTAAGTATATGCGGCACTGATATTGAGATGGAGGTCGGATATATTGGGGGAGGAAATGCCATGCTCTTTTTCAAAGATGCTGAAACAGCAGTTGAACTTGCAAAACAGTGGTCAAAAAGACTCCTTATAGAAGCGCCGGGATTGATGCCTTCAATCGCCATTAACAAGAATATAGAATGCGCCGATCTTTCAGATAAAGATAAGTTTCAACCTGTGATTGGAAATTTATTCAGGATTTTAAGTGAAAATAAATATGAAAACCAGCCTCAAACAACGCTTCCAAGACACGGGATAACTGCCGAATGCAGCCATACCGGTCTGTCCGGTGAATGCTACGATAAAGATGATAATATATACATTTCTTCTGTTGCAAAATCAAAGATAGCGAATGTAGAAAAAGCAAAGAATGAAATGAAAAAAAAGTTTCGCGATGTCTTGAAAGATAAATATGATTTTCCAGCAGAACTCGATAAACTGGGACAAAATGAAGGTGACAATTATATTTCAATTGTCCATATCGATGGGAACGGCATGGGAAAGAGATTCCAATCATGCAGGACGCTTGAGGAAATTAGAAATCTCTCACGAGCAGTCCACGAAGCCACTGAGAGATCATTCATAGAACTATTGGGTAATATAATACAAAACTATGGCTATTTCGAGGAAAATTTTAGGCTATCAAATAATATGCTTCCCATCAGACCGATCATCATGGGAGGGGATGATGTTACATTTGTATCGCATGGAAAACTGGGCGTCTATTTTGCTGAGATTTTCATGAAAGCGTTCACAGGGCAAAAGGTAAGTGACAAAAGTAGACTCTCCTCCTGTGCAGGTATTGCAATAACGAAGACGAAATATCCTTTTTACAGGGGATATAACCTTGCTGAAAAACTTTGCAGTCATGCAAAGAAGAATGCACGTGAAGAAGAAGGCTCATCGTGGCTGGATTTTCACATTGCATATGGAGGTTTTTCAGGTTCAATAGAAGACATAAGGAAAAAGAACTACTCAGTTTCAGAGCGAAATCTTTGTTTAAGACCCTACAGGGTCGTAAGTGAAAAAGAGGATTATCAAAACCTCAGTGAATGCATAAAGGGTATCAGATACCTGAAAATTTCAGATCAGACTAAATGGCCTAACTCAAAGCTGTCAGAACTCAGAGAAGCACTGGGACTCGGAATCCCGGCAGTCCGGATGTTCTTAAAGGAAATGGCTTATAGAGGTCGTTTTCTGCCGGATGTAAAGAATCAGCCTGAATGCCGGGAGACAGGGTGGATAAGTGACGTAAATAAAACTCCCTATTTTGATATGCTGGAATTGATGGAATTCTATCCTGTTGATCTTGGAGGCAATAAATAATGTCCCTTCTTATGCTTAGATTAGAACTATTGTCCGATACTTTAATTGGATCGGGAGAAGGATGGGGTGCAAGTATTGATCGTGATGTTGTATTCGATGATATTGGACTGCCGTACATCCCGGCGAGAAGAGTAAAAGGCTGTCTTCGGGAATCTGCAACCGAAGTAGTGGAAATGTTTGAAATATCAGGTATAGGTACTGCTTCAAACGAAGATATAGAGGTGCTCTTTGGCAAACCCGGCCAAGATCAACCATGTATACTTTCATTTTCAAGTTGTTATTTAAAAGAATATGATTCAAATAAGAAATGGCTTGAATGGTTGATAAAGAAATATCCAGATTTCTTCTCAAAAGAAATAATCCTAAGCACTTTCTCCATAACAAGACAACAAACAGCCATAGATAGTAATGGGATCGCAAAGGATCATTCATTGAGAACTTCAAGGGTCCTGACGAAAGGCAATGCTTTTTTTGGAGAAATTGAAACCGCAAATGAAATTGAAGAGCGGTTGTTAAGCTTTCTTGCTCTTACTGTGAGAAACCTGCGATATATAGGTACAAACAGGAACCGTGGTTTTGGCTCAATAAAATGCAATCTACTGAATGATAGAGGAATAGCGTTGGAAGAAAAATATCTGATCGATCTGGAAAATAAGATAAAAGAGGCATAAAAATGCACCAAATACGCTACATTATCAAGACGATATCGCCAGTCCTTCTGACATCGATATCCGGGGATACAAATATGATCTCAACTTTGGATTATATCCCCGGATCTATCATAAGAGGAATATTTGCCAAGAGATATATAGAACAGAAAAAACTTGGATCCGAAGCACATAAAGATGATTTCTTTTATAATTGTTTTCTAAATCCCGGATTTTGTTTTACGAATGCTTATCTCAAAGATGATACAAACCATCATCCTACGCCTCTCTCCATCCAGTCGGTAAAGACTAAAGAGGACACAATTTTCGATCGGATAAAAAAAGAGGATATTACCGATCAGACAAAATATGTTGGTAAGTACTGTAAAATCACAGACGATAAAATCAACTTTATAAGAGCCCACAAATCCATTAACTTTCATCATGCAAGATATGATAGGCTAAAGGGTCATAGTGATGAAGGAATTATATTTAATTACGAATCACTTGATCCCATGCAGGAATTTTCAGGAAGGATTATTGGAGATGAAAAAGACCTTAACATAATTTTAGACCATTTTAAATCAAATGTAAAGGTTAACCTTGGAAGATCAAAGAATATTCAATATGGACAGGCTGAGCTAAGCTTTGTCTCTCATAAACCTGAGATATTTGCCTCTGAAATTGATTCTTTAAATCTTGAAAAAATCGGTAATCCTTTTATTCTTACATTTTTATCACAGGCGATCATATACAACAAGAATGGCTTCTCATCCACCTCTCTTTTGGATTTAATGTCCTATCTAGCTGGGATCCTAGAAGTTCCGCCTGAAAATATCCATATAAAAAAGACATTTAAGAGGAGCGAAACAGTCGAAAATTTTGTTTCTAAATGGCTTTTGAAAAGACCCAGCGAGGAAGTGATCAAGGCAGGTTCTTGTTTTGAGATATTTATTGACGATCTGAATGAAAAAACAAAGCAATCATTGATAGAATTGCAAAAAACCGGTATTGGTGAGCGAACATGTGAAGGGTTCGGACGTTTTGTGATAAATCTGCAGAAACATGGAGAATATAAACTTCAAGATGTTGCAGGCAAGAAAACCGGAAAACCAGATAGTAGCGTACCCCAAATAACAAAAGATGTCATAATGAATATGGTGATCAAATCATATCATACACGAACAGAAATTCAGGCTCTATCGGATTGTCAAAATTTTTGCGAAGATAAAGATCGAATACCAACCAGTTCACTGCTTGGAAAACTAGAATTAATGTTAAACGATTCAAATAACGCTGGAGATTTTATCGTTAAGATAAACAATCTGCCTGAGCCTACAACGGAAAAATTGAAAAGGTGCCGAAACCAGAACGTAGATCTTATTGAATTTATCAGGGGCAGTGAAGCAAACATTATAAAAATTATAGAACCAGAACAGCACTTAAATGAATGCTGCGACTTGATTGAATATAATCCAGAAACCGATAGTGCGACAAAAACAGAAATTTACAAATTTTATTGGGTTACATTCCTACGAAGTATGCGTCTGACAAAAAAGAAAGGGAGGGACTGATATGAAAGAGGAATCCATAGTCGGAAAAATAATCATAAAAGGAAAACTCAGACTTGAGTCCCCATTGATTATTGGAGGTGGAAAAAATGAGTTTGTTGATATTGAAGTGTTAAAAGACAGGAACGGTACACCCTTTATTCCAGCCACATCAGTCATCGGAGTCTTGAGACATTATTTCAATGATAACTTTCCTGAAAAAAAAGGCGATCAATTCGATTATTTTTGGGGTATTTCTGAAAAAATTGACCCAGATAAACTAAAGTCGATACAAAGTACCTTCATTTGCCATGACCTCAATTCTTCAGAGACAAAAATAAGTGTAAGAGATGGTGTAAGGATTGATCCTGGGAAACAAATAGCTGAGGATGAAGGCAAGTATGATTTTGAAATAATAGAAAAGGGCGCTGAATTTGATTTATTCTGGGAAGTGACTTTAAGACAAATCCATGATAAAGATACTTTCAAGCAGATACTCGGTACAATGATTGAAGCTCTAAAATCTGGTATATCAATTGGAGCTAAAACAAATAATGGTTTTGGAAAATGCAAATTGAATGATGTTAAGATACTGGAATTTGATTTTTCAAAAAAGGATGATGTCTCGGAATGGTTGAGGCAAGATTTCTCTTCAGGCAAAACGAGTTCTGATTTTATACCCTATAAGAAAAACAATAATGTATTCAGCGTAGATGCGACTTTTGCTGTGAAGAATTCGATCATTGTAAGAGCATATTCAGAGAAAATTGATATGCCAGACGCAGCGAGTATTACCTCGAATGGAGAATTTATCCTTCCAGGAACTTCTATTAAAGGAGCCATACGCAATAGGGCATCAAAGATCCTCAAGACTCTTGTTAAAGAAGGTGACAATCAGAAAATCGAACAAAAAATTAACCATTTGTTCGGTACAGCAGGTAAAAACAATGACAATGAAAAAATTAAAAGCCGTGTCTTAATAGAAGAACGAGAGATCAAAGGCGTTAAACCAGAACTGCAAACCAGAATAAAGATCGACAGGTTTACAGGCGGAACTGTAAAATCTGCCTTGTTTGATACTATGCCACTGTGGAGTAGCGGCGAACAGGATAGATCGGTAAATATCAATATCTATATCCGCGATTATAAAGAATGGGAGGCAGGACTCATACTGCATGTACTGAAAGACCTGTGGTGCGAAGACCTCCCAATCGGAGGGGAGAAAAATGTGGGCAGGGGAGTTTTAAAAGGTATTTATGCCTGTATCAAATGGAAAGATAGCAAAGGAAAGGATAAAAAAATAGAAATCAGATCGGATGGAAAAGGTGGCATCTCTTCAGGTGAATCCAATGTATCGGAATTAAACAATTTTTCAAATAACCTTAAGGAGGAAGTGAGGCTATGGAAATGAACAATGGGCTCAGGCTTTGCACAATAAAATCGCATGTTTTGAATTTCAGTAATATTGAATTAACTGATTTTAATTCTTTAAAATCCTTCATGAAAATCAATTTCGGACAAAAAGAAGCACTCTGTGTGTTCTATCTCGATTATAAAGTATTAATAGGTAGATACGACGGGGATGATTTCAGGTTTTATAATAATGAGACTTTTGAACCACGGTTTATACAAAAGATGAGGTTATTTGATCAAAATCAAGAGCTTTACATATGGAGAGAAAATAAAAAAAATTTCAGAGGAAGATTAAGGGTTGATAGCGATGGAGATGAAATTGATGTAGTGGATGCAAAGCAGGTACTCTGGGGAACTAATTCCAAATCCTTTGGCGATTTCAGCGAGATATTTGAAGAAAGAGGAACAAAAATTATTCTGCCTTTTAAGGATCTTAAAATCGATAAAAATGAAAACAGAGCGTTCATTTTAACCCGTAATTATATTTCATATGAAACATACGATTCTTCTTACAAACAGGCAGGATATGGCGACTGCAGGTTCGTAGCTTTTACAGATAAAAACGGAGCTTATTTGGAGGTATAGTCTGTGGCAAACAGAAATAAAGATACTCGACAAAATAAAAGTTTCAAGCAACAAAAACCCAATAATGAAAATATCAAAAAATCTAATGCCTATGTGGCACATGCGCCATATAATTTCGTACCGTTGAATACATCTGTGATAGATGCCGACCAAATATTGCCGCAGGATAAATATCACTCAGGAAGGTTTTCAGGACATATAGATTGCGAACTGGAGACATTGACACCTCTGTATGTCAGAGGAACCCTGGCAGATGATGAAATTAAAAAAGGAATGGAAGCCAAAGACAAATCTGATTTTTTTTCACCTGCTGGTAAGGTACGTATACCCGGAAGCAGTATTAGAGGAATGGTACGCAATCTGGTAGAAATCGTAAGCTGGAGCAGATTCGGATTTTTTGAGGATAAAAACCTCTATTATAGAAGTTTTGCAGATATAAGCAGTTTACGTAATGAGTATATAAATACCATAAATCCCAAAGATGAAAAAACTGGCAAGTCAATTTATAAGATGTCTGCCGGATATCTTGTAAAAATTGGATTTGAATATGCTATTTTTCCAGCCGAAGGGAAACAATTTGAAAAAATTAGTAAATCGGATGCGATGGCATTAGTCAAGAAAAATGGACAGGTTTATTCTGAATTTAATTATTATAGATTACATGACGGAAGATATGTAATTGTCTCTGGATCAATGCCCAGGAAAAAAGATTGGATCATATACAAAATAAATAGAACTCCAGAAAAGAAGATTAACATCCCGGAAATCGATATTAGAAGTTATGAAATGGATGAGAATAGATCCGATAAAGTCCCCAACCTTCTTGAGTTGTGTGAAAAATATCCAGAAGTTCCATGTTTTTATATCGTATGGAAGGACAAGAACGGAAAACACAGAATCTCTTTCGGTCATACCGGTCTATTCCGCATAGCATACAGAAAACCCATCCGAGAACATTTACCATCTGTACATGATGCAGATAATAATACAAATAGAATCGATTTTGCCCATGCCATCTTTGGAAATACTGCCAAGGAAAGCAAAGATTCTTTTGCAGGGCGGGTCTTCTTCGAGGATGCCCAGCTTGTTAACCCGAACATAAACCCGTTCATGGATGAGAAAGTACCCAAGGTATTGCTGGGGCCAAAACCTACCACTTTTCAGCATTATCTGGAACAGGATTCTATGAACCCGAAGAATCTTAAGCATTATAATTCTGAAACATGGATCCGTGGGAACAAGTTCTACTGGCATAAATCGGGTACAAAATGGGAAAAGGAAAATCAAAAAGATTTTAACAAAAAAATAGAGACAAAGATCAAGCCTGTTAAACCAAAAACGCTTTTCAGATTCAGAATAAGGTATGAAAACCTAACAGAGAATGAACTTGGCGCATTACTTTTTACTCTGTATCTTCCTGTGGGGTGTGGGCACAAGATCGGCATGGGTAAACCACTTGGATTGGGTTCGGTGAAAATCAATCCAGAGCTTTTCATCATCGATAGAGAAAAAAGATATTCAGCTCTTTTTGATAATTTTGGATGGGTACTGGCAGAAACTAAAATCAATGAAGAAGACACAAAGAAAATTACCGCAGCTTTTGAAGAACACATCCTTAAGAACATGGATAGCAGGGATAGAGGAAATGCTTCCTCTTTATGGGACACTTATAGGCTCAAACAGTTGAAATTATTGCTTGACATTGAAAGAGGCAAAAATCTTGAAGTTAGTGGTAAGACGGAGTACATGAATCTTAAAGATTTCAGGTATAGAAATGTTCTGCCAGTTTCAGAGAAAGTGTGAAATGCATAAGTAGGAGAATAGGTTTTGAAAAAGATCGGGTTCAGGAGATAACGAATCTTGTCATTTCAAGATGAATCAAAGAAACTCGATGAAATTCTTAAAGAAAACGAGAATAATCTGCGGCGATTGATTGAGCAGCTTAAAACATCCCTGGGAGTCATCCCATTTGTTGGGGCAGGTTTATCTAGACCATTTGGTTTCCCTCTTTGGACGGATTTTCTTATTACACGAGCACGATTGGTTGGCATCGAAGAAAAGATACAGGAACGCATTTACGCAGGAAAATATGAGGATGCTGCGGAGGATCTATTAAATACAATGGGCAATCGTGCTTTTAACGACGCGATCGAAGACGCTTTTGGAGATCATATCTTGGATGGGAAAAAACTTGATGGCGCAATTTTGTTGATACCTCAACTGGCTGCAGGACCAGTAATCACCACTAACTTTGACCATACATTGGAAAATGTATTTAAAAACGCGGGTCGTCCTTTCGATCATGTGGTTTGGGGCATCAGAGTTGATATGTTTACTAAAGCGTTAAGTCAAAACAAGAGTTATCTTATTAAGATTCATGGTGATGTTGAGGATCGTACAGACCGCGTACTTACACTGGCTGATTACAGGAAGCACTATGGTGATTCGGGTACTAAGATTGATCGGAACTTGTTCTTACCCAGTTTACTCCAGCAGATGCTGACCAGTCGAACGATCCTGTTCGTGGGATGTAGTCTTAATAAAGACCGAACTGTAGAGAGTATAGGAAAAGTGGCAAGAGAAAATCCAGCCATAGCGCATTATGCCATCATAGAAGAGCCAGAATCAAACGAAGAAATCCGCAATAGAGCACGCAACCTTTCAGACTACGGCATTCGTCCCATCTGGTATCCCAGGGGGCAACATGATCTCATCGAACAAATTTTATCTTATCTGGTCGAACAAATATGTGTTAAATCCCGACAGAAAAATAGAACTCCTGACAGTAATTTGAGTTTTAGTCGAGCTTCACGACAGATAGAGCCGAAAAATGCTGAAAGGGATAAAATTATTAAAGAAACTTTCACCAACTCTATGGGTATGGAGTTCGTGCTTATTCCAGCAGGCGAGTTCATAATGGGTTCAGAAGAATATGGATGGGATTTGGAAAAACCTGTTCGTACAGTAACGATAAATAAGCCATTCTATCTTGGAGTATATCCTGTCACTCAGCGTCAGTGGGAGGAATTGATGGAAGACAATCCATCATATTTCGAGGGCAATGAACTGCCTGTTGAAAGAGTATCATGGAACGATGTTCAGGAATTCATCATAAAACTGAACGAGCAGGAAGGTGAAAATAAATATTATCTTCCATCCGAAGCAGAATGGGAATATGCGATTCGTGCTGGCACGACTACAAGTTATTTCTTTGCAGACGATGATTCAAAACTTGAAGAATATGCGTGGTATTATGAAAATTCAGAAAGCAAGACCCATCCAGTTGGTCAAAAAAACCCCAATCCATGGGGATTGTATGACATGATAGGCAATGTCTGGGAATGGATTCAAGACACGTGGCATGATAGCTATAGATACGCACCCACAGATAGCAGTGCCTGGGAAAGTAGAGAAAGCCCTCTCCGGGTCGTTCGAGGCGGTTGCTGGGGAAGTCTCGCAGCGAACTGCCGATCGGCGGCTCGTGCAGAATATCCTGACAGTACCCGCGAGGAACACACTGTAGGCTTTCGTATTATGAAAGTTTTATAGCGATATGATAACCTCTCTTGTCCTTCAGTCTTCAATCCTATTGAACTCCCACAGCTCTATCTGCATAAGCCCATCCATGAAAACAAGGATTAACGCCTTATTAACGATAATTCAACTTCAGGAGGCACCATATACAAATGAATAAAATAAAATTTAATGTGGAAGAAGAGAATAACTTCACGTTCATATCATTCGAATCCGGTATAATAAGTCCAGAAGATTTAGCACACCTTACTCCTCCAAAAATTAATGAAACAAAAGGAGTTGTTTTAAGCGGCAGAGGACCCATCTGGTTATACTGCTTCCTGACACACTTTTATCATCCTACTAAGTTCATAGCCACCTATGATCCCAGACTTGAGGGTGCTGTTGTCGTGGAAACTCACGCTGTTGAACATCAAATTGGTTCAGTCTTGAAATGTCAGCAAGGAGGAAAGGAGAAAATAAATCATGGGATTTAATGAATCTATTAAGATATTTAAAAATACAATACTACATCCGTATTTTGCTCATATTTGGACGTTTTATTCAGCAATAGTCTTAGGCGTTTTTGTAAATTATTTATATGAGATTTTACATTTGAATTTATACTGGCTGATAGTATTTATTTTACTAATAATATCTATCCCTCTAATTTTATTTTTGCATATGAGAAAAAGATACTTTAAAGAAATCGATTTTGGAAAACATCTGGAAAATCCTCTACCAAAAAAAGAATTAATAATATTAGTCTCAAGGGAAGACCATGCAATGCACTCAATTAAATATCACAAGGATCAAGGCAAGCTTGAGCATGTGTGGCTGCTTCCCTCGAGCGATGCGGAAAAAGAACGCTTTGGAGGTAGCAGTAGAGATACAGCCAATAAAATTATTGAAGCCTGCAATAAACTCGGGGTAAAAGCAGAAATAGCCCAAGAGGTCTCTCCTGCTGATGCACAGGATACCTTTGACGTTGTTAGACGTATATACCGCAATGCTTCTACATACGGTATGAATCCTATAGATATAGGGGCTGATTTTACAGGGGGGACAAAACCAATGACTTTAGGAATGATTATGGCATGCTTACCTCCTGAAAGAGAACTACAGTATGTATCCTATAATCCTAAGACTCAACAGATGCAAGGCCCGTATTTTATTGATTACAGGCACGAACTATTTGATCTTATTAGGAATTAAAATACTATTAAACAATAGTTTAATTAAGAATTATAATATAACAAGGAAGTTATAATGCAACAGTTCGACTTAGATACGCAATGCATATTTAAAATCATAAAAGATAAGAACTGCAAAAAGGTGGGGCTTCAGTTCCCCGAGGGTTTGAAGAGAAGAGCGATCAGTATCGCCGGGGAGATAGAGGAGAGGACAGGCGCAGATGTAATCATTTCAGGCAACCCCTGTTTCGGAGCCTGCGACATCGATACTGCGCTTGCAGGAAGGGTGGATTTACTGTTCCACTTCGGGCATGCGGGGATGGGAGAGTATGGGAATGTGGTGTTCATCGAAGCGCGCTCGAATGTCGATGTGATACCCGCGGTCAAGTCAGCCCTCCCCCTCCTGAAGGCTAAAAGGATCGGTCTTATAACCACTGTCCAGCACGTTCATAAGCTGGATGAGGTATGCAGGTTTCTCAACGAACACGGGAAGGAGTGCATCATAGGAAGAGGAGACCTGAGAGTGGTCTATCCTGGTCAGGTGCTGGGGTGCAACTTCACTGCCGCCAGGGTGGACTGCGAGGAGTACCTCTATATCGGAAGCGGTGTTTTCCATCCGCTTGGGGTTGCGATCGCCACGCGGAAAAGGGTGATCGCGGCAGACCCTTACCTGAACAAGGCTGTGGAAGTAGCGCCTGAGAAGTTCCTGCGCAAGCGCGGCGGTTATATTGCAAGAGCCATGGATGCGAAAGTTTTCGGCATAATTGTCTCAACCAAAAGCGGACAGAACAGGATGGAACTTGCGATGAGGCTTAAAGGACTTGCAGGTAAGCATGGAAAGGAAGCATACATTATTTTAATGGACCTCGTCACCCCGGAGCAACTGCTGGCTTTCAGTGCTGAAGCATATGTAAACACAGCCTGCCCTAGGATAGCGATAGATGACGCAGGGAGGTTCCACGTCCCCGTACTTACGCCGCAGGAGTTCGAGGTCGCGCTGGGGGAGAGGGAATGGGAGGATATGGGGATGGATGAGATACAAGAAAAAGACTTTATACCATAGAACGGTATTCAGATGCGATAACTATGATAAATGCGAGGGATCGTCTTTTACGTAATTGAATCGCTAAGGAACAAACACATAAGCATTTTTGATACCACGCTCCGCGACGGGGAACAGACCCCAGGCGTGTCGCTGACATCGGATGAAAAACTTCTCATCGCACAGCAGCTTGATAAACTGGGTGTGGATATCATCGAGGCTGGCTTCCCCATGTCCTCGGACGGGGAAGCAGCCTCCGTGAAAAGGATAGTGGATGCAGGTCTTGGCTTACAGGTGTGCGGACTGGCAAGGGTTATAAAATCCGATATAGATACCTGCCTTGGCTGCGGCGTGGACATGGTGCATACCTTTGTCTCCACCTCTGATGTGCAGCGGATAAGCACTATCAAGAAGAGCAGGGATGAGGTATACAGGATGGCGATAGACGCTGTCGAGTATATAAAGGACCATGGAGCAAAGTGCATGTTCTCTGCCATGGACGCCACGCGCACTGATGTGGATTACCTGATAAACATCTATAAAGGCGTTGAAGCGGCACACTGCGATATTATTAACGTGCCCGATACGGTGGGAGTGAGCGTGCCATCTGCTACGTATAAACTGATCAGAGAGATAGCGGTGAACGTCAACATCCCTATCGACGTGCACTGCCACAATGATTTCGGGCTGGCTGTGGCGAACAGCCTTGCTGCGGTCGAGGCTGGAGCCAGCCAGGTGCAGGTGACGATAAACGGTCTTGGAGAGCGCGCCGGGAATGCCGATCTTGCAGAGACCGTAATGGGGCTTCATTCCCTGTACGGCGCAAAGACAAACATTAAAAGCCAGTACATCGTTGAGACCTCACATCTTGTCGAGAGGCTGACCGAGGTACGCATGCCTCCAACGATGCCAATCGTGGGCGAGAACGCATTTGCACACGAATCAGGCATACATACGCACGGGGTGCTTGTGAGATCTGATACCTTCGAGCCCGGCGTAATGACGCCTGAGATGGTAGGTCACAGGAGGCGCATAGTGCTCGGCAAGCATGCAGGCAAACATGCTGTAAAGCAATCCCTTGAATGCGCGGGGCTGCATCCGACCGATGAACAGCTAAACGATATACTGAAGCGGGTAAAGGACATTGGAGATAAAGGCAAACGCGTTACTGACGCAGATCTCTACGCCATCGCAGAATCAATAATAGGTACTGCATCAAGAGGCAAGCAGGCTATCGTGCTGAAGGAAGTATCTGTCATGACGGGCAATATCATAACGCCGACAGCAACGGTAAAAGCCACAGTTAACGGCGAGGAGCGCCTGGGTGCAAATGTCGGCGTGGGACCTGTGGATGCAGCTCTTAAAACCGTGGCAGGCATCCTGGGAGATTACAAAGTTAAAGTGCGGGACTTCAGGATAGAGGCGATCTCAGGCGGTTCGGATGCCCTGGCAGAGGTCATCATAGGAGTAGAGGATGATAAAGGCAGGGCAGTATCTGCACGCGCCACGAACGAGGATATAGTCATGGCGTCGGTGGAAGCGCTGGTGGCTGCAATAAACCAGCTTTTGAGCAGAGGGGATAAGATTTAGCTAAGTAGCTGCGTCTGTTTGGGTCTCAGGGACGCTCTGGCATACTCGGCACAGCTTGCCAGTATGCTATCCGGGTCCCCGTACGCGTCCATGCCGGCGGCACCTTCATGCCCTCCACCCGTGCCGTTGAATCTGGCGCTTATCTCTTCCATCAAACGCGCAAGGTTCACTCCTGCATTTATAGCGTATTTCCTTGCGCGTGCGCTCACCTTGACAACATCATCTATCTTTGAAGCCACAAATGCTACATCTGCGCCTACCAGGACAAGGTTGGAGGCGGCGGAGCCGGAAAAAGAGCTTACCTGGGATGTAACGATGATCCACTCATCCACCTTCTCGATTACGGCGCGCTGGGCAGCCTTTAAGAAAGCTATGCGCATGGAAACGTCCTGCGGGATGGATGAAATGACATCCATCACTTCGCCGTACTCAATGCCGCTCAGTTCTATCAGCTCAGCCACAGCCCTGAAGGAATCTGCGGATGCATGCTTGAAATTACCCGTATCAGTGAGTATGCCTGCGATCAGGGCGAACGCAGTGCGCCTCTTTATCGGGGCGCCCATTGAATTTAAAATCCCAAGCACTATCTCTGCGGTCGAACTCCTGTTCTGGCGGAGGAAAAAGATTGCATCATCATTCAACGACGTAGTGGCATGGTGATCTATAACAGCGTAGTTCTTTAGCTGGAAACCGTTTAGCTGGGTGAGAGTGGAGGTATCGACCACCACTACCAGGTCATAATCGTCTGCCGGGTTCAGGACATACTCGATGTTCAGTTGTTTTGCTATCTGGGATGCTACCCTGTCGCACCCGTCAATGACGCCTATGGTGCCTCCGATGGCTTCCTTCAGCGCGAACGCACTGCCCAGGGCATCAGGATCAGCATTGCGATGGCATAAGTAGAGTATATTGTGGTAGTCCAGCAGCCGGTTATAGAATTCCGATTCGTCTATCTCCATGGTCACTGCGCGGCTGGAGTGCCGCCGATAGCCTGCCTGAGTTGCTCCTGCAGTTGCTGGAACCGCTTCTGGGCGCGCTCTTCCTGGCGCGCAAGGGTCGCAAGTCGGAGATCGAGCGTATCCTTCCTCTCCTTCAGGGATTCCTTTGCCTTGTCCCGCTCGGTTTTGACCAGTAAGTCCCCGACTGCCCTGTAGACCACTGCATCAGGTTCTAATTTTTCAAGTTCTTCAAGAGCCAGTTCGGTCTCTTTCAAATTGATCTCAACCTGGTTTTTCTGAACTGCGATCGCCTGAGCTTGCTGCTGGATCTGCTGTAACTGCGCAAGCTGGTTTTTAATCTGCGGAGGTAATTCTTGACTCATTCTAATTCACCTGTAAATCTGATGGTATATTGCCCGGCATTAATTTATAGATATTGGGTCAAACGACCAAAAACCCGAGAGCTTCAGCTACTGAGGACAAAATAATATAATTTTAAAGCTGCAATTGGGAAATTGTTAGTTGCGAACGACAGAAACTGGGATTATATTTTTGAATTATTTTGATGCATGGTTATTTTCCAGTTTTATAAAATTATTGTCCAGAATATTAATAAATCCGAAGACATAGAAAAATTTATATACAAAAGGTTATGGTATGAACAGGGAGGTAAAAAATATGCCGGAGGACCCTTTTGAAATTCTAAAAAACGTCGATATGCTGTTAAAGAGGGGAAAATACAGAGAAGCATTTGAATCACTAAATTACGCCGAACAATTGGCGTTAAACAACAAAAGGCAAGATTCATTAGTTGCTATTTACAGTACAACTGGAAATATCCATAGCAATCTTGGTAATTTTGAAGAGGCAAAAGGATATTTGGAGCGGGCACTTAAAATCTCGGAACAACTTGCCTTGACAGACTCCTTCTATATCTCTTGGATACCAGCAGCTCAGACTAATCTCAGTGTTCTTTTACAGAATATGGGCCAACTTGATGAGGCAAAAATCAGATATGAGCAAGCACTGAAAATGCTTGATACATTGCTGAACAAAGACCCAGAAAATATATTATATCAGTCAGATGCGGCGATAGTACAATATAGCCTTGCCACTTTGCTACAGGATACAGGCAGGTTCGAGGATGCAGAATTCAGGTACGAGCAGGCAGTGAAAATACGTGAAATACTGATGAAAAAAGATCCTGACAATGAACAATACCAATATGATGCGGCGAAGACAGAGAATGAATTTGGTATGCTTCTAGGGGATATGGGCAAGCTCGAGAAGGCGAAATTCGCATTCGAGCAGGCATTGAAAATATATGAGGTACTACTAACCAAATATCCTGAGAACCTACAATACCAATCTGATATGGCAGGAATACAGACTAACTTGGGTCTTCTGCTGAGTAGAATGGGTATTTCACTTCAAGATATTAGCAAGCTTGAGAATGCAAAATTCATGTACGATAAGGCATTGAAAATGTATGAGGCTCTGCTGAAGAAAGATCCTAAGAATGCAAAGAACCAATCAAATATGGTAATAACGCAGAATAATCTCTGTCTTTTGCTAGAGAATATAGGCAGATTGCTGCGAACTGTGGGAAGGCTTGAGGAAGCGCAACCCATGTATGAGCAGGCACTGAAAATTCATGAATCACTGCTAACCAAAGATTCTAAAAATCCACAGTACCAGTCTAATATAGCAGGCACTCAAGCAACCATGGGTATTTTGCTGCGAGACATGGGTAAATTTGGTGATGCGAAACACAGGTTTGAAAAGGCATTGAAAATGCGTGAGATATTGTTGAGCAAAGACCCTGAAAATCCACAATATTTATATGATCTGGCAGGAACGCTGGATAATCTTGGTAGTCTGCTGAGAGTTATGGATAAATTCAAGGAGGCAATATCCATGAGCGAAAAGGCATTGAAGATGTATGAAGCACTGCTGGCAAAATACCCTGATAATGCAGAATGCCAATCTGATAAAGCGATGACGCTGGACAACCTGGGAATCATGCTGCTGCAAACGGGCAGGTTTGAAGATGCGAAACGCAGGAGCGAGGACGCATTAGTAATCTTCGAGGCACTTCTGGCTAAGAATCCTGAAAATGTGGAATACCAATCAAATATGGCAGCGATCTTACTCAACACGGGCGTCATGCTTGAGCAAACTGGCAGGATTACAGAGGCAAAACTCAGGTTTGAGAAGGCAATTCAACTCTATAGTGCACTGCTGGCTAAATACCCTGAAAATATAGAATACCAGTCTGGTATGGCAAGAACTCGGATTGCCTACGATACACTATCAAGCAGTAAGGATACAGAACAAGATAAACCAATTTTGATCACTCATGGAAGTTTAAGAGACACAAGCAACCTAGGTAAGCTAGGAATCAAGCATTTAAGTGCCGACGAGCAAACCCGATTGAGCCGGGAATTTGCAAAAGCAATTGGTAAGACGTATGTATCTTGCTTTTTGGATATAAAAACTACGAAAGAAGGTGTTGCTAAGATCGAATCTCTGGGGTTTTACTGTCAGGAGGGTCAATTTAAGGCTGTTATCGGGGATGAGGAAGTCCGAATTTTTGCCGAGGATGGCACCTTGGTTAAGGTTTTGCGGCGCACGTAGTAGTGCTCTCATCGACTATCTGGGCAAGAAGAATCTCTCCGTCTGAACAACCGATGCATAGACGCCCTGAGAGTGCAATGAAGTCAACGAATGCGATTTTCTTGCGATAGGGAAAACGTGCAAGAGTAGAGAGGGTTTCACCATCCAGAATCGAGACATCGCCGGCACACACAGCGAGCCAGCGACCGCATGAACTGAAGCGGCACACAGTGGCAGGAGCTCCCATATTCTTTAAAGCGACTGCATCCCCCTCCGCTGGCGACCACAGTTTTACGTATCCATCCTCCCCGGCGGTGGCGATTAGACCAGTTTTCGGGTTGACGGCGCAATCGTTCGCCGCCCCTTCGTGCACTTGCTTTTCCCAGCAAATTTTGTTCTTTTTCCAGTTCCATAGTGTAAGAATGCCGTCATTCCATACTACTGTGAGTTCTTCACTATCAGATCCAAAGCAGCAGGCTCGTGGACTGTGACTTCTCCTGTGAAAGCTCTGCAGAGGACGGCGGTGCATATCTCCCGGCTTGAAATATCCCAAGGGTTCCCATACTGTCACTAATCCTCCCTCGCTCACAAAGGCATAGAATGAGCCATCCAGTGACACTGCACAATCAGCCACAAACCCACCACCAATATCGAATGCACCTAAGTGTGTACCGCCGGATTCCCATATGTCTGCATAAAAATCCTCTTCACTGCCAGAGATGATGAACTTATTATCAGGCGTCCAGGCAGCACAGCGCACATCATGATCGCAGAAAAATGACATCTCATCAAAAATTCGCGTGAACTTACCTGCTCTGATGTTCCAGATGGCAAGCATGCCATCCTCCCGGCAGACGACAATATTCTCTCCCGAGGGAGATGCGTATCCGTTCAGGATGTTCACTATTGCTTCCTCGACAGCTATTGCGTCCTTGGGCAGGGCAGCAATAGACCAGACACGGCATGTACCCGTCTCATCAACTGTAACCAACTTTCCGTCGTCTGATGTCTGGCGGCAGAGAACGCATCGATGCTGGTGGGCTTTGGACACAATGCGAACAATATAGCTCTTGCCATAAGGTTGCATGAGAATTATGTCCCCTTCCGCATCTGTGGCGATCGCCCAGGGTTTTGAAATCCCCAGGGAGCATTGCCAGATTCCCCCCGGTCCTTTAATAGCACGGTTGAGAAGACTCTGGCGCTTCGGTACAGATGGTATAAGGGAGCTTGAAGGTATAACGAAGCGGTTGAGGATGCCGTTGCTGGTGATTTCCAGTACATACAGAGCGCCCTCCCGCCTATCAGCCTGGGCTAAAGCGAGAAAGCGTCCATTCCCACTGAAGACACAGTCTGAAATCTTGTCACGATATTTGATCAGAAACTCAGACGTGCCATCTACTGAAATTACATTTCCTGCCATTCGGGCGATACAATGAACATCCTCGAAATCCCATATCTCAAATCTGGCATCTGTACCCCCTATCACCAGCCATGGCTTGGATGGGTGCACTGCACAGCAGTAGAGTTGTGGGGAGAGACTTTCTATCGCTTTTAGACAATTCCCACGTGTGATATCCCAGACCCGGGCAGTTCCATCAAAAGAGACCGAAAATAGCATCCATTTTTTAGCGCATAAAGAAGAAACACCCTCAGAATGGCCTGAGAACACAGCCTGTATTTTTCCGTAATCAATATTCCATAAGGTAATATTGCCATCTTTGTATCCACAGAATAAGCTTTTCCCATCGGTACTGAAACAGCAGGAGGTCACTTCTTGGCATCCGGCGTTAAATTCTGCTACTTGGACTCCAGTTTCGATATCAATAATATGCACCGTATCAAATTGTATCACAGCGACTCGATATCCAGCAGGATCTAATGCTGAGCAGGATATTTCATTCAAACCACTGCTAAATGTTACTAAGCATGCTTTCTTCTCTAAGGGTTTGTTGAGCCATTTTAACCATGGACGACGACTACGGTTTATATATGCAACCTTAGCTGGATCTGTGGAATCCAACTGGTTAGCCGATTGCTGGTAGGTTAATTCCGGCATGATACTCAGGATGTGAGCTTCTGCAATCAGGAATGTTTCGAATTCTTTTATGTGTCGTTTCCCTTCACTGTCAGGAACAGCAATCGCTGCTTGCCTGTAATCGTCTATTAATTCATACGTCATACCCACCGAACACTTTGCTTCGATAAATTCAAGGTTGCAAAGCATCTCTTCCAGTTCTTTCCACGTCTGCCCACGCGTTTGGTGGTACGCCAACACACTCAGACCACGTGGATAATTACCCGTCCATGTCGCATCGCCTATTGGATCGGCTTTGCGGTGGAAATACTCAGCTAAGCGTCGATGCACCGCAGTTTCTTTCTCTTCAGTCTTCCGATTCCACATCGCTTTTAACAATCTTCGATGAAGAGAATCGAGAAAATGCCCAGATGCGGTAGTATTTCTCTCCTCAATATGCAGATACCGCCGCCGCACAGCTTTTGATAGTTGTCTATGGAAAAAGTCGAGAGCGCCTTCACCCGATTCGCCGGGAGGACAAAGATAGAATTTGAGGCTCCTATATAGCTGCGCCCAGATAGCCCGCGGAAATTGTTCTCCCTTTTCATGCTGAAGCAATTCCAGCATTTCGGTCTCCAGTAACCCATGCCGTGAACATTCCAGAAGTGATAACGCACTATTCACTAATCCCTCTCCGTGGTCGTGCTCCAATCGCTCAAGCACTTGCTCAAAGAGTGTCGGGATATCGCCGGGTAAGCTTGCAATACGCTCATTGATCCATTCGAACTTACCAAACACCCGCAATTCCTCGCACGCGACGGCTAAGTAAAGCGGATTGTCGGATTCTATCTTTTTTAGCAACAGCTTCATCTGGTCGTTTTCAGGCGTTTCATCCAGTTGCTTGCGATAGTCCCATAGTGTCTGCCGAACGATTTGTTTCCGATCTTCTTCACCGAGTGGACCAACGATGATTTCAGATGGAGCTGGTCGGCGATTATGTAGAGCATCTAAACAGTCCCCTTCGAGAGTACTGACAATCAGCCGCAGTCCAGGTGGTAACGTTCTAGGCAACCAGTTAAGAGAATGTGCACGATAACTCTCATCAAGCTGATTCAAAGCATCTAAAACAAGGAGCACTTTCCCGTGAGATGCCGCCTCTTCTAATAACATAAAAAATACCTTGCGCAGTTGTTCATACTCTTCGGGAATCTCATTTGCCATATTGAAATATCTTGAAAATTGGTGGCATAACCTCAGCAGAGTGCGTCGAATGTCTGTGGAGCCAGGACTAACGCCGATGAAATGAGGCAACACAAATACCTCATTATGGGATTCGGTATATGCTCGGACAAATTTCGCCAGTAATGCGGACTTCCCGCAACCTGGTGCCCCTGTTATGATGAGCGGCGCGGCGTTGTCGCCATCGACAAATTCAGTCATCTGCTTCAATATATCCAGCCGACCGATGAACCGCCGAGAGCGTCCTTCAATAAATGCCTCATGATATGCCTCTTCCACTGCCAGGTCATCAGGCGGAATCTCTTCTTCTGGATATTCTTGACAGATGGCCGACCAGAGATCTTCGAGAACCCGTTGCCCAAAGGCTTCTAATCCAATGAGCCTGACCTTCCCATCTTCTCCAATGCCACCGTAGGCGCAGGGGTAATTCTCTAAGACTGGGTATTGTTTACGGATGATATCCTTCAAATGTTTGAGCCTCGATGCAGCTTCTTCATTTTCGGATGAAAAAAACTTTTGATGTTCATAGGGCAAGTCGATAAGGAAGGCTGGATCGCGGAAGTAGAAGTAGGCGTGCATCTTCATGGTGGGGTTGCGTAGAACGCCATGGTATATTTCCATTGCCGTGATGGAATAACCCCTCTCGAACTTGCGCACCCAGTCATAGCGCGGGTCATCAGGCACATCATACTTGGATGGTACCCAACCATAGCGTTCGCCCAGAAGGCCGATGAAAAAAGGACGGCTGCGATCAATCTCATCCAGACAGATTTCCAGCACCTTACCGTTCTCAGCTTCCTCTTCAGTTACGCCCCATCGGAGATCTATGTCCATGAGACGTATCCTCCTATTGGCACAGCGGTCTCGCAATTCGGGGAACACAAAACGAACGAGATAGTCTCTCTCGGCGTGCATATCATTAAAAGTAGAAGAGATAAAAATGTCTACCGTATTCCAAGTTTTTCCCATCAGATTTCCTTCTTAGTTATTTCTCTTATACCATCCATTGACCTATTTGTACAGTCTTTCCATATATATTTCCCTGCATCCAGATTTCACTTCATCAATTCCTTCGTCTCATTCTTCTTTTCGATGCCAAGATGACTGGCTGAAAGTGCAGATGAACATGGTAGGAGCAAAACCCCATGAGAGTGCACAAGAATGGATACCCGCCCGTTTCAATGGCAGGGGGAAGTCACGCATGGGCTGTATTTGATTATGCAGCGCGACCGTGACTGAAGGCGATCGAGTTGGGTGCATCCATAAAAGCGTCTTGGAATCAGAGTAACGATTGTGTTGCTAAAATTGGGGCACGGATAAAACTAACTTCAGCATGTATTTTGTAGCGGTGCAGTAGTTTCATTGCTTATGGAGTAGACACGGATGTGCACGGATTAGAATTATCCGTGTAAATCCGTGTCATCCATGTCATCCGTGCTCTATTTTTAAGTCTTTTTTAAGACTTTCGGTGAAACACTATAGTCCTGTAAGGAACCAAACGGAAAGCTCAAGCATGATACTCGGAGTAATTCACATTTTATATGTTCAAAACAATGTAACTCATCTCGCAGGAGATCTTTACCAGTCTTAGCCATCCGTTCAGGGCGGCTCTCATCGATACGATATCGTCCGCTTCAACATTTAAAATAAGCACATCATCCCTTAACGTAAGGGCTGCTTTCGTGCGCTGGTAATCCTCCCCAAGCTCAGGGAGCAGTGATTCATAGATCGTTCCGGCGCTGCCGGCGAGATAGAATTCAAACTCTGCGAGCAAGAGCATGGGCACTGATAGACGCTACGCTTATATTTACGTTTGCAGTAAGGTTTTTAAGCACTCCAGATATAAAGGAACTGATTAAAATCCGATGGATTCATGGATTACAACTGAGATAATAATAATATCTGTACTGATTGTATTTTCAGCTTTTTTCTCTCTATCAGAGACTGCACTTCTTTCAGTCAGCAAGTTACGGACAAGGCACCTGGCAGAGACAGGGAATAAAAACGCGAAGATAGTTATCGGGCTGCTTGAGAACCCAGAGCGTTTCCTTACTGCAATCCTCATAGGCAACAACATAGTCAACATCACTGCCTCTATCCTGGCTGCGAACGTTGCACTGAGCATGTTCGGAGATAAAGGGATCGCGATAGCGACCGGGGTGATGACCCTGTTCATCCTTGTTTTTGGAGAAATCTTCCCGAAGACGCTTGCTTCAAGGCATCCTGAACAAATGTCATTAAAGATAGCCAAGCCGATAAGGTTAGTGATCTCTATTCTGAGACCTGTTGTTTATATTCTGACGGCATTCGTGAATTCCCTGATTCTACTCCTCGGCGGGAAAGAGAGGGTAAAACATCCGTTCGTTACAGAGGAGATAATCAACATGATGCTGAAGGTCGGGGAAAAAGAAGGGACTATCGAGAAGCACGAGAGGGAGATTATAAGCAACGTCTTTGAGTTCACCGACGAAAAAGCGCACGGCGTCATGACACCGAGGGAGAATATAGTATCTATAGAAGAATCAGAAGCTCTTGATACTGCACTTGCATTAATTAATAGGTCGGGGCATTCGCGAATACCAGTGTACCAGAAGGATTTTGATAATGTTGTTGGGATGATCTACGCAAAAGATTTACTTAAGTTCAGGGACTATGAGCTTGAGAGGACAAAAGTATATCAGATTTTAAGACCCATCCTGGCTGTGAAAGCAGGAAGAGGTATCCCCTCTATCCTGAAAGAGCTTCAGCAGAAGAAGATGAACATAGCAATGGTAATGGATAATAACATGAAGGTCACAGGATTGGTCTCTACCGAGGATATCCTGGAAGAACTGGTCGGGGAGATATTTGACGAGTATGATGTAGAGGAAACAAAACAGGAGATGGCTGGGAAAGCATAGTAGAGTTACCCTGTTTAACCTCTTACCCTCGACCCGCCCGGAGGCAGGAACATCGCAATCCTGTCGGGCGACGCAATCGCCTTGATGAGTTTTTTATCCTCGAACCTCTCATACAGCATCCGGTATATCTTTTTTGACAGGTCGTTCTGGTTGAACTCTCCGGGCTCGATCTCGATAACGTACTGTGCTCTCTTCTTCACGGCGCTCACAGGTCCACCGATCAGCCTTTTCTCTATATCAAGCTCAATGCCGAGCGCCACTTCCAGCGGGACGTCTTTGTAGTAATTGCGCTGTCCTCTTATCACGAAAGCACCTTTGGGCACGTATTCTCCGGGCTCAGGCGTCTTTGAGACCTGTTCAGGGAGCACCCAGTATGCATCGCCGCTTGCCTGCCCGGATTTCCAGATGCCTGAGCAGGAGACCGTGAACTGCGCAGCCTCCAGGAGCGTGGTCTCAGGCACTTCCTTTCCTTCTGTTTTTATCACGACCGCGGGGGAGCCCGAAACATGGGCATGGAAGAAGATATCCCGCTTCTCAAGGTATTTCTTAACTATATCCTCGTTGCTCTGCGCATCCCTGCCGCCGATGACAAGGAAACCGTCTGAGGATATGAACCACCTGAACTGCTCGTACCATCGCTGCTTCGGTTTCGGGAGCTTTTTCCTTACCTCAGGCGCCTCCTCTTTCCCGGATAGTTTCTTTGTCTCCTCGATGGCAGCCAGCGCACCCTTGATCTTTGCAGATAGTTTTTTAGCCCTGTCGTAGTAGACCTGGGAATTCTGGTGTACCGAGAGCTGGGTATCCAGTTCAACTTCCTCGCTATCGAATGTTACCGTAATAGTTCCCTTACTAGGATTGACGGATTTTATCATTCTGGCTTCAGGCATATCCGACTTTTTTAATATGCTTTTGATATCGTCCCATGAGTACCCTTTATCCCTTGCGCTTTTTATTGCTTTTAAAATCCCCTCGCACATCTGGTAGTGCGCGTAGATCAGCTCTCCTTTATGGACGAGCCTCTCCTCGTCATCTTTAAACTTTTGCAGTGCCTGCATCTGTTTTTGAAGGCGGTACTCGTACAGTCCGGGCTTTTTGGCTTTTTCTCCCTCTTTCCCGGCTCCTTCTTTTGTCGCCTCGCCTTTTTTTCCGGTAATTTCCCCGCTAAAGTATTCATCCAGCGCTTCATTGAAAGTGGTAAAATACTTTTTCTCGTTCCTCTCGTACTGGGACAGCTCGAAAGGAAGAACATCCACAGCCTTTCCGTCTTTGAGCACGATATGGGGTTTTAGCCCGGTATTCAGGGGCTTAAAAACCTCCTGCATGGCGCTCAGGATAGGACCCACATCGTCAAGCCGGGCAGCGGGCGTGTTTTTATCTATACCCGCGCGGAGGCATATCTCCTCTGCGTACTGCCCTCCGATGTTCATCCGCGTAGCCAGGGTCCTGACAACATCTGCTTCCGAATGCGAGAATATCTCCTTCAGATCGTCCAGCGTGGCTGTAACAGGGCTGAGCTGTGCTGCCGGGGGCTCGTATTGCTCCCCGCGCATTACCTTCCTGTCCCTGAAGCTGATGGATTTAAGGGGCAGGATTATGCGCCTCTCCGCGTCAAGCAGGATGATATTGCCTTTCGAGAAAAGTTCGGCGACCAGGATTGTAGTATCTTCGCCGCGCCTGATATGTATCTCGATTATGCGGTCAAAATCGTACTGCAGGATATCTGTTATCCTGCCTCCGCTCAAATGTTTCCGCAGCAGCATGGGAAAGGACTGGGGAAATTTAGGGGCAGTCTCTGGATGTTTTGTAAGGTGAAGCCTCTTTCCAGCCTCTATAATCAGATTTGTCCTTCCCTCTTTGAAGATATGGAGCCCTATCCTTATCTCATCATGGGAGTGCTGGTATATTTTTGTGATCTTGGCATCGAGAAGACGTGGCCTGAGTTCCTTTATGATCGCGGCAACGTCAACGCTTGACATTTCCTGTTTCATAGTTTAATAATAAATCAGGGATTAGCACTGATAACTGTCCTGTCAAACGTCTTTAAGTTGCTTAAGTCTTGGCATTAATTTTTCTTAAAAAAATTACGAAAACCGGTAAGCTCCTGCGGCAGTGATCTTTCAAGAAAATCTAAAGATGCGTTTTTTCATCGATTGATCGATCTGCAGAGGTATTCAGCTATATCCCGTGTAACATCCACCCCGCATGCCTCAAAGATACCTTTGCCAGAAGGCGTTCCATTGATCTCTATCACGTAATCCCTGTCCCCTTCAATGATATCCACGCCCGCATAAACCGTGCCGATAGCCTCAGAAGCTTTCAAACCGAGACTTTTCTGCTCCTCAGTCAGTAAACAGGGCTTTGAGAAGCCGCCCTGGCTCAGGTTATTGATCCAGCCCCCGGCGGGTGCTATCCTGTATATGGAGCCCGCAATCTTATTATCCACGACGAACACCCTGATATCCCTGCCAGGGTTGGGTATGAATTCCTGTAAGTACACCATACCGTCTTTATCCAGTAGCTCTTTGAGCCTCCGGGCTCCGCTCCCATCATTTTTTAAGCGCTCGACCCCGATCCCTTTATACCCGAACACGGGCTTCACGACAGCGCCCCCGAAGGAAGATAATACAGACAAAGCCTCATCCGGGTCGCTTGTAGCCACGGTCCTGGGCGTGAGGATGCCGTTTTTCTGGAAAAGGAAGCTTGAAGCATGCTTGTTCGCCGCCTTTGCGATGGATTCAGGGGGATTGATAACCCTGATACCGAGCTCTTCGAGATGGCAGAGGAGATCGAACCTGAACGCGGCATCGCCCCGGGTCGCAGGTCCCATGTCCCTGACAATAACAGCATCAAGCGAGGTCAGGTCGATATTATCTGCATGCATTTTCCCTGATGCTATGTTCGAGGTCGCGCGGCTGAGTCTGAATGATACGGGCTCCATTCCGAAATGCTTTATTGCGTTGCGGAGAGCGGCAGCAGTCCAGTCAGAGGGGTCTGTTACGGCTATACCAATCTTTTTCATTTCAGTCGCTCTGAGAATTTATATCAGCATTGATGCATTTGCGCTTTGGAATGGAGGTACGAAAGGCAGACTTTTGGTTCTGGATAGAGTTTGTCTTGGTGGAAGTTTTGAGCGAAATAGGGACCGTGTGTCATTTGTCAGCTCCTTTTTATTCTCAGGATATCTCTCTTTAAATTTGGAATATCATGTTGAACGACTTCCCATGTCAGTTCTAAATCAATTCCAAAGTATTCATGAATCAGTACGTCCCTCATGCCTGCTATCTTTTTCCAGGGAATTTCAGGGTAATTACTTTTAAAATCTTCGGGCAAATTCTTGACGGCTTCGCCTACTATTTCTATTCTGCGAATAATGGAATCTTGAAGTTGAGTCGAATTTAAAAAGTCATGGTAAGTTTTATTTTTTGTGTAATCCTCGATAAGCAAAATACTTTCCAAAATATGGCCAAGAAATATCTCTGGATCTTTTTTCATAGTATCACTTTTTGTTCGCGAAGTATTCTATCTTTTAGAAGAGGATGAAGAGAATTATAGGTCAGCACATCGACTTTCCTTTTCAGTACATCTTCAAGTTCTAATTTTAAGCCTACGAGATCAAGAAGACTTTTTCTACTTCCAAACTCAACCAGAATGTCAATATCGCTCTCCTCTGTTAATTCTCCTCTAACAACGGAACCAAAAAGTGAAGCTCTTTTAACGTCGTTCTTTCTTAGAGTATTGAGTATTTTGTTTTTTATCTCAGTTATCTGGTCGGTCATTTCGTCCCTCTATAACAACCTTAACCAATCTATGCGCTTTTATCTTCTCGATTGGAACCTGAGTGTTTCTATCTTTGATTAAAGCATTGTAAACATCTTCAATCATCCAATTACTCATGATATTTCATCTCTTAAATTGGGATTCTTAATATAAAATAACTCTCGCTCAACTCCAGCCTCCAAATACCTGAATCTGGATACGATGCAGGAAAGGAAGTTCACCACCTTCTCTGCTTCATCTATTATCACACCGTCACTTGATGCAACAATGTATTTAGAGGTTTTTAGATCATAATCTACATGATTCGATGTTTTTGCATCCCCTTTCAATCCGAACTCCTGCATTTTTCTCCTCAAAGCAGAAGCAAGCTGACCGCTTTTGCTTATCTGCGAATCAAGAAGAAAACAGACATATGCGGGTTGATTCTCTTTTAAAAACTGTAGTATAAGCTCGATTGCCTTTTCCGTGATTTCAGAAACCTTGTAATTCCTGGAAATACCCTTAATATCCCTTGTTACTTCATCATCGCACAGATAAGCCTTTTTCTCCAGAATGCTTTCCATCCCGATAATGATGTTATACCCATCGATTATAATGTTATTTCCTTCAATCCTGTTGCATGGCAAAAACTTCGCTTTCCGTTTTTCAGCAGTCTCTCTTGCGACAACGGTCCTTAAAAGAAGGTACATCGCCTCTGTATCAAGCCTGTAATGCGCGCATACGAATACCACTGCGCCCTTTTGCGGATAACCCCGGTCGAGCAGGTACCTGATGTCAGCCGCAGCCTCCCTTAAATTCACGCTGTCCCCGAAATTCATACTGCGACCTTGAAGCGCAGAAGTGCAGCGATCCCCCCCAGGTACTCAAGCTTCTTTCCGGGCTCGAACTCTGTGCTGAATATCACTATCTTCCCCTGGGCATGTTCCACGTCCTTTAAGAAATCATCAATTGAGTTCTTCTCCCGCTCGGTACGCAGCAGTTCGTCGGTGATGAGCAGCGTCTCGATAGCGCCCAGGCTCTGCGCGTTCCTGACTTCAGCCATACCGTAAACTGCTTTGCCGCCTATTGATATCTCTTTCATCAGCTCTTCTATCAGGTTTGCTTCCCTCCCTATCCTTGATTCCTGCATTATCCTGTCCACAGCCCCCCGGCGCAGGACTTCCTGGAAACCCGATATACCGATGGACGCAGTATCCTCAAGCACTATCTTCTTTGCAAGCTCAGCCTCCCTCGTCCTCAGGAACTCAAGGAAATCCTCTTTCGTGAACCCGGGACCTGCGAGAATCACAGCCTCGACCTTTTCAGCCGCCCATTTTAACTGAGAGGCTAATTCCCCGAAGAATTCGTTCCTTCTGTTGCCCTCGCCTTTTCCCAGGGATTGGCGGATGCAGGAAGTCTCCTCAACCCCGAACTGCCTTACCACTCCTATGCAGGCTTCCCCCTCCTCTATTGTGACAATTATAACTTTCGGGCGCCGCGCCGCGATCTCAGCCTCTTTTATCCTCTCCAGCTGGTCGCTCTTCCATTTCTTGACTATGGAGATATTCATCCCTTCTTCGATATTCAGAGTATGGTACGCCCCAAGATCAATGCCGTCCACTATGATGCCGTGCACGCGCAGTCTGTTTGAGAACCTGTGGAACTCTACCTTTTCGACCTGTATCCCGATCCGAACTGTCTTTTTATCCGCTTTCTCAGGCCTCAGTTTATCTGTGGCACCCTCTATCCTCCTTTTGGTGAAGGCATACACAATATCTTTAGGCTCAAGTATGTATTTTAAATGCCAGAGGTCATCAAGGGATTCGGGGATAAGCGAGATCTCACCCTCATCGAACCTGAGTTCCTTCTTCAATACTCTCATTTCATCACCACAATTTACGCAGGATATAGATAAGGCCCAGAACGGAAAAGATACCCAGCGCCCAGATGACAGGCTCGCGCGGAGGCTTAAGTTTCGGAAGTTCATCATTTCTGGTATCATGGGTATTGGACGGCAATGTCCCTGACTGGTTCGATAAAGGCATATCGGAGTCTTTGAACTGATAGAGTAAAAACGATACGAGCGCCTGGTCGGATGAGCCTGAGTATACCTTATCCACTTTAACTGACAGTATTGTCCTGTTGGTCTTATTATAAACGAAAGATCCGTAGCTGCGAACTATCTCGCTTTTGACCATCTGATTGTTTGAATCCAGTTGAAGCCAGACCGAGCCGTCACTGCTGACGCTTTTAAGGCTCAGGATATACCCCTGGTACAGCCCGTAGGAATCCCCGGTAGCCAGGTAGATGTTCGTTCCATTTAACAGGACATCACTGGCGGCTGAGCCTGCCGGTATTAAAAATAGCCATAATAATAAAGATAACACCTGTCTCCTCATCTGCATAATATTTGTATTGAATTTGTACTCAAGCTTATATATTTCCTTTGCATCACAAAGGTTCATGATTATCTCAGCCCGGTTGTGTTCGGGCAGAACCGCATTTGAAGTGAGTACCAACACCAGAATAGACCTTATAAAAGCCAGCAGGATAGTCCAGACCAAGGTAGCAACAAAACATCTGCTGCTGCTGAATTACAACGGCGTGGATGTTTCGATGTATCCGAGCGGCAGGATGCTCATCAAAGCCGGGAGCAAGGAAGAGTCAATAGATATAGCAAGAGGAATACTGGCAGAACTTGGTATAATCGAATGCGGAAAATAAAAAGACCAAAAGTATAATAAAACATCAGAACAATATATCGTAGAGTTATGAAGAGTTATCTCATCGTATGGTTTAACAGCGAGGGCGCAAAACCCTCAGAGATCAACCAGCGTCTCATGTCCCTGGGATTCAAACCCATCCAGGGGAGCCACGATTATGTCTACGAGTGGGGAAAGAACGTGGACGTTGAAGAGATACTGCGGTTTGGCGACAGGGTCAAGATGACACTTCAGGGCATGAACGCGATGTTCAAGATCGAGACGATAAGTTGACTGTTACCATATTTATTACCGGTTCTGTTATCGAAAACTACTAATTTTCATAAAACAACATAGTAATTTACCTTATACAGGTGTATAAGGTGCACGCTACGATGAACTAGCTGGAGATCGACAAGGAGAACCCTGGAGATAAATTCAGCCTTCCACGGCGTAAATGCCGCATGACCGATCAAGGTCTAAGGGAAGGGGCGGTTCACTGGATCTCTTCCGCATGGAGTGCTATAAGAGAGCGCACGGCGCGCAATTTGCAGCGAAGACAGCGCAGAATAAGCGCTGCGAGGGTGCTGTAAGCCCACAGGGGTCGGTTCATCAACCCGAATCATTTTACTTTAGCGTATTCGAGGCTCACCAGGGGATTGTTTTCGTCCCTGAGCCTGTATTCCCTCTGGTTATGGTTCCCCTTCCGCTCAAGTATATTGTCCCTGTACATCCTCGCAAGGTATGTGGACACGGTGGAGAGGTTGATCTTCCCGTAGACGCTCTCGTAGTGTCTCTTTACATCCAGGGAAGTGAACCACACCCTGGGGTATTCAAACCGTAAGAACATCTCCAGCCGCTCTTTCAATGTCAGCGATTCACTATTACCATTGAACTCTTCTGATTCCACAGCAGCAGGCTCCGGGATAGAGGGCTTGTTTTTCGCGGCAGAGAGGATGAATTTTGTCGCAGACATGTTCCAGAACTCACCTGAGAATTCGGCAAAAGCCTTTGTCCCATCGTCTTTTGCTATGTGTATCTCTACCTCATCGGCTTCTATCGAATTCAGATACGTTACTGCCAGCTCGGCTGAATCCGGTCCCTTGTAATTTATGCTGCCTGCATTTTTTCCTTCAAGTTCAAGCCGTATCTTCATAGCACCTCAAAAAATGGAAGTGCTGTCCACCTGCGGGGGCAGACAGCAGCGCATCCGGAATCCCCTCCGATGCTCCTTCTAGGTGAAATATCATTGTGAACGCAGAGTGAACAAGATGGTATTAATACTATTTATACTTTTCAATGGAAATGGGGGTTATTAAGAGCTATTAACAAAAAAGACGTGTTCATCACTTTTATTTCAAAAATAAACGTTTTTTCCATTGTTTAAATCAATTAATCTTCGTTTAAGGTTCAGACGGTCTTAAAATTGAATTCAACTTTCAGGATTGATTTTCCACTGGAAACAAAGGGCAAGGGTTTTTTTGAGTTTACCACAGTTGTTCACAAGTTTTTACTTTATCCGGTCCCTTTCCGTATCAGGAAGTGGAAATGCTCTCCTTCCTTGAACAGCTTTAAGAACTGGTGCCCAGCCCTCTTAGCCCAGCGCGGGATATCCTGGACTGCAGCAGGGTCGTCCGTCACCATCTCAAGTACCTGTCCGGGCTTGATGGTCTCCATCTCCTGGGTCGTATTGAATATCGGTATGGGGCAATAAAGACCGATGCAGTCAAGCACCCTGTCGGGTTTAATCGTCTCCTCTTCGCTCATAAGATCACTTTAGACCGTCTTTCTTCCCGTACTTCTCGTAAAAAACCATTTCCTCAAGCTTTTTCCTGAAGCTGTCCTCGTGCTTTGCCGGCGCAGTCTCAGGATATCCGAACGGAACTACCGTGAGCACGAAATGAGTTTTTGGCACACCAAGTATCTCGCCTACCCTGTCCCGCTCTATGCTTACCATGCACGACCCTATCCCCAGTTCCCAAGCTGCAAGCATCATGTTCTGCACAGCCTTGGCTGCGGCGAATTTCGGTTCTCCGATGCTCTCCACCCAAGAGAACTTGTTGCTCAGCGGCGGGACGACCACGGCTATAGCCATAGGCGCATCAGCAAGGTAGCCGGAGTACCTGGCGTATTTCGAGATGGCTTTCAGCGTTTCCTTATCCGTGATGATAATGAATTCCCAAGGCTGGGTATTGAACGGGCTTGGAGCCCATCTGGCAGCCTCAAGTATCCTCCGGATGTCTTCATCGGGTATTACTTCGGGTTTGAACTGCCGTACAGAACATCTGCTTCTGATAGCTTCGAATACTTCCATTCTCTCAATCAAGCTTAAACTGGCTGGGATTTAAACCTTGTGGTAAAAAAATTAGTAAGCGGATACTCCCTGGAGGGAGGATAACCGCTGGATGCGCTTGAGCATGTTGGGATGGGTGCTCAGCATCTCCATAATCTTATCCGTGGTGCTGATCTTCACGGGTCTTGTCTGCAGTGCCATCAGCTCGTTGGCATCTATGGTGCCGCTCCCGTCAAGGTCGAGCTGGGACAGTTCCCTGATCTCGTAGGCTGCGCGCGAGGGGTCGTTGGCAAAGAACGCCTTCATGCCCTCTATCGGCTTAAGCGCATCCTTATTGACCCTGGCGCTACCGTAGACGAGCTTGTATAAGGCGGAAGCAAGGTGGTGCGGACCGTTGCCGAGCTTTACTGCGCCCTCGTCAGCATAATATTCCCTGATCCTGGACACGTACAGCACAAGGAGGTTCGTTATAAGGTATACGGCAAAAGCTGCTATCCCGATAAGTGCAGCGTTCCCGCGCTCCCTGCCGCCAGAGAACAGAGAGTTCCATGCGATGTACCAGGCGATCATCGGGATGACACTTATCATCGTTATAACAGCCACGTCCTTGTGCTTCAGGTGCGAGACCTCATGTGCAAGCACTGCCCGAAGCTCTTTCTCGTTAAGGAGGTTCATTATTCCCTCGGTTACGCATACGCGCCCGTCTTTAGCCCATCTGCCGAATGCGAATGCATTGGGTATGGGTATCCTGGCAATGCCCACTTTGGGCTTCGGGATCCCTGCATCTCTTGCAAGATCAGTGATCATCCTGTGCAGTGCAGGGTATTCCTGCTCGCTCACGTAGCGTATGCCCATTGACCACTCGACCATCCTCGGTCCTATCATGTACTGGATGAGCAGCATGACAGATGCAATAACCCCGTAAGCGTAAAACCCGCTTACACCGATATAACTCGCCGCAAATGCCACAAGTCCGTAGATTATGGCGAACATTACAGTCATTATCAGATACAATCTCAATTTAAGCCACATATTTTTATCACCTTTTTTACTATTAAAATTAATACCTTAGATAAATACTTTATCCAGCTTATTGCGCGCGGAAGAAAGCGCCTCATCTCCTGCTATCTCTGCTGCGAAGCGGTCTGCCATGATCTCAAGCTCCGAGCTTTTATGCGAAGAAAAAGTCATAAGTGCAAGCTGCCTGAGGTACGGCATCCTCGAATTGTTGCGAATATGCCAGGCTTCGTGCGCCAGAACAGCCCTGAGCTCGTCATCGTCCAGCATTTCAAGGAGCCCGACCGATACGAAGATAGACCTCCCGGCTGCAAAAGCACGCGGCGCTGCTGAATCATAGTAATATACCGTGGCAGCCGCAAGCTGATCCACGAACCTCTGCACCCATCCTATTATGCTGCCTGCAGGCTTTGCGTTCAGGCGCCTGATCATGAACCTGTCATAATACCGCGTTATCCCGAACATCAATATGCCGGATATTACCGCATAGCCAAGATAGAGATATATCGTCATCATCCCCTCGCATTCCATCAGGTAGAAGGTGGCAATGATCGCAAGGATTACCGAGACCTGCGCGGATACGAATATCAGGAGCCTGCGTTTTGGCTCTTTGACCATGAAGCTTGCCGCAAGAAGGGCTATTGAAATAACAATGAAGAGAGCAACAAATGGAGCGAAATCAGATAACCTGAGGCAAACCCAAAAGCAGTTAATCTCACCGAATATGTTCATTTCTTATCACTGTACTTTGAGAAATTCAGAAGCGCAAGGGGACCGAACGCATCGACCAGACTGTCCAGGACTTTAGTTGTGATCTCGCTTGCCACCTCTTCCTCGGAATAGACCGGGGCGTAAACGTAGCGCACCCTGCCGTTCACGGTATCCACACGCCGGGCTGCGTATCCAGCTTTGACCAGGCGGTCAAGGGTGCCTGCTATGCTCGTCAGCGGGATATTCGTCTTTTCGGTCAGCTCTGAAGTCATCATCTCCCCTTCGGTCCACAGTGTCTTCAGGATCCTGGCTTCGATAGGACTGAAGAACTTGGTAAGACCGTCATTAGAAATATTGATCTGATCAAGCTTAACCATGGGTTTACAATTGACGTAAAGAATATTAAAGCTTGCGGATAAGTAAAAATACATTTCAAGCGTTAGGGAGTAAATATGTTTAAAGACCTGCTGTTAAGGAAGCCAATGGACCAGTTAATGAAAGAGGCTTCGGCTACCCGTGAGCTGAAGCGGGTCCTTGGTCCCCTGAACCTGACCACGCTCGGGATCGGGGCAATAATCGGCGCAGGGATATTTGTCCTTACGGGACAGGCAGCAGCGCAGTACGCAGGACCTGCAATCGTACTCTCATTTATAATCTCAGGCTTTGGTGCTGCCATGGCTGCGCTCTGTTACGCAGAGTTCGCATCAACAGTTCCGATCTCGGGCAGTGCCTATACGTACGCGTATGCAACTCTCGGCGAACTGTTTGCCTGGATCATAGGCTGGGACCTGATGCTTGAATACCTTTTCGGAGCGTCCACCGTAGCGGTCGGATGGTCGGGCTATGTGGTAAGTTTTTTTGAGGATTTCGGGGTCACTATCCCGTCTTACTTATCAAGTGCACCCCTCACATACGACCCGGTACTTGGATGGCATGCCACAGGTGCATTCCTGAACATACCTGCCATGTTCATCGTTGCTTTGATGACCGTATTGCTTGTTACCGGGATCAAGGAATCTGCAGTCTTTAACAACATAATCGTACTTATCAAAATAAGTGTACTGATCCTTTTCATAACCTTCGGGATCGCCTATATCAGAACCGGGAACTGGATCCCGTTCATACCGCCGAACACAGGAGAATTCGGACATTACGGCTGGAGCGGTATTTTGCGCGGGGCGGGCGTGATATTCTTTGCTTACTTCGGTTTTGATGCAGTCTCTACGGCAGCGCAGGAGGCACGCAATCCGAAAAAAGACATGCCGATCGGGATACTCAGCTCTCTTGCCATTTCTACGGTACTGTACATTGCAGTCTCGCTTGTATTAACAGGCATGGTAAAGTATGACCAGCTTCTTGTACCTGACCCTATCGCCATTGCAGTCAATGCTGCAGGACCAGGTCTTTTCTGGTTAAGACCATTTATAAAAATCGGAGCGATCGCAGGTTTAAGCTCAGTCATTCTTGTATTGCTTCTCAGCCAGCCCAGGATTTTCTATACAATGGCAAAGGATGGCTTGCTGCCGGAGAAATTCTCATCTGTACATCCGAGGTTTAAAACACCGTATATAACCACGATTTTGACAGGCATAGTTGCAATGGTCGTTGCAGGGCTCTTCCCTATCGAGATTCTGGGCGCGCTCGTCTCGATCGGGACTTTGCTGGCTTTTGCGATCGTATGCTCAAGTGTTCTTGTTTTGCGCAAAACACAGCCCGACCTGCCCAGACCTTTTAAAACTCCTTTCGTGCCGTGGGTCCCGGTTTTCGGTACACTGTTCTCGTTTGCACAGATGCTATCACTTCCGGTGGATACGTGGCTGCGGCTTCTAATCTGGATGGCTATTGGGTTTGTAATCTACTTTTCTTATAGCAGGCGACACAGTAAAGTACGGAGTATGGGAGCTGTATCCGGATGTGTTAGCCACTAGGCTTGCACTATTACTGTTTTTAGACAGGTCATTTTTTCACCTTTTTATCGATTTATCTTTAAGAACGTAAAAAACCGAACCCAGAAACATAGCCGCCAACCCCATAACTATAGTGGTCGGAGGGAGAGTTAGTATCATAAGGATACAAGAAATTGCACCGAGCGCGGGAAAGAGCGTGCCAAAAGGGATTTTAAAATAGCTTTTGTCCGATGGTATCAGCCTTCCTCTCTGAACCAGCCTGAAGGCACTTACATTTACAAGGAACATAGTGCCGAGCGTTGCCGTATTCGTCAGGTTCACGATGAAGTCCAGACTTCCATAGATGATGAGCAGAGTTGCGATTATTGAGCCAAAAATTATAGAATCGTAGGGCTGGCCGTTCTTAACCCTGGTAAACCTGCCGGGAATCTGTTTTTCTCTTGCCATCTCCAGTATGATCCTCGATGCGCCGATTATACTGGCATTTGCTGACGACAGTGTAGATATCGTCGCTGCAAGTGCCACTATATAGCTCCCATACGTACCGAGTAGTAAAACAGAGGCATAGAACACGCTTTTTTGATCGTAGGAAGGCAGTTTTACAGAAATGAGCGCAATAACCACACCTATATATCGCAGCAACGATGCCGATGGATACAAGAGTAGCAGCAGGGACTGTCTTGCTTGATTCTTTAAACTCACCGCCCATCATGCTGACCACCTGAAAACCCATATAGGCAAAGAAGACCATCGTGATCCCTTCAATAACCCCACCTGCCCCATTGGGCATGAACGGCACAAAATCTGTCCTCTGAACGTGAATTAACCCCGCAATCGCAATCAGGATGAGAATCGCGACCTTGGTGACAACGAGTGCGACCTCAAACTTCCCTGCTTCAGAGAGCCCCCGGAGGTTGAGGGCTGTGAGCAGTAGCACCGCAGCTATGGCGCCAAATCTTGGATCAAGATTTATTCCCAGCAGGAGATTATAGTATATCCCAAACCCTAGGAGAACAAATGATATTGAAATTAACGTGCTCACGTACATAGCCCAACCTGTAAGAAATCCGGGATAATTGCCGAGCATCCTTCTGGCGAAGAGATATCCACCGCCGTTCTCCGGAAATATGCTGGCAAGTGTTGCATAGGATAATCCTGAGAAAGAGACCACAATACCGCATATAAGATATGATAAGACGGCTGCTGGTCCGGCTGCTTTAATGACCAGACCGCTAAGAGCCTATCCGAAAAGTCCTGCTGCCCTGTAAGTAATCCATGCACATGCGAAATGTAGCAGTGCTATATAATTCTCAAGTTTTTTCTCCCATCTTATGAATAATCTTCTGAATCGATT
>JAPMTX010000210.1 GCA_026552855.1 Candidatus Methanoperedens sp. | reverse complement strand
CCAGATTTCCATTCCTCAACTATCTTTTTTCTATACTGTTCAATAACTTCTTGTGGGAAATAGCGATGAACATCTTCCCACCGATATACACTCAGGGTCATAATTAATTATTTTTAATGTTCAATTAATCTCTGTCTATTAAAATATTACCCCAAGAGATCAGTGGACATTAACATTAACGCAGGATCAGTGCTCTTCATCCACGGCTAATTATGATTTTCACATAAAATCCGCAAGCCCCTTCTGCTTCACCTTATCGCTCTCAAAAAGCGACCTCATCTCAAGCTCCAGCAGCTCAAGCCTCTGCTTCGTATAATGCCTCACATTATACTCATCCGCAATGCGCAAAGAAGTCTCAAGATACTTCTTCACCGACCCCTCATGCACCGTCAGCACGATATTCCCCCCGCACCTGGGGCAAGTCCCCCGAAGCGGCGGGCGTCTGTACTTGGCATTACATTTCGTGCACCTGACCTTCTGCTTTGAGAACGAGCGCAAATTCCCTATCAGATCCGGCAGGAAATGAGAATTGATTATCCTCTCGGCCACGTCCTGCGGGTCAACGGCCTTGATCTTGCGCGCCAGGGCAAGCTGTGCGTCCATCTTCTCTATCATCGTCCCGAGGGTCTTGTACGCGCTGTTTTTAGGCCCCGCCGCAATGTTTGCGGTGTCATGGGTGAAACCGAAGCCCTCGTACTGCGCCGGAGTGCCAAGCCTTCCGCTCACAGTGTCCATGAGCTTCACGATGTCCTTGGGGTTCCTGAATTGGGTTGTTGCTTCGTAGAACTCAAGGGGATACTGGAAAAGCACATCCACGTTATGCGCCTCCTTATCAACCTCGTTGGGATCGATGCGTGAGGTCAGAACGAGGGGGGCATCCATCTGCCCGCCGCGCTTGTCCGGGAGGTACGAGCGCGAGAAATTCAGGAGGCCATCCATCAAGAGCATCACGCAGTCCTCGTCGCCGTCACACTGGAAGGTAGTAATTCCCGAGCAAATGAGGCTGTGATGGGTATCCACTGTCAGGTTATACACATATTTATCCTGGGGACTTATCTCTTTTCTTTCTACAACTTTATCAATGAACACATCTTCATCAAAGCTGGTTCTTGTCCGGCCTTTTTTTGCCAGCCATTTTTTAAGTAATCTTTCAGCATGTTTCTGCTTTTCACCCAGGAAGCCTATGTCTTCTATGAATTTTCCTGCTTCGCTCCCATATATCCTTATTTTATACGAATGTATCAATTTCGGTTTTCCATAGAATTTTATAATGAGTTCGCTCTTTACAGCCCG
>JAPMTX010000179.1 GCA_026552855.1 Candidatus Methanoperedens sp. | reverse complement strand
ATCAATCAATAGTATATTTCCAAATGAGCCACAGAGAGCACAGAGAACACGGAGGGCGTTTAGAAAATCTCCGTGTTCTCTGTGCTCTCTGTGGCTTTAACATTTCGGATAGGATCTAAGACAGGACAGTTCTACTTACCTCTTTTCTCGTTTGGAGTAGCGTGCAAACAGACAGGAAACCAGACAGGAGACCAAGTAAGAATAAATAATTAAGAATGGATATATTAACATCAAGAATAACGACTATAAACAGGAAAATTAAAATCTTTCCTTTATTCGGAGCCAGGTAATCCTTCCAGTCCATTTCCCACTCCTTTAGAATTTATTTCCATGAGAGGTCTATTCCACAATTATCCCGGCATACCCCACGACCGCAGATGTATCACCGGTTACGTCCCCGCTCGTGCTGTACTTGAGCAGGGTTGCTTTTTTCGCGCCCAGGCTCTTCGTTGCAGCAAGCATGGCTGCAATTGGACCATAGCCGCATACTGAGGCATTTCGCTCATGCAGCCTGCGGTAGAAGCCAGTGATGTCCATGCCAAGGATTGATTCGATAAAATATGCATCGCTCTCCCTCGCCACTTTATCCGGCACATAATGGCTAAAATCGCTCGACGCTATTATTACGATTTTCTTATTTACTTTTCTTGCAGCTTCGGCGATCTCCTGCCCAACATCCACAGCGGTCTCTTCATCCTGCATTCCCATGCAGATATGGACAATCTTGAATTCCTTGAACCTGTGCTGCAGGAAGGGAAGCTGCACCTCAAGGGAATGCTCGTATTTATGCGCGCTCTCATCCTGGTCGATGATCCTTTCTGGCAGCGCCCTGATATATTCAGTATCCGACCTGGCTTCCCCCAGGGGAGTGCTCCACGTTTCGCTGGAGACAGCCACAGGAGAGCCGTAGCCTGTATGGTTCGGTCCCAGCATTACGAAGGTATCTGCCTTCGGCAGCACGGAATACACGTAAGCTGCAGTGCTGCCCGAATATATGTACCCTGCATGGGGCGCTACTGCGCCGAGGACAGCTCTCTCTGCTGACGGCGCATTCGCAAAGCACCGCTCAAGCTCCCTGCTCAGGTCGTTTTTACTGCGAGGGTAGAACTGTCCTGAAACAGCAGGCGCTCTCATACCAGATTATATCTCAGCCTCAAAATCAGCCACAGTATAATTGATGGTGTCCCCTCTTTCCTCAAGCGTCTTCTTTGCAAGCAGCCAGTAGATCAATGCCAGGGCTTTTCTTCCTTTGTTGTTGGTGGGGATCACGAAATCAACATTGGACGTTGAGTTATTGGTATCGCATAGACCTATAACGGGTATTCCGACGTTGATAGCTTCATTTACCGCCTGCATATCCCCTGCGGGGTCGGTTACCACGAGTACATCGGGTTCTACGTATAAATGCAGCTTCGGGTTGGTCAGAGTGCCGGGGATGAACCTGCCGGTTATTGCTTTTGCACCTATTGCCTTCGCGAACATCTCGGAAGGATAATGACCGTACTGCCGGGCTGAGACGACCAGTATCCTCTGCGGGTCGTATTTTGCAAGCATTTTTGCTGCAAGCCGTATCCGCTGGTCTGTAGCCTGTATGTCCAGGACGTACAAGCCGTCCGTCCTCACGCGGTACACGAAGCGCATCATCTCTTTAGTCTTCTGCTGCGTGCCGATATGAATTCCTGCAGTGAGATACTCATCCTGAGGAATAATAGATTCATAACCAGTATCCTGTTTTACATCCTGTTTGATATCAATGACATTTTCCATGTTCGTCACCTTTTATTCTTCTTCTGCCAGAGTAATATGTGTCTCCTTTATCGGGACTACTCCTTTTTCCAGTTGAGTTATTCTTTTTACCGTGATAGGGATCACTCCCTTATCCAGTTCCGCCAGTGCGATATCTATGGGTTCTTTCTTTTCGGTCTCGATCAATACTGGGGCTCCCATAGAGATTTGAAGTGCCCGCGCGCCTATGATCCTTGCGCGCTCATATCGTGTAAACTTGGTCTCCACTTAATCACCTCAAAAACAAGTACTAAACAGTTAAATAAATGCTAATTCTTTGATCACATACTCGATTTTTCCCGGAGTCCCTCCGGGAGTGGTTCATGTTCTTTTCCTTATTCTTCACTGCCGCGTCCTGAGAAATGGGGTTGCTGAGATTTGAACTCAGGTCACGGCGTCCCGAACGCCATAGGATGGACCAGGCTACCCTACAACCCCTCCTCACTGATACGGTGCCAGCAGGTCAACGAGCTCCACGTGAGAGAGGAGCATCCGCCTGCAGCAATATCGCTCTATTCCGAGGTCATTGAGCACTTTGCCCGGGTCCTCTGTCTGGATTCGTTTTTTATACTCATCCCATACGCTTGAGATGACTTTCCCGCATGTAAAGCATCGTACCGGTATCATGTTTCACCTGTATGATTTCTGCCTTCTCTTCCTGGCACCGCGTCCGCCGAATTTCTTGGGCAGCTTGTAGCGCGTGTCGTTCACGAGCAGGCTCCTGTCGTACTGCGCCATTGCGTCACGGAGCGCAGTATCGTTCGTCCATTCCACAAGACCCCTGGCTATAGCCGTCCTGACAGCGCTAGCCTGACCGATGATACCGCCGCCATGTACATTGACATCGATATCCACGGTCGGTATAACGCCGCCTGCAAATTCAAGGGGTTCGGACATCTTAAGGCGGATAAGTTCAGGCTCGATGATCTCAATAGGCATCTTGTTCACCCTTACGCGCCCTTTTCCTTCGCTGAGGGTTGCGCGGGCTATTGCCGTCTTTCTTTTTCCTGATGAATTAACGATTTTCATGCATGACTCCTAAAATTTTGAACCTAATCTTTTGCTCAGGTCTCCAAGTACTGTATAATTGCTTGTACTGAGGCGTGTGATACTTGCACCTTCAATGGTAGTGGCAGGCTCTTTACTCAGTTCAGGCGGAACTCCTATATATACTTTCAACCTATTATATGCTTCCCTTCCGGTCGTCTTTTTGTGGGGTATCATTCCGCGTATGGTCCTTGAGATTATCTGCTCGGGACGCCGGGGGAAATGCGGACCGAACTCGCGCGATCCGCGGTCGATATATCTCTTATACCGCGCGAACGTCGCATCCTTTCTTCCTGAAATGATAGCTCTCTCTGCATTGACGATTTTAATTTCCTCGCCATTCAATAAGCGCTTTGCGACATTGCTCGCCATTCTTCCCAGAATAAGATTTTTTGCATCGATTACTGCCATGTTCTCACCCCATTATCCTTACCCGTTCGCCTTCCGGATTACTGCTCATGAGCTCTTCGATGGTAAGGCAGGCGCCGCCAGCCGCTGTTATCTTGTTCTTAGCGCTTCCGCTGAAGCTCAATGCCGCTACCGTCAACTGGTGACCCAGTTCGCCCGCACCAAGTACTTTCCCGGGCACGAGTATCAGATCCTTCTCTTTCGTGTACCTGTTTATCCGGCTGAGATTGACCTCAGGGTAGTTCCGCTTCGGGATTTCAAGCCGCAGCGCAATGTCCCTCCAGAGAGGAACTCCCTTCTCCCTGGACTGTTTTTTTAGATTGGATATAAGATCCAATAGCTGTATGTTTGTCTTATGATTATGTTTCATTTCATTCCTCCGTAAGACCTCTGCGGTCCGACTCACGCAGTGCTGCGTTCGAATTGCACCAATTCATACGCCACAGGCGGATGCCTGCTACGGTTATGCCGGATCATAAAAAAATGATCCAGTCCTCCCCCACATGCCTTTCATGTTACATAAAGGTAACGTCATACCAATCCACAAAACCAGCAAACGATTTGAATTTTAGCTTATTTCTTCTCCGTCTGCACGACCTTAGCACCGCGGTTCATCGCAATCTTCCCCGTCCTCACCATCTCTCTTATCCCGAACTGGCGCAGCAGTGCCTCCATCGCGTTTATCTTGCCCTCATCGCCCGTAACCTCGATCACAAGGGATTTTATGCCGACATCCACTATCTTCGCCCTGAAGACGTCCACTATCTGCATCACTTCAGCGCGGGTAGCGGAGTCCACTCCGACCTTGATGAGCGCAAGCTCCCTGTTCACCGCTTCCTCAGATGGCAGGTCGCTCACCCGTATCACGTCGATAAGCTTGTTGAGCTGCTTCATCACCTGCTCAAGCACGCGGTCGTCGCCGTTCACGACTATGGTCATGCGCGAGGTATCGGGGTTCTCGGTCACACCGACCGCAAGGCTCTCGATATTGAACCCGCGCCTTGAGAACAGTCCAGCCACTCTCGTCAGGACGCCGGGTCTGTTCTCAACAAGTACTGCAAGCGTATGCTTCATCCATCTCACTCCAGGTCAAGTATTTCGTTGATAGCAGCGCCTGCCGGGACCATGGGCGAGACATTCTCCTCGCGCTCTACAACGAAGTCGATTATTGTTGGTCGCTCTGACTTCACCGCTTCTTTTATGACGTCTTTCACATCGCTCTTCTTTTTCGCGCGAAGCCCGAGCGCCCCGTACGCCTCTGCCAGCTTCACGAAATCAACGCTCTCTGAAAGGCAGGTCGCGGAATAACGCCTGTTAAAGAACAGCTCCTGCCACTGCCTCACCATGCCGAGGAAACCATTGTTCAGTATAGCCACGATAACGGGTATGTCGTTCTGGACGACTGTCGCCAGCTCCTGTGAGTTCATCTGGAAAGAGCCGTCCCCGGCGATATCTATGACCGTGGATTCAGGTCTTCCGACCTTAACGCCCATTGCAGCCGGGAATCCGTAGCCCATCGTCCCGAGTCCTCCGCTTGATATAAAGGTGCGCGGGTTCCTGTAATTGAAGAACTGCGCAGCCCACATCTGGTTCTGTCCTACTTCCGTGACGATTATCGCATCAGGGCAGACCTCGCTTATCTGCTCTACCACGAACTGCGGGCGAAGGAAGTTATCCTTCTTATAGGAGAGCGGATATTCTTTCTTCCATGCCGCTATCTTCTTATTCCATGCCTCGGTTTTTACCTGCTCCTGTTTAACGTATTTGATCAGTGTCTTCAGTATGTTCTTGGCATCCCCGACTATCGGCACATCAACACGCACGTTCTTCCCTATCTCAGCCGGGTCGATATCTATGTGTATTATCTTTGCATTTGGCGCGAACGCAGATATCTTGCCTGTAACACGGTCATCAAACCTCACGCCCACAGCTATGATCAGATCAGATTCCTGGATAGCGTAGTTGGCATACCTTGTCCCGTGCATGCCCAGCATTCCCAGGGACAGGGGGTGTTCTGAGGGGAATGCTCCCATTCCCATGAGAGTTGTCGTTACTGGTGCCATTATCCCTTCTGCCAGCGTACGGAGCTCTTCGCTTGCATCCGAGAAGATTATTCCGCCTCCCACGTAGAGTATGGGCTTCTCAGCCTTCAAAATAAGGGATGCAGCCTTTTTAACCTGCTGTTCGTTCCCTGTAAAGGTGGGTTTATATCCCCGCAGTTTTACTTCTCCGGGATATTCAAATTCTATCGTTTCAACCTGCGTATCCTTGGGTATATCTATCAGCACAGGTCCAGGACGTCCTGTCCTGGCGATATAGAAGGCTTCCTTGAATATCGTCGGGATATCTTTCGTGTCCTGAACAAGGTAATTATGCTTTGTAATGGGAAGGGTTATCCCTGTAATATTCGCCTCCTGGAACGCATCGTTACCTATCATAAACCGCGGGACCTGTCCGGTTATGGCTACTATCGGCACAGAATCCATGTACGCGGTGGCAATGCCCGTGACAAGGTTTGTAGCACCGGGACCGGATGTGGCAAGGCATACGCCCACCTTTCCAGTTGCTCTTGCATAGCCGTCAGCCGCATGTGCCGCAGCCTGCTCATGTCTTACAAGTATGTGCCTTACATCCGCATCGTATAGTTCATCATACAGGGGCAGCACCTGTCCCCCTGGATAGCCGAAAATGACTTCGACTCCTTCCTGGCTTAGTGATTCTATGACAGCCTTTGCGCCGGACATCTTTGTTTTCGTCATATCGTTCACCTGTAAAACAGATTAATGTTTTATAAACATTTCCTAAGGTCTCCTGTTCTGTTCCTGCTGTATCAGCCTGTTTATGCCCTCAAGCACAGCCTCCACTGAAGCCATTATAATATCAGTACGCGCGCCGCGGGCTGTTATGGTCTTTCCTCCTTTGCTGAGCTTTACCCAGACCTCGACAAGTGCATCTGTCCCGCCTGTTATCGCGTCCACATGATACTCGTCAAGCTGGACATCAGCCACGCCTGATACTGCTTTTCTCAGTGCGTTGATGGCTGCATCGACCGGTCCTGTCCCCACGCCTGCCTCTACCACGTGGTTGCCGTTGACTTTCAACCTTATCGAAGCGGTCGGCATAACGGTATTGCCAGCCACTACCGTAAGCTCTTCAAGCCTGACCTTCGCCTCCTGGTATATCCCTAATACGGTCTCTGCAATTGTCTGCAGATCAGCGTCTGTGACGCGCTTTCCTTTGTCGCCCAGCTCTTTCATGCGTACTACGATATCGTCTGTCTGCTTTTCGCTGGCTGAAATCCCGAGTTCTTTCAGCGCAAGTACGACAGAACTCCTTCCCGCATGCTTTCCCAGCACTATTCTCCTCTCGCGCCCCACAAGTTCGGGCGTGATAGGCTCGTAGGTCGCGGTATTTGCAAGAAGCCCGTGGACGTGGATGCCTGCCTCATGCGTGAAGGCGTTCCCTCCCACTATCGCCTTATTGGGAGCCACAGGTATTCCGCTAAGCCTGCTCACCAGGCGGGAAGTAGTGTACAGTCCTTTCAGGTCGATCTTTGTCTTCTGCCTGTATAAAGAGTAAAGCACCATTACTACCTCTTCAAGCGAGGTATTTCCCGCTCTCTCGCCGATGCCGTTTATCGTGACGTGCGCCTCTCTTGCCCCGGCACGGAGCGCGGCAATGGTATTTGAGGTCGCCATCCCGAAATCGTTGTGGCAGTGTATGCTTACCGGGGCGCGAAGCTGCGAGAGGTCGCTGAAGATCTCATATGTCTTTTCAGGGACAAGTATGCCGACTGTATCACATAGACAGAGCCTGTCCGCGCCTGCATCTATCCCTGCATTGTACACGGATTTAAGGTAATCCATATCCGCCCTCGATGCATCCTCCCCGCTCAGTTCAACTATTAACCCATGCGATCTGGCATACTCGGTCATCTCCACTGCCATTTCGCGCACGGATTCGCGGTCTTTTTTCAGTTTTTCCCGGATGTGGAGGTCAGAGACTGGTACGACAAGGTGTATGGAATCCACATCACAGCCGAGGGCGGCATCAATATCCTCCTTACGGATGCGGCAATAACTGCAAATCTCTGCATTCAGCCCCTCGCCTGCGATCTTTTTAATCGCCTCGCGTTCGCCCTCCGAGGTGATGGCGGAGCCAGCCTCGATAATATCCACTCCAAGGCTGTCTATCTTCTTTGCGATCAATAGCTTGCTCTCTGTAGTGAGCGAAACTCCGGGTGTCTGTTCGCCATCTCTCAGAGTTGTATCCAGTATTTTTATACCGTTAAATAAAGCGATCCCTTCTATTCATTATATCACAGGTTTGTGAGCCTCTAAGATAGCTTCATATTAGAAAAATCTATCTACAATCTCGACTGCCCGGGCGATTAACTGCGCGCTCTTCTCAAGGTCGCTCATACTGAGCACAGAGACCGGCGTGTGTATGTACCGCGTCGGCATGCTTATGACGCCTGTAGGGATGCCTTCTTTCGTGAGGTGTATCGCTGATGCGTCCGTCGTCCCGCCGCTGCCAACCTCAAGCTGATAGGGAATATTATTGGATCCGGCTGCTTCTTTTAACCATTTCAGAACCTGTTCAGGCACGATTATCCCCCTTCCATCGGCATCGCTGACCGTGACCGAGGGTCCTTTTCCCATCTCGATGGCTGAGTCTTTTTTCTCAATACCCGGATGATCGCCTGTTATGGTGACATCGGTCGCAAGAGCCACATCAGGGCTCAATCCGAAGGCTGAGGTCTTAGCACCCTTCAGCCCTACCTCTTCCTGCACGGTAAAGACTGCATGGACTGTAGCCTTCACGTCCTTCATCTGCGAAAGTGCCTCGATAAGCATAGCACATCCGGCACGGTTATCAAAAGCCTTGCCCGTAACCCTGTCGTTGCCAAGCGATTTGAACTCAGCATCAGAAGTAACAGGAGTTCCTGCCCTTACGCCCATCCTGTCCGCATCATCTTTGCTTGTGGCTCCGAAGTCGATGAACATTTCCTCAGCCTTGATTATCTTATTCTTTTCCTCCTCTTTAATGGCGTGGGGAGGTTTTGAGCCGAGGACACCGTATATCTGCCCGTTCTCAGTATGCAGTATCATCCTCTGGTTAAGGAGCGTCTGGTCAAACCACCCGCCCGTCTTGGTGAACCGGGCAAAGCCCTTATCGTCAACGTATTTTACCATAAGTCCTATCTCGTCCATGTGCGCAGCCAGCATCACTGCAGGAGAGCCACCTCTTTTCGTGGCGATGAGGTTCCCCATTTTATCCGTTCTGATCTCATCCACGTATGGTCTGATTTCATCCTCTATGATCTGCCTGATATTTCCTTCATAGCCTGAAACGCCGTGCACGTTGGATAACCGCTCAAGAAGAGATTTAAGGTCGCTCATATTTTTCACGGAGTTCTAATTGTAAGGGGGAATAATTAAGGTATTGGAAAAATTGATTCCCATCTGTATAATTACAAGATTATATACTTCTTAGACGTAAATTATTAATCGTATAACGTTATACGTATAACCATGACTGAAGTAAAAGTCCACGAAAAATATCTGGTCGTCATCCCAAAAGATGTACGTGAGGCACTGGGTATAAAAATAGGCGAGACAATAGAATTCATGATCGAGAAAGGGAAAGCTGTGATATACCCCCACCGCGGTAGCACCGCCTCGGTACGGCGCGTCCACGGCATCATCAAGCATGATGGCTCAATAGAAGAAGGCATAGAAGAAGGATACAGGGTTATGGGGACAGAATGAGATACATAGATTCCAATATCTTCATCAACAACCTTATAGGGGATAATCGACTGGGCGAGGCGGCTGAAAAATACCTCGAAGCCGTTGCTGCCGGGAAAGAGACGGCTGTGACCTCGGTTCATACGATGATCGAAATATACGCTTTCTTGAAAAGCAAAAGGCTCTCAGAACAGAAAATAGCAGGAATACTGAGAGAAATCAGTTTGCATGGTGTAACCCTGCTCCCCTTTGAAGCAGAATTCTTGCTTCAAGCGCTTCCTATGGTAAAGAGAGGCTGGAAGCTGGGAGACGCAATCCATTGCCTGACGATGATGAAACATAATATAAATGAGATAGTTACCGATGACATGCATTTTGATAATATAGAAAGCATCAAGAGGATAGATATCCTGAAAATGACTTTTTAAGAAACCATATACCAAATAACGGCGAATCTGCGTTCATCCGCGTTTATCTGCGGTTTTTATATCTTTAACCCCTCTCCTCCATCAGTTGCGCTACCGCATAAGCCGGGAACACCTTTGATATCTCCTTCCCATACTTCTCGGAAACCAGAACGATCTCAAACCCAAGCTCCTCTGCCGCCCTCTTCGCCAGGAACTCCCCCAGACCGCACGCAACTATCCTGCTCAGGTCATGTCTCTTAGCCACATCACGGATTGCTGATGTGATATCCTCTACCTGCCTCTCCATCGCCTGCTCCGCAATCGAAACAATATCTTCTTCCTCTATCTCGGTCAGGTCGGCGCACACCACGCGCGCAAGCCTCCGCCGGGCATCTACTGCCGTCTTCCCTGCGCCGTCTGGCGTGTCGCAGGTATAATCCTGCTGCTGGACCATGCCGAGAACCAGATACACGTCGGCAGTTATGGCAAAAAGCTCAGACGAGACGCGGGATACTGCGCTCCCCAGCTTGACCGTATCGAGGAGAGCAGCAATGTTCGTGCGCAGTGCGCCGGAATAAACAAGCTCGCTGTTCTTTAAGCGCTCAAAATCCGTTCTTGCTGCAGGCGGTTTCCTATCCTTGACCGGGATTATGTCCGCGGTCGTCGAACCGATGTCCACGAAAACACAGTTCCCGTAATCCCTTCCTGCAATAAGCGCCGATGCCGTCCAGTTCGCTGCTGCAATACTGCGCCTCTTCTCTTTTGTGAACTCGCCGCTGCTGTCAAGGAACCGGGCGTCCATGAAAGCATTGTTCACTGCGTCCATAATGTATGAGAGCCCTGCATCCTTATCCGGGAAGCAGTCCGCAAGCTCGCCTGTTATCACCACGCCCACTCTCTCAGGTTTTAAGCGCCTCCCGATATCAAGAAGGACCTCAGGGAGCCTGGTGTTTTTCCACAGAGGGATATAATGCAGTTCAACGACTTTACCATCCCCGGACGCTGCCTTGGTGTTCGCGCCTCCGATGTCAATGCCGAGAATCATAAATCTGAGTTGGTTGAAGAAGTTAAAAAGGGTTTTGAAAACGCAATATGGAAAGCTTCATATGTTGCCAGGTAGTAAATACACCAAGCGAAGCCCTCTGCAGGGATAGCAGAGAGCCTTTGAATAAAGGAGTGGAAAGTACAGCGCAATGGGTTGTAGTGTAAGCACTTGCACCAATACCATTGCTGCCTTCACAGGCGTCGCAAAAACGGGGAGAAAGGTGCATACTATTGAAAAAGGGTAGAAGTAGATGGGAAATAATATTGGATATGCTCAAGGCAATACAAGAGGAAAATAAGGCAAAAAAAACCAGGATCATGCAGAGGGCATATCTTGACTGGCGTAATTTCGAGAAGTACCTTGATTTTCTGTTAGTTGAGGGTTTTATATCGAAATGTAATCCGGATTCATGCTACGAACTCACAGTTAAAGGCAAAGAAATGCTGAGGAGATTAAAAGAAGTGGATGAAATGCTCGGTTAATCCGGAAGCTCAAGCAGCCTCTGTCCGGTCGGTGTAATTCTCAATTCCCCGTTCTCTTTATCAATGAATGCCTGCTCGTGCAGGAAACTGAGAACTTTATCTAACGTTTCAGATGGCAGTGATGTCTCTCTTTTTATCTCTCCAATACTGTGCCAGTTGGAATCCCTGATTAACTCCAATATTATATCAAGTTCTTTCATAATGATTTTTATCTAATTTTCATCTCATTTATAGCCCCTTGTTTCTGGGCTACATGTACCTGCTGTATGCTACCAGCATATGTACGTGTACTCATTAAAGTTATTTATGTCTTACGTTCGCCGGCAGGTTCGGTCAATGGTCGAGGTCTAGATAAATCTGAACTCCTGCTCAAGCTTAATTCTCTCATCAATCTCGTTTGCGTAGCGCTTCTTCAGGGTAGCCAGCAGCTCTTCGGGGAACCGGCTGTTCCTGATGCCGGGGCAGCGTTCATCCACGGCATTCACATCAATAACAGGATATAACTCGCACAGGAGAGGGCGGCACTTATAAACGCGGCAGCGTTTTTCCCTGTTTAAGAAAATGCACTGCCCTTTGATCATCTTTACCGCATAATATATACCGTGCTCCCCTTGCGCTTCTCTGAAGTATCTTTTCGGATCAAGTTCAAGAGCATATTCCTCTTTTGCTTTTGATATAAGTTCTGAAACCTCCTCCTCAGTCAGGACTGCGCAGTTGCGGCAGCAGAGGGAGCCGCAGAGCCTGATATCACAGTTGGTATGACAATCCATTCTTTCTATTACCTGCCCGGGTTACCAGTTCTCAGCCAGAGGCTCATAGTACGACCGGGCATGCCTGCATGCCGGGCACTCTTTTGGCGCCTCTGTTCCTTCGTGGATATAGCCGCAGTTCCGGCAGTGCCACTTAATTGTCCTGCTCTTCCTGAACACAGAGCCTTCTTTTACATTCTTCAATAGTGCCCTGTACCGTCTATCATGGAACTGCTCCACTTCGGCTATCTCTGTGAACGATTCAGCAACTTTAGGGAACCCCTCTTCCTCTGCAACCTCCGCAAATGCGGGATAGAGCGTGCCCCATTCGAGCTTTTCGCCCTCAGCCGCTGCAAGGAGGTTGTCTGCCGTCTTTCCGATAACTCCTGCCGGGTACATTGCTGTTATCTCAACATTGCCTCCCTGAAGATGCTTAAAGAACACCTTGGCATGCTCTTTTTCATTATCCGCGGTCTCAAGGAATATTGCGGATATCTGCTCAAAACCTTCGTTTTTCGCCGCACTTGCAAAGTAGGTGTAGCGGTTTCTTGCCTGGGATTCCCCGGCGAACGCCGCGAGAAGGTTCTTTTCGGTTCTGCTTTCTTTGAAGTTCACTTTGTTTACCTCCCATTTTGATTCTTATCTTAACTTGATTCTGTTAAGTACCATATTAAGCCTTCTTCCTATATATTTTAAGGAAAAGACAGCCTGAATTCCTCTCAAACAGAATTTGAGAATAGTGCTCCCCAGGTATTATTTTTATTTAAAACCAAGGTTAATCTCAACATTATTACACGGCACTTACAGCGCCTTGAAGCGATAGAAAAAGGAAAAGTAAATTATTTCTTCTCGATCAAGTACGCGCCGACCACGATCACAGCCAGAGCCACCACACTTATCCCGACACCCTCTGTGCCTCTCACCGCAGTTCCTTCAACGCCGCCGATTATTCCTATCGCATACAGCACATAGCCTGCCATTCTTTGAGTGAATTCCATAGTACCACCTATCTGGTCATAAGTATATTACATATAATTATATTTATACTTTTCCTCCTGTAAAAGGTTTAGTACTATCAGGGAGAAGATAGGCTCATGCAGATAAGAACATGGTTCGGCATCTTCACGCTCGATGAGGACAGGATATCGGGTGTCGAGCTATTTCAAAAAGACCTGAACGCTATCACAAGTCGCCTTGCTGATGAGCCGCTGCTACTGAGAGGTAAAGCCAGAGGTGTCGATATCCGGGACCTTGCGATAGAATACGGTTTTGTCCCATCGCACGAAGAATACGACAGCCTGCTCCATGAGATCAATATCCGGCTTGTAAAAAAACAGATGGTACTGTCTGTGACGCAGGACAGGCAGATAATCGCGGCGGTCGAAGCCATTGATGATATCAACAGCACAGCAAACATTCTTGCCGAGAGATTGAGGGAATGGTACCTCCTGTTCAATGGGACTGATCTGCAGGGTAGTGAGCTTGCAAGGCATATAATTGGAAGCAATGAGCCTGATTTAAGGGAGATGCGGAACCTGGCTTCGGCTATTGTTGACCTGTACGAAACGCGCTCTTCGATCGAAGGGTATCTGAAAGACAGCATGCTCAGAGCCGCGCCAAACCTTTCCTGCATAGCAGGACCCACACTCGGAGCGCGCCTTTTGAGCATTGCAGGAAGCCTTGAAAAGCTTGCTTCCATGCCCTCAAGCACTGTCCAGGTCATAGGCGCGAACAACGCGCTCTTCAAACACTTAAAAGGCAAAGCCCCTTCTCCCAAGCATGGTCTGATTTTCAGGCACCCGCTCATAAATACAGCGCCGAAGAGGCTTCGGGGAAAAATCGCAAGGGCTGTCGCCTCGAAGATATCCCTGGCTGCGCGCTGTGATTTTTATTCAGGGGAGCTAAAGGAGAACCTTGCCAGAGAAATGGAAGCTAAAGTATCGGATATTAAAAAGCAGCATTCCAGGAAGAAAGCATAAGGTTTTATCAGGATATCGAGAGAAGCTGTCCATAGGGTGTTTTATAATAGTAATCTGTGAACCGCGACAGCTCTATCTTTTCCCCGCCGAACAGCAGCCGCGAAAGCGATGGCTTGTTCGCATAAGTGACCTCGGGCTTGCCCACTATCCCTGCAAGCGAGGCGGCAGCATCTATCGCATCGTCAAGGCTCCCGAAGCTGTCAATAAGCCCCAGTTCCTTTGCTTTTGCGCCTGTATACACCCTGCCGTCAGCGAGGTCCTTGACCTTGCTCAGTGAGAGGTTCCTGTCCTCAGCCACTTCATTCACAAAACGACCGTAGGCTTCAGCTATCGTCTGGTCGGCAAACTTTTTCTCCTCGTCGGTCAATCCCCGCCAGTCCCCGCCCATGTCCTTGAAATCCCCGGATTTGGATATGTAGAACGAGGTCCCGTCTTTCTCGTAGAAGCCAGACCTGTTCTGGAACTCCCAGATCACCCCGATGCTGCCTGTAATGGTATCTGGGTTGGCTATTATCCTGTCGGCGGGCGCGCTGATGTAATACGCAGCACTCGCAGCCACGTCGCCCATGGAGACAACTATGGGCTTCTTAATCTTTTTCATTGCAGCCACGATCTCCTCAGCCGCAGCAGGAGAGCCGCCAGGGCTGTTTATCCGCATCACGATGGCTTTTACCCCTTCATCCTCTGATGCGTCATTGAGGCTCTTTGTTATCTCCTCGGATGTGGCTACCCCGAAACCTGTCGGGATGCTGCCAGTCAGCATTACTCCCTGTACGTATATTACCTCAACCCTGTTGGCTGATATACCGAAATCATGGGACCCGAAGATGAGGTACAGGCTGCCAGCTATGATAATCAGCAAAAAGAAAACTATTGCAAGATATATAATTAGTTTCCTTGAACCTGTCATTATGCAAACAACGCGGTCATGTTACAAAAGTTTATCCTTTATAATCGCCGCACTGGAGATACCTTGCATTGCTGGCTTTGACGAACTCATCGCAGACTAACTTCGGGTCTCCATCCTGGATTATTTTTCCCTTATCTATCAGTACAGCCCTCTGCGCCACTTCCTTGATGAAGTCTATATGGTGGCTCACAAAGATAATGGTCGTATTGAACGTCTTATTTATATTCTTGAGGGAATTTGCAACGTCGCGAAGCGTTATAGGGTCAAGGTCCCCGAAAGGCTCGTCCAGGAGCAGGATAGAGGGTTTTGATGCAAGAGCGAGGGCAAGGGCGGCTCTCACGTTCTCACCGCCGCTCATCTGGTAAGGCTTGACATCAAGAACACTGAGAGGCAAATCCACAGCCTCGAATACCGGTTTTGCGTAATTCAGCACTTCGGTAAGCGGGTAGCTCGGGAAAAGCACGCCCAGTATGGCTGGCGTGTAACCCATCATGGCAAGCTTCTCCTTTACGTTATCCTCAGGCATGTCCGTCATCCTGTAAAGTTCATCAAGGTCCTTATCCGAGATGCCAAGTTCCTTGGCGCGTTTCCTTGAACTCTCAACGACATGCTGCCCCTTTACGCCCAGTTTGTACGCAAGCTGCTGCTTTATAGTGGAATGCGGAGACAGGGCGAATTCCTGGTACATGATGCTTGTGATCCTCCGTACTTCCATTCTCTTAGGGGAGTACGTGGACATCTCGATCCACTCGTCGCCGACCTGGAACTCTATCTCGCCGTCATCAGGGAAAACAAGCCCGTCCATGGCATGAAGAAGCGTCGTCTTCCCGGCTCCGCTCGGACCGATAAGCGCTACTATCTCGCCCTCTTTGAACTCAAGATTGATTCCATCAAGATCGAGCACTTCTCCCTGCCTGAATAGCCAGTACCGCTTGGAGAGGTTGGTCACCTTGATAATGGTCTTATCAGATACACGTTCCGGCATTGGAACAACAGGTTTCATTCCCTTGAGGAACTTCCTCAATACTACTTCCGGCTCTCCTTCCTCTATTATTTTCCCGCCCTCAAGCCACAGCACCCTGTGCGCCAGGTACGAATGGACCTCAGGCAGGTGGGAGACCACAAGTGTCTTGAGCTTAAGTGTCTCGTTCACGTTCTTTATGGCGTCAAGAACCTCCTGCTTTGTCGCGGGGCAGGTCATGGTCGCAGGCTCATCAAGGAGCAGAAGATGGGGTTTTGCTGCCAGCTGCCTTGCCATCAGAAGCCTCTGTTTCTCTCCGCCGCTCAGCACTGCTGAGAAATGCTCAGCTTTCTTATCAAGATTGACAATCTTCAGGTACTCAAGGCTCTTTTCGTACAGCTCGTCATAGTACGGCGCATCGGTTCCGGGCAGGATCTCGTATCCGCTTTTCTCGGCATAGAGACGGCGCAGGACGTTCTCATAGGCAGCGCCGGGCCACAGCCCGAAATTCCGCTGGAGATGTATGGCGGTCAGCCTCTGCAGCTTCTTCATGTCTTCGGTTGAAGCTCCGGGTTTGACCGCGAGCCCGTCAAGCTCAAAACTGCCCCCTGTGATAGGCTCGATACCGCGCAGGATTTTCAGTATGGTGGATTTCCCGCCGCCACTTCTGCCGATGATACCGAGTATCTCACCCTCTTTTATTTCGAAACTCACTTCGTTCAGGACCCTGATCGTATCAGAGTCGATTACATAATCTTTAACCAGGTTATTGACTTTTAGCATCGAGGATTCTCCAAAACATGCAGCAATTGATGATTATAGATAAAGCAGTTTTCGTAATGTTTGAACGTCTATATATTGTTATTGCTTGGATTCCCGTCCCGGAGGGTTGGGTGAACGTTAGCACCGGTTTTTCTCCACTTTCATAATGCGGCTATAGAAAGATTTATACTGTAAAAAAACTACAAAAAAGAATAGTACTCCGGATTGATTTATCCTGAGGCTGAGGTAATTAAATGAAATTAGGCGGATTTTTCAAAAAGACTGAAAAAAAGGATTTAATGCAGGAAGCTGAAGATTACAAGCGCTCCGGCAAGTATGATAAAGCACTTGAGGCTTATGGAACTATCCTGAACACCAGCCCTGATAACCTTAAAGCTTGGTATGACAAAGCATCCATACATCTTATGCTTGAGCAGTATCTCCCTGCCCTTGAAGCTTACGACAGGGTCCTGAAACTTGACCCGAATAATATAAAAGCCTGGCATGAGAGGGGGTTCGTACTTGTGAACCTTGGAAAGCTGGATGAAGCGCTGGAAGCATATAACAAAGTGCTGGAGGCTGAACCCAATAACATCAAACTGTTATCCGAGAAGGCAGTGATATTAAAGGAATTGAGAAAGGACCCTGAGGTATTAAAGACCTACGACAGGCTTCTCCAGATTGACCCGAACGATGTGAATACCTGGTTTGAGAAAGGGCTGCTCCTTTCGGATATGGGAAAGGATGCCGATGCCCTGGCAGCCTATGAGAAAGTGCTTGAGCTTGATCCGGGACATGCAGGGGCACTTGCGCGCAAAGGACTTATCATAGGTATCAGGAGACAGTACGCCCAGAGCTTTGCCCTGCTTGATAAGGCTCTTGAAAAAGACCCGGCGAACTGGAACGCGATGTACGGGAAGGGGGCTGTATGGAAGCTCAAGGGCACAGACCTTGCAGCACTGGACAGGCGGTATGACGCAGTGAAAGCCTACGACAGCGCACTTCATGCATACGAGAAAGCCATCGAGCTGAACCCTAAGAATACAAGGCTGTGGCATGAGAAAGGTGTCATTCTTAAAGATCTTGGCCGGGGAAATGAAGCCATCAAGGCTTTCGATAAATCCATCGAACTTGATCCCAGGAATACGAAGCCATGGTATGATAAAGGTGTAACCCTCAAGGAGCTCGGGCGGGAGGATGAAGCCCAGAGTTGCTTTGAGAAAGTGCTTGAACTTGACCCTTCACATACGCTGGCACGCCATAAATTAAAACAGTTATAAGGCGTTAAATTCTTATGCCAAAATGTTAATATGACGGTCAACTGAGAGAAGTGATATAATGAAAAGGATTATTTATCTGGTGCTGTTCCTGATGCTTGTCTCGCCTGCTCTTGCAGGGGACTGGAGCATGTTTAAAAAAGAGACATCGCATTCTGGTTTTACAACTGATGCCGTCAGTCCACCGCTTGTTTTGAAATGGACCACAAGCCTGAGAGAGGATACGGATTCGTCCCCTGTAGTCGTGGGCGACGTGGTATATATCGGCTCAAATTACGGTGTCCATGCGCTTGACGCCAGTACAGGAAGAGAGCTCTGGAGGAACCACACCAACGGTTTTGTAAAGACCGTTCCCACTGTCGCTGACGGAGTAGTGTACGTCGGAACAGAGGACAAACGGTTCTATGCTTTTGACGCGAAAACCGGCGCTATAAAATGGGTCTATCCGAATGCGACAAGTGTGTTCTCATCCTCACCTCTGGTCGTCGGTAACCTGATCTACGTAGGGGCGAGCGATGGCACACTCTATGCCCTGGATACCAGGACAGGTGAACCTGTATGGTCAGAACTTTCAGCAAGAGGCATTGAATCTTCGCCTGCCGTAGCGGACGGGATCGTTTATTTTGGGAATAATAGAGGCATTATCCTTGCTGTTGATGCTGCCAGCGGCGATGAGAAATGGCATCATGAGACGAGCATAAGCGAGATCAAATCCGCGCCCGCGGTTGCATACGGGACCGTTTTTGTCGGCTCGAACGACGGAAGGCTATATGCCATAAACTCAACAAGAGGAGCCCTGAAATGGACGTATTCTACGGGGAGTAACATCGAAGCATCGCCCTCTGTAAAGGACGGCGTTATTTTTGTTGGGTCAAAGGATACGGGTTTTTATGCGATTGATGCCGAGACCGGAAAGTTGAAATGGAGATATCAGGCTGCAGGTTTTATTGATGCATCGTCTGCTATCTCAAACAATGTTGTTTATTTCGGGTCAAAGAACAATTTCATCTATGCTCTCGATGCAAGTACGGGGTCTCTCCTCTGGAGGAATCTGACAGGATCAAGGGACAAGGACGATATAACTTCTCCAGCCATTTCCGGGAATATGCTGTACGCGGTGACGCACAGCGGTACTGTATATGGCTATTCATCCGGCGCCCAGGCGACTCCGGCAGTGACCCCGACGGTGAAAGAGACCGCGGTTACGACCGCCACGCCTGCGGTAAGCCCTGCTGTTACGCCTACCGGGACGCCGAGGACATCTGGATTTGAATACACTGCACTGGTCCTGCTGATAACTGTCCTGATAAGAAGGAGATCCGGTTCTAATTGATTTATACAGACTTCATCGATCTCAGCAAATAAAATGCCCCTAATATCGTGTTAAACCAGTAGGAGGCAAGCCTGTAGAGCAGTGTTGCAAGCAGTGCTATCTCAAGCGGTACGCCGTTGAGTATGAAAAGAGCAACCATAGTGCTGTCCACGATGCCAAGACCGCCTGGGAGGAAAAGGGGAAGCCATCCGCTGACCGTTGAAATGATATACGTGATTATCAATATACTGGCATGGATTTGAGTTCCCGATCCAAGAGAGATAAATACAACATACACTGTCATAATATCAAAAATCCAGCCAAGGGAGGAGAAGAACATAGCGCTGGCAAGACCTTTTTTATTGCTGCGTATGTTCTTAAGACCGCCGTGGAACGAATTTATCGAGCTCTCTAAGGCATCAGCGTGTGTTCTGTGATCAAAACCCCGTTTCACCAGCCTGATAAGAGGCGCGAAAAACCGTAATGTAAAATTGACAAACGAGAAGAGTCTATCCTTACGTGAATAGAAGTAAGCCAGTAAAACAAACGTACCGACGCCGAATATGATAGAGAAGACCAGCGCCAGTACCTCCCATCTTCCGAGCGCGAGTTCGGGCATATAGAGCAGGAGCCCTACGCCCATGAATTCTATCAGGAGAAAAGGAAAAATGCTCATTAACCTCTGGGAGACCACGCCTGCAAAGCACTCTGCTTTACTTGTTGCAGTCTCTTCACCGAGAAGGATAGCCTTTATCGGCTCTCCGCCTGCCCCGAATGCAGGGGTGATGTTGTTGATGAAGGTCCCTGCTATGTAGAACCTGAACAATTTATAAAAACTGACATCCATGGGGATGAGAAATTTCCAGCTTATTGTGAAGGTTATGGAGTTGAGGATGTTCAACAGGATTATAAAGGGAATAAGCGATTTATTGACATTGCTTATCAGATGGAAAAATCTTCCATACCCTATCTCGGCTATGAAGATCGCGAAGATTACAGCGCCGACTAAAATGACAAGCCATATATTGCGTGCTTTGATTTTTTCTCTATTCATTTATCTTTAAACCCGGCGAATGCTCCCGCTCTATCACTGGTGCAGTTCCCGGATTGCCACTCCGATTTTATATTGTTCTTCATTGAGTATTAACGAATTGCTTGATAGCGCCTGTACAGAATATGAAAGACGCCTGCTGGAGACGGCTCTATCAAGAACCCACGAATACGATATCCAGTTGAGTATAAATAGTTTGACATTTTCGCAAGTTTAATAGAGTAGGCTGGCAGATCTCCGGTTATTCGATCAAAACAGGCAAAAGTATAAATGGGCACCAGCCATTATCAACTACTAATAACTTTTAAGCAGAAATTAATCTAAACTTTTATAAAGTTGTGCTTATAGCTCTTAATTGTTTTATATAAATTGACGAGGTTAATAAGAAATAGCATTACGCTTTTTCGAAAATGTTATGGAAAAATTCAAAGATCTGGGTATTGGTGAGCCGCTTTTGAAATCAATAAAAGGCGAGAAGTTTGAGCGACCCAGCGAAATACAGGAAAAATCCATCCCTTTAATACTTGCAGGAAGGGATGTTATAGCAGGATCAGCTACGGGTTCCGGGAAGACGCTTGCATTTGCTTCCGGCATATTACAGGGTTCAGAGCGAGGAAAAGGCATACAGGCTCTAGTCCTTACTCCCACAAGGGAATTGACCGAACAGGTAGCAATGGCTTTAACTAAATTCTCAAAGTACATGCCACTGGAAATCATCGCGGTCTACGGGGGCGTGGGGATCAATCCGCAGATAAGGGGATTGAAGACTGCGGATGTCGTGGTAGGGACACCGGGCAGGATACTTGACCACATCGGAAGGAATACTATTAGATTGGGCAAGGTAAAAATCCTTGTGCTTGATGAAGCAGACCGGATGTTCGATATGGGATTTAAAGAAGATGTTGAGAGAATAATCAGAAAATGCCCGGGAGAGAGACAAACCCTTCTCTTCTCTGCAACCATCTCAAAGGATGTTGTCAGGCTTGCCCGGAGCCACATGAAAAAACCGCTTCAGGTTTCGGTCGAGTCATATGTTGATCCGAAAAAGCTTGTCCAGACTTATTACGATGTTGGCGATGACATGAAATTTTCTTTACTTGTGCACCTGCTGAAGCATGAGGACTCACGCCTTGTAATGGTCTTTTGCAATACCAAAAGAAATACAGATAAGGTTGCGAAAAACCTGAAATTCTCAGGTATAGATGCACAGGCAATCCACGGCGGACTGCCCCAGGGCAAACGTAACAACGTTATGAAGCAGTTCCATTCAGGGAAAGCCTGCGTCCTTGTATGCACTGATGTAGCTGCAAGGGGGCTTGATATCAGCGGCGTTTCCCATGTTTACAATTACGATATCCCCCGCGAGAGCAAGCAGTATATCCACAGGGTAGGAAGGACGGCAAGAGCGGGAGCAGAGGGAAAGGCGATAAATATCCTTTCCATGAAGGATTATGATAATTTTTCGAATGTACTGCGGGATAACGATGTGGAGATAACGGAAGAGGCAATGCCAGTCATGGAGAAGGCTGAAATGAGAAAGCCGGAGGGAAGAGGGAATAAGCTCATCTTCAGGAGAGGGCAACAGCATAACAGGCGCAGGCATCGTTAGGGTTTGCGTTGAGGTATAATTATTAAAATGCCGGCGCTGGCAGAAGCGGCGGATTGCTCTGGGAGGCTCGCTTACGGGCAGCGAGATGCCGGGGTAAAAATAAAATCAACAGCCATGTGAAAAGGAACACGGATGGCACGGATGGCACGAATACGCACGGATTTTCATCGATATTTCCTCCCATCTATAGTAATTAGCCCCAAAGTTTAGCTTTATTTTGCGTGATCAGTTGCGGCATATAGTGACTTCACCGCAAAGAACGCAAAGTTCGCAAAGGATTTTACTGCTACGCTTTGCGTTCTTTGCGAACTTTGCGGTGTTTAGTCCTGTCTATCCGTGGAGTATTTCAGAAGATTACATTTTAATATTTTATCAGGTATTGCGCTATGTATTTACCAAATTGTTCAATATCTTCAATATTGTTCTGCAAGTAATAATAGAGCTTTCCGATATCTATTTTTGCGTACATATGGACGAGTATGTTTCTAAATCCTGCAGACGGTGCAAATTTTATAGCAAAATCCTCTGGCAAAATACCATGCTCTCCAAGGACAAAAAACACTTCCTGATATGTTTCAGGTCGTTCAAGTTTTTCTCTTGATATTATCATTTCACCAATATCGATGGTACACTCCAATGCAATCTCTAAATATCGCTCGACTGCTCCTTTAAGGGTGTGGTCTGTCTGTAAGTCCTCTATTTTAAAATGTTGATAGCCTTTTAATATGCTCACATATTCTTCAAGCTGTTCAAGTTTGGACGCAATTTCATCATTCACCTGAAACCAACCCCGGCAATCCTTTTCAGAGTTTCTTCTGTATGCCTCTTTATGTAATACTTTTCATCCATATACATAGAAAGGATTTTTGTTTCGAATTTTACTCTCTCTGTTTCGCTGGATTTTAAAATAACCCCGTTTTTTATAATGTTATGTGCTAGAAGCAAAGGCGCTTCGTTTAAAACAACCAAATCTATTTTGTTTTTCTTAATTAAAGTGGCTATTTCACTTATTAACTTTAATTCCAGGTCGAAGCGGTCTTTTTTAGGTAATTTTTCATCCAGCAGGACCCCAATATCTATATCGCTCAATCTACCTGTATCGCCTCTGACTGTTGAACCAAAAAGATAAGCAAGTATTATGCTATCTTTGCTGCTGAAATATTCTGCCAATTCGTTTTCATATGGTATCATGCATACTCTGTAATTTGTTTTTGCTAATATATGTTCTTCGCTTATGTGTAGCATCTTTAGGCGGCAGTATAACAGGTGCAGGCATCGTTAGGATTTGTATTGGATTATAATTATTAAAACTCCGGCGCCGACAGGTTCTTGGAGCGGCGGATTCTTTGGGAGGCTCGCTTACGCGCGGCGGGATGATGGGCTTCCGCGCCTGTGGTGGATTGGGGGTATGAATCTGGCGCTCAGTGGCATGGAGTAAAAATAGAATCAACCGTCGGGCGAAAGGAACACGGATGACACGGATTGGACGGATTTTCACGGATTTTTTTTTCAACCATGCTAATCCGTGGGGAAAAGCTGTATGGCGATATTATTTAATTATCCTGATTAAAATCCGGCGCGCCTATTAAAAAAAAGCATACGTACTGTTGTTTTCAGCTCTCGCGGGCAGGATATCGGGCATGTCCCGCGCAGGGGCGCACGTATTTGCACCTTCAGCCATTCACAACCTCCACTGACATTATCTTGATAAAATCCTTATCAAAAGTCGCAATCTTCCTGATTTTCCTTATCTCCATACATGCAAGATTTGAAGCATCCACAAAACTCAAACCAGTATTCTCCTGATTCGAAAATATCTCCCATGACCTTTCAAACACTTCGCTCGCTCTCATTATTTCGATTTCTCTTGCTTCAAGCAGGACATTCCCCACTTCCTTTGCAGCCTCCATATTTCTCCGGAGCGCAAGTACCGTTGTGACTTCCGAGAACACGAATTCCGAAATTACCCCGATTCCATACTCTCCTGCATTGAGTTTTTGGAAGATATCCGAAGCTTTTTTGTGATTTATATCATCCGCATTCTTATATGCAATGATTGCGCTGGAATCAAGGAATATCAAGCTATCTCCTATTTATATAATACTTCATCGATTTCTTCGCTCAGATTTCGATATTGGTAGCCAAAATGCTCAGGTTCGATTTCAATTATGCTTCTCTTCTTTTTCTTTGGAAGCCCAAGCCATTCGCTGATCGCCTTTGTAACTGCCTCCCCGATTGAGATGCCCTCTTGCACAGCTTTTGTTTTTAACTTTTTATAAACAAAAGGGTCAATGTTCCTGATAGTGGTGTCCATATGTAACACATGTGTTACAATAGGATATATAATTATTGCAGGCCTTGAGGTTTTGCGAAAGCGCCGAAAATTAATTCAGTTGGATTTATAAATTTCTGGCATCCATTTGCCTTTTTTACATGCCCTGCCTCACCCTTCCAGCGTCGCGTAATTTATCCCCTTCGTGTGTATTCCATAATACAGGAACCACTTATTACCAATTTTAGCCAGTGTTGGATCACATGGAGGGTCTGGCGGAAACAGCATCCCTAAATTAGAAGCGGTTGTGTAATCAAACCCGGTTTCCTGTGAGAAGCTTCCATTTTTAAAGACAGTATGGAATATCCCCCTGTACGACCAGAAGTAAAGACGGATAGACCCATCATCCCATCTTACAAGCTCCGGGCCGTCAAGCAATCCCTGGAATATTGAGTTCCTGCTGTCCAGGGCGATTCCTTTTTTCTCAAAAACCATGCCATCTTTTGAGATCGCCCAGAGGAAGAGTTGCATGTTGCTATTGGGAACCTCTGCAGGATATTTCTGGTTTACCGTACCCCGGTATACCATCACGTACTCATCTCCAATCTTCATCGTGGTCGGTGCAGCAACATTTTCAAGTTTCAGCCCTGCGGTGTTCGTCCCATCTATCCTGACCCCAGCCTCCTCGGTCCATGAGAGGCCGTCTGAAGATATCGCGCTTTTGATCACGCCCTGGTTCTGGAAATACATCCTGTACCTGCCGTCAGGCAGCTTAACAACATCCGGAAAAACTGAAAATTCCCTCCTTACGCCGTCTTCTTTTTTCCAGTCCATGCCATCGCCTGAGACAGCCGAGAATACTTCCAGTTTGTTGCCCGGTACTTCAGGCTCCACTGCATAATACATCCTGTACCTGCCGTTCCCCAGGTCAACGATTTCAGCATCAGCATAAGTTCCTGCAACTCCTACACCGCCATACTTCCAGACCGGAAGATCTGGTTTGACCTGTTCAGGTTCCGATTGGGGCGGTATCGATGTATTCCGGGTCTTTTGCATGGTATTTGTTGCCGGCGCAGGGGTAACGTCTTGAGACGGCTTTTTTACTGTTTCGCTGTTTTCAATGCAACCTGTGATAACAATTGCAGCCAATAAAACAGCGACGGAGAGTGTTAGTTGATTTTTCATTACTTTAACTATAGTTTTATTGATTTATAAATCTAACTAAAAAATAAATCCACGGCGCCGGCAGGAGCGGTGGATCGCTCCGGGAGGCTCGCTTACGGGCAGCGGGATGCCGGGGCTTCCGCAGCCTGTGGAGGATTGGGGGTATGAATTTGGCGCTCAGTGGTGCGGGGTAAAAATAGAGCCAACAGAGCCAGTCGAACGGAACACGGATGACACTGATGGCACGGATACGCACGGATACGCACGGATTTTCACGGATTGATAGCTTTGATTTCTACTATTTCCTTCCTGTCATTCGTGAATATCACTCTTTTGAATTCAGGGGTTTTACCAAAATTCAACAAAAGCCCGACCTCTTTATCCTGACTTCCCATTGATTTAGGCACATAATCTATAAGATCGTTGATTACTGGCCGACATATTTTTCGAACAGACTTTGACAATTACACATAATAGGTCATAATAAAGTCTGTACAT
>JAPMTX010000086.1 GCA_026552855.1 Candidatus Methanoperedens sp. | reverse complement strand
AAAATCCTGAAAAAAGCCTTCTTCTTTTCCCTGACGGGAACCCCTATCTCCAGAAGAGGAAAAGATACTTATCTGGAATTCAGCTATCCGCCGGAGGAGAAATACCTTGACAGGTACTTCATTACTGACTCTATTCACGATGGTTTCACCGTAAAACTTGTCTATCAGCCAAGGCTGGAAAAGGAAGTTCACCTGAAAAAAGACATGCTTGAGACATTTCTTGAGGTTGAATTTGAGGAATTGTCTGATGAGGTAAGGGACAGGGTGGAAGAAGGAGTAAAGAAGCGGCTCAATGCCATAAACATGTTCCTTGAAAACCCTAAAAGGATTGAGTTGATCGCTAAAGACATCGCAGAGCACTTTAAGGACAACGTAGATGGGAAATTCAAAGCCATGGTAGTTGCAGCAAGCCGGATGGCATGTGCCTACTATAAAATGTATCTGGATAAGTGGCTGCCTAAAGAATACTCAGAAGTCGTCATGACCTGTAATATAAAAAGGGACACCGAGATTATCCAGCATACGAGCAGGGAATCAAAAGCACGGTACGGCGAGAAGGAGATAGAAGAGATACGAAAGGAAATCATAGATAAGTTCAAAGAAGAAGAGTATCCAAAGATCTTGATAGTCACCGATATGTTATTAACAGGGTTTGATGCGCCCATCCTTCAAACCATGTACCTTGACAAGCCTTTAAAGGAGCACCGCCTTCTTCAGGCAATAGCAAGGACTAACAGACCCTATAAAGGAATCAAAGAGGCAGGGGTAATTTTAGACTATATAGGCATACTGAAAGAATTTAAGAGAGCCTTCGAGATATACAGCGAAGAGGAAATTAAAGGCGCGCTGTATGGAATAGACAGCCTGAGGGATGAATTCAATATGCTCCTTGATGGCATACTCACGCTTTTTTCTGGCATTTCCAAAGACAGCTATGACAGGCAGACCATGCTTAAAGCCATGGAAATTCTCACCACAGAAGAGGAAAACAGCAAGATCTTCCTTGAAGATTATAGAAAACTCAGAAAAGTTTTCGAGCTTCTGGGACCTGATGAGATCAAAGTAGAGCGATTCTCGGATTATAAATGGATCTGCGGTATTTACACGTTCTATATGAACAGTGTTTTGAGAAATCAGCTTGGTCATGAGATATATATCCAGAAATATTTTGATAAAACCTTAAAGTTCGTTCATAGAACAACAGAGCTTGAAAATTTACGCAAGGACCTGCCTGTAATAAGTTTCGATGAGAATTATCTCAGGAGCCTGGAAGAAAAAATAAAAAGCAAAGAGGAAAAAGCTGCCAGCATTGTGTTTACGTTAAACAGGCTGGTTCTGGTAGAAAAGCATAAAAACCCGGTTTACGAATCCCTCGCTGAAAAAGTGGAGAGGATTTTAAAACTCTGGAAAGAGAAAACAAAAGATTTTGAAAGAATTTACAACGAAGGGGTAGAAGTAATCAAGAAAATTGAAAAACTATCCCAAAGGCAGAAAGAGATTGGTTTTTCTGATATGGAATATTCAATGCTTCTAAGCTTAGAAAAGAGATTTGGGGAAGACAGCGAATTGATAAAGGATGTCAGAGAGTTATCTGATAGATTACATGGTCAGATATTTAACAACTGGACATTGCAGCTAACAGTAAGAAAAACCATTGAGAGGGAGATCCGCCGCTTTGTACGCCGATACGTTAAAAGATATGGATTGAAGCTTGATGAGCTTGATAGGGTCTATCAGAATTTAATAGAAAATGTGGAAAAGTATGGTAAAGCAAGTTAGAATCAGTGATTCAACTATAAACTACGAAGTAGTTCATAGAAATATAAAATATCCAAGGTTAGAGTTCAAAACCGGTAAGCTACTTCTCGTTCTGCCGGAAGACTATAAAGATCATAATGATATAATAGAAAAACATAAAGATTGGATATACAAACGAAATTCTGAGATAACAGCAGCAGTAGAGAAAGCACAGAAAAAAAGACTTAATTATAAAAGAACTGACGAAGAATTTAAGCAATCAGTACATTCCATTGTTGAAAATATCTCTGATGATCTAAAAATTAACGCTGGCAGCATTTATTTCAAGAGCATGAAATCCAAATGGGGAAGCTGTAGTCCTAAAAGGAATCTGACTATCAATAAACTTTTAAAATATTTACCTGATAATTTAATTGAATACGTGATTTTCCATGAGATGGTCCATTTAATTGAAAGGAAACACAACAAACGTTTCTGGAACTTTATATCTAATAAATTCCATGATTATAAAAACCAGGAAAAAGAGCTTTTAGAGTACTGGTTTTTAATCCAGAAAGTCGTAGATGAACCTTAACAGCAACTTTTATCCCCGATGCAGCAGAGTACCGCACATGGAAGCCTTATACCTCAGAGACTGCTACCTCAAAGAGTTCGAAGCCACAGTAGAGAGCGTGAAAGACGGCAAATACGTGGTGCTTGACAGGACAGCATTCTATCCGAACTCCGGAGGTCAGCCGCACGACACAGGCGTTCTACTCAAAGACGGCAGGGAATTCCCGGTCATTTATGCAGCCAGATTCGGAGATGCCATCAGCCACGAAGTCTCAGCTCCCGGTCTGTCCTCCGGCGACAAAGTGAGAGGAGTGGTAGACTGGAACAGGCGCTATCTCTTCATGAAATACCACACAGCCTGCCACATCCTGAGCGCGGTCATCTATAACGAGACAGGGGCGCAGATATCAGGCAACCAGATCGGTGAGGATAGGACGCGCGTGGATTTCAGCCTTGAGGACTTTGACAGGGACAAGATAAGCTCGTATGAGGAGAAAGTGAACAGGATAATCGACCAGAAGCTTCAGGTAAGCATCGACATCCTGCCCAGGGATGAAGCCCTCAGGATACCATCAGTGGTAAAACTCAAAGACGCCTTCCCGCCTGATATTCAGGAGATACGGGTCATAACCATACCCGGCGTAGACCGGCAGGCTTGCGGAGGCACGCATGTATCGAACACGGGCGAGATACCGCATATCGAGATATTCAAAGCAGAGAACAAAGGTAAGAACAACAGAAGGATATACTTCAGGTTCAGAAGCTGAGAGCCCTGCCTCTTATTTCTGCTTTTTATTCAAAAATCCTACATTAATAATCAGTATCTACTCTTACATTTCTGGCGGTTAATCTTAAATACAAAAACGAAGGTAATGTGAGGCTCTGTCATTGCTCAACTAAAAAGCTGGTACTAAAATGGCGTTTGCATTTGCGTTTAAAAACGCAGGGCGATAATCGAAGGGTCGAAGGTGGTGATTATGGTAAACACGTATTTATTCGTCGGTCTTATTGTCTCTTACCTGTTCGGTGCTGCAGCATCATATGCACTGAATAAAAAAGACAATCTCTGCACGCATGTCTCTTTCTTAAGCGCAGCCGCAGGGTCGGTTCTCGGGATAATCTTCTCATTGTCTGTAGTTTTCGGTGAGACTTTTAGCATCTCCATGCAGGGTTCGCTCTTTAGCTTCGGCTTTTTCGTGGACAGGCTCTCAGCGTTTTTCATTCTTGTAATATCCATAGCAGTACTTGCAGTCTCTATCTACTCGATCGGGTACGCGAAGGAATATTTCGGGAAAAAGAACATCGGGTACCTGGGTTTCCTGTACAACATATTCGTCCTCTCAATGCTGCTTGTGGTCACTGCGAGCAATGCGGTCATGTTCCTGATCGTATGGGAACTGATGTCAGTAGTCTCCTATTTCCTTGTAGTTTATGAGCACGAAGAGCCTGAGACCAGAAAAGCAGGGTTCATCTATATCGTAATGACGCATGTAGGGACAGGATTCATCCTCCTCTCGTTCCTTATCCTGGCAGGCGGGAGCGGCAGTTTCGATTTCAGTGCGTTCAGCGCATCAGGCGCGGCAATGCCTCCGCTGCTCAAAGACCTCGTGTTCCTGTTCGCTCTCGTAGGATTCGGCGCAAAAGCAGGCATCGTGCCCCTTCATATCTGGCTGCCCTATGCCCATCCCGCGGCGCCCAGCAATGTCTCTGCACTGATGTCTGGCGTGATGATAAAGACCGCAATATACATGTTCATCCGGGTTTTCTTTGATTTCCTGGGCGCAGGAGTGCTCTGGTGGGGATTCCTTGTGCTCACAGTCGGCGCGGTCTCAGCCCTCACGGGCATAATATACGCGGTCGTGGAGCCGGATATAAAACGGATGCTTGCGTTCAGCAGCATCGAGAACATAGGGATAATCCTGCTCGGGACAGGCGTCTCGATGATATTTTTCGCAAGCGGCAGCCCTGCCCTCTCGGCGATAGCAATTATAGCCGCACTGTACCACCTGCTCAACCATTCCGTATTTAAAGGGCTGTTGTTCATGGGAGCAGGCTCCATAATATTCTCAACCCATACCAGGAACATAGAGAAGCTTGGCGGTCTTATCAAAAAGATGCCTGCCGCTTCAGCTCTCATCCTGATAGGGATACTCTCCATCTCTGCTCTGCCGCCATTCAGCGGCTTTGTGAGCGAATGGCTGACGCTCCAGTCCCTGCTCCTGGGGTTCAGCCTGAACGACTCATTCACCAGGATAATCATGCCAGTGAGCGCAGCGGCTCTGGCTCTTACAGGCGCGCTTGCAGCGTTCTGCTTCCTGAAAACGTTCGGCATCGGGTTCCTGGCTCTGCCGCGCAGTGAACACGCGGCACACGCAAAGGAAGCGAACAAGCCGATGCTGTTCGGAATGGGGATACTGGCGATATTATCCTTCCTTTTAGGTGTCCTGCCGGTATACGTCCTGCCCTACCTTGACAGGATTACGGAAACACTGGTGGACGCCAGTGTGTATGATCAATCCCTGTCTTTTGATATCCTTGGAACAGTTGCCATGCCGGCAGGAAAGATATCGGTATCTACGCCAGCCCTTCTACTGCTTATGCTGGCTTTCCTGTCGCTCCCCCTGATAGTCCTGTTCGCACATCGCGGAAAGCGCACCCTGCCCTATGAGACATGGGGATGCGGGCAGCCAGTCTCTACAGCAAGGAATGAGTACACTGCAGCGGCTTTCTCAAAGCCTGTGCAAATGTGGCTTGGCAGCATATACCGCCCTGTGAGCGGGTCGCAGGCTACATATTCAGCTTCACCGTTCCTCAAGAGTTCCTTCAGGTTCGAATCAAGGATCGAGCAGATATTCGAGCTGTATCTCTATGCGCCTGTTATCGGGTTCGTGAAAGATAAAGCAAGAAAAGTCAAACTTATCCAGACAGGCAGCATCCATGCATACCTCTCATATATCTTCGGAGTATTGTTCGTTCTTTTCATGTTCATGATAACAGGAGGCAGTTAAATGCTTACACAGTTAGCAATCGCGGTTTTCCAGGTATTTATTATACTTGCGTTAGCCCCGCTTTTAAGCGGCATGATCAAAAAGGTAAAGGCATTCCTGCAGATGCGTAAAGGTGCGGGCATCCTGCAGCCGTATTACGACATTGCAAAACTGCTGCGCAAGGATTCAGTTGTATCTGGAAATGTATCCTGGATATTCCATGCAGCACCTGCAATATCGTTCGTCGCAGTGCTCGCAGCAGGATTACTTATCCCGGTCTACATCCTGAACATGCCCTTCTCCTTTGCCGGGGATCTTATCGCTGTCGTTTATCTTTTCGCTCTTTCGCGGTTCTTTATCGCCCTTGCGTCGCTGGACGCAGGAAGTTCTTTCGGCGGGATGGGAGGGAGCAGGGAAATGTTCATCGCCTCGCTGGCAGAGCCTGCAATGATGCTCTCCATATTCGCGATAGCCCTCAATGTGGGCTCAACGAACCTCGGCTACATCTCAGGTGCGGTTTCGTCAATGGGCATTGATGCGGTATCGCCCTACCAGCTTCTCGCGTTCGTGGCTCTGTTCATTATCGCCATCGCGGAGACAGGAAGGATACCCGTGGATAATCCAGCCACGCATCTTGAACTCACGATGATACATGAAGCCATGATCCTTGAATATTCAGGAAAGCAGCTGGCGATCGTGGAGCTCGGGGCAATGGTAAAGCAGTTGCTGGTCTTTTCGCTTCTTGCTAACATCTTCTTCCCGTGGGGTATCGCTTCTGATTTAAGCGCAGCAGGGTTGGCAGTTTCCCTGATAGTGTTTATAATCAAGATATCTATTCTCGGTGTGCTGATAGCTCTGGTTGAGACCTCGACTGCTAAATGGAGGCTGTTTCGGCTTCCCAACCTGCTGTCCATCTCGCTCATGCTCTCGTTCCTTTCGCTTGTCTCGTTCATCATTGTAAAAGGAGGATAATATGTCGGAACTCGTGTTCGGTTCTAAAATGAT
>JAPMTX010000178.1 GCA_026552855.1 Candidatus Methanoperedens sp. | reverse complement strand
TCACATCCGACCCACATGGTTATTTTACATTAACAGTTTCTGGCGGTCTGACGATAACAGGATATACTGTAACCAGTGCTGGAGATTACACACCGACTCAGTTTAACCGAATGCAGAGAGGGACATGGGGATGCTGGTATAGCAATAATGCCCAAGGAACCTGTGTGGACGAACTTCTTGATGCTTATGAGCAATATAGTGCAGTAGAAACAAACATAATTAGAATAACTGTCAAGGCAACAGGCCAGGGCGACCAGTACATAAGATATAGAACAGCTTTTCTCCCGATTGGCGGAGGCAACTACGTGCGTAATCCAAATGTGGGATACGAGACGGACTTCCAAGGGTGGTACGTGTATAAGATACCTGTAAAAGTAATTTCTAAACCAGTGCTTGAAAAGTGGGAAATTACTCCTACAACAGCTAAACCGGGAGATACGGTTAAACTCCGTTACTATATCTATAATCCAAATTCTGAGAACATGCAGGTGACTTTGGGAGCAAATTTGAGAAATCCGAGTGGTCAGCCTGTGTATGATGAGATAAATGATATTGATGTACCAATTAAGCCAAATCGTGACTGGTATGAACGAAATTTCTTTATTCCAGCTAATGCAGAAACAGGGCTTTATGATGTCATCTGGGGCATCCATAAGGCACATCTGGCTGGAGAGTATGGTTATTCAGGCTGGCAGAATGATTTATTAACTGTAACACCGCTGGCTACCAATCTTGTAGTTACAATACAATCACCAGCAGAAGGTTTTTCTGTTACAAAAGGCACAGCAACGCCGGTGAGAGCATTAATAAAGGACAATCTTGGGAATATAGTGACTGGAGCGAGTCTCGTTACAGCGACTTTCAGCAATGGAGATAGTCTCCTGCAGTTGTTCGATGATGGGTCAAATGGTGATGCTGTAGCGCATGATGGTATTTATACCAATACATGGACCCCGCAGACGACTGCACAAGGATATACAGAAACAGCCTCTACAATAACAGTAACTGCCAGCCATGCATCGCTCTCTCCAGGTTCAGCGCAGATTAGTGGAGTTGTTAAAATAGTGGATGAAAATTGGCAAGAATGGTATAAAATCTTGGAGCGGCTGGAAGACCAATCAATTATGGAATACTCGATACTAGTAAATCCTTCATCTACAGGTTCAACTATTTCCCAACTACCATTACAACAGAACGAGATAAATGCCATTAAAATCGTTGATAAAAATGGTAATGCTCTTTTATCTCCGGTTCGAGAACAAATTTTATACGATGCGCAGAGCTTGGCGAGGTTTAAAAATGATGTTACAAATACGCATCTCGACGGTTCAATTGAGCAAATCCATGTTCTGCCAAAAGATGGTATTGATAATACTGGAAAATTGTACACAATTTTAGTACCTGAACAAACGACAGATTGGTTCCAAACAAGTTTTATCTTCGTTGGAATTAATCTTCTACCAGGGTCTTGTGGGTTTGAACAACAACATTTATGGGGTTGCGAAATTGAGGGTCTGAACGATTTTGAACATAGAAAGCAGATGTGGTCAGAAGTTTTCTTAGATACTGCTCTTCAGCCGGGAGTATTTGATAATCCTTCTGAGAATAGTTTGTTTCAGAATAAATTTAGTGAATTTCTGGGGCAATCAGATGTGCCTTTAGAACTTCGTGATCCACTAATCGATATATTAACTAGAAAAAATGAATTTATTACTTTGAAACCAAATGAAATTCAAACATCTCTAGGAAATTTTCCATATCCGTATTGGAAAGATGTAGTAAAAATGAAGAATTACAAACTAAATTTAGAAAAAGTTTCAACCATCTTAGGTGTCGCAGGAGTTGGTTTAGAAATTCAATCTGATGTGGTTAGGATGTATTACATCAACGCTTTAGCTAACGCTGAAGCGGAAGAAAGAATGGATGCATTAGGGAAGTATGTTGCCTTAAATGAAAATGACCGGGCATTGGTCGAAGGGTATGAGATTGCAAAAGAAAAAATGATTGATATAAACAAAAAATACTATGATGGAATCAGCAGTACTTTGAAAGCTGTTGATAATAATAAGGTAGAAATGGCTTATGCTCTAACTAGTTTAGGAGCCTATTTTGATACGAATCTCGGATTAGCGGCAAAATATGCAAAGCCTTTTTACCTCTCATATGAAACATATAATTATCTCTTGGAGAAAAATAACAATGTTCAAAAAATCTCATTAGCTGCAACATTACAATCGCACCTGGCTACTTATCTAAAAAATGAAAAAACTTCATTAAGTATTGATAAGAAATCAATTGAACAAGATCTTGAATTGTTTAACATTCAATATTATTTAGGATACTATTATTATAAAGGTTATTCTGAAATGATGGATGGTTTCATAGTAAAAATGACCAATTTATATAATAATTTTTACTATGACTATCTTAACGAAATGCATTCAAATATGTTTAGAAACCGAGTTTCTACTATTCAAATATCAAGTCCATATTACTTTACCGGATGGGAACAATATGGCTGGGATGATAAATCGTGGTTGATGGATCGACTCAATTCATTACCAAATTCCCCTAAACTTTCTATTTCACTCAGTGAGAGCAATGATCCGGTTGCCTCTGGTGCAAGTACTAGAGTTGCAGTCGCAGTAAGTTACATAGGCAGTCCAGTTTCAGACGCCAATGTATTAGTTTCCGTCAATACTGGTAGCTGCTCTCCGACTAGCGGAAAAACGGACGCAAGTGGTATATTCTATTGCGACTATATTGCCCCAGATGTCATCTCACAACAAATGTTCGGCCTTAAAGCAAGTGTATCTAAAGAAGGATATAATAATGGAGAGGCTATTGGGATAATCACTGTCAATCCATTGACTATTCCCTATGGGTCTTTATATGTAACATCTAATCCCTCTGGGGCCGAAGTTTACCTGAATCCAGAAGCATTAACAAGAGGTATAGCACCACTAACAATATCAAATATTCCAATTGGAGAATATAGTATTACTTTGAAAAAATCCAATTATTATGAATGCACAAAAACAATAACCGTTTATGAGAATCAGCAGGTAATAGTTAATTGTGATTTAACCCCATTACCTGCCCAAGGTTATACGTCTACATTCGACCTTTCTCCACGAATCGGTGCAATACAGATAGATAAAGTATACTATTTTGAACTTCCTAAGTCATTCTTTTGGGAACAGAACTCACAGCACGCAATTAGTGTCTATCCAAAATTGAAAGGTAACACTGGAATTCAGTATACTTTCAATCGCTGGAGTGATGGCAATACGCAGATTACCAGAACAATAACAGTTACCAGTGATACCTCGTATAATGCAGAATACAAAACACAAAATTATCTCTATCTTACCACAAACCCTGAAAATCTTGTGATAATTTCTGGGGCTGGTTGGTATGATAAAGATACCTTAACAACTTTAAATGCTCCATCGGTTATGGGCTATATGTTCAAAGACTGGGCGGTAGACGGGTCTTCTGTTTCAGGAGATACCATATCTGTAAAAATGGATGCTCCTCATGCAGTAATTGCTAACTACGAACCGTTAACATTGACAACTATAATCGTCTCCCCATCCTCTGCATCCCTTGTCGAGGGTGAAACCCAGACCTTCACAGCCGCTGACCAGAACGGCAATCCCATAGACGTGACCTGGAGCAGTAGCGATGAGAGCATGGGCATCATCGACCAGAACGGTGTGTTCACGGCAAAGGCTACGGGTTCGATAACGATTACTGCAACATCAGGTTCGATAAGCGGACAAGCGACAGCGACTGTAACCGAAAAACCTTCCGGGGCTAGAAAATTAGCATTTGTTTCGGATAAAAGTGGAACTGATAATATCTGGTCAATTAATTCAGATGGAAGTGGCTTGAGCCAATTGACTTTTGATGCGGTTGGAGTTAATAGCCATCTTGATTTTTCATCTGATGGCACCATGATTGCATGGGAAAAATACAATGAAGGTGGCTCTGAAAGGATATGGAGTATGAAATCTGATGGAAGTGAGCAAATTCAATTAACGACTGAGCCAGGGAATCATCCTCAATGGTCACCAGATGGAACAAAGATTCTATTCAATTCACAGCGCACAAATTATAATGGCTGGTTCCACGTTTATTTAATGAATTCTGACGGAACAAATCAACTTAGCCTTGGAAGTGAAGGTACGGAATGTTCCAAAGATTGGTCTCCGGATTCAAAGAAAATAGTATATGCAATGGCTGGTTATGCAGGTTTACCCAGTGATCTTTATGTAATGAACATTGATGGAACTCAAAAAATGACAATAGCCTCTGGCATGTCGTTCTGTAGGGATATTTCGTGGTCCCCGGATGGTTCTAAGATCGCCTATGTATCACAAGAGAATGGGAACAAGGACATTTATATTATAAACCCGGATGGTACAGGAAAAACTCAACTGACCACAAGTTCATCAGATGATTCATTAGAAGGATCTCAAAATAAATATTGGTCTCCAGACAGCAAAAAGTTAATTTTCCAATCTGACAGGAATGGCAACTGGGACATTTATTCAATAAATGTAGACGGCACAGGTTTAACTCAGTTGACTAGCGATCCAGCCAATGATTTTTATCCTGCAATGTCGTCTGATGGCTCCAAAATAGCTTTCATATCAGAAAGAAGTGGAATAAAATCGATCTGGATGATGAATACAGACGGCAGCAATCAAGTGCAAGTGACTGATAATACTGCTGGGAATGTGAAATATCTTGATTGGTCGCCTGCAGCAGCCGGATCGATTCCACCACCCAGCGGCGGCACAATCCTGTTATCCGATAACTTCGAGAGCTACACTCAAGGAACCTGGCCAAGTTCTGGTTGGGAACCCCATTATAACATAATTAACGATCCCACTAACAATAAAGTTACTAACCAATACAGCAGTGAAGGCAGCAATTCATTACAGATATACGGCGCCCAATCTGGTTGCTGGGCTGCTGAAACGGGTTATCCTCTTACACTTTCCAAAGAATTCTATGTAGAAGCCAGTATGATGCCTAGTGGTGATATATCTTCAAGCAATAGTTGTCATGGGACAGATATAGCTATAGGATTGGCAACAGCCTATGGAGGTTCTGGTGTTGATTGGAATAACCTCTTTGGATTCTGGAAAGATGGAAAAGCGTATGGTTCGAATGAATCTATCTTAAACAACTACAACACAATGAACTGGTATAGCCTAAAGATGAGAGTCAATCTGGAAGCAGGTACTGTGGATTACTGGGTTAATGGAAATTATGTTGATCAACAGTTCAGTCAGACACTCAAAGATAAAGCGCCTGATTATAAGTATCTCTATCTTGGAAGTGGCGGAGGAAAAGGATGGGTAGATAATGTAAAAGTATACACTCTCACGCCAGCACAGTCCCCAGTAGACGATATTGAAGCAAAGATAACAAATATTTGGGGTTCAATCCATCCTGTCGTATTGTTCGGGCAAAATGCCGCGCTTGGACAGGTCGCCTCAGCAGATCTTGATTCAAGTCCAAATTCAGAACCTTTGCCAACATATACAACATGTATTGGTTTGAGAAATTCAGATAAATCAGTAATTTCCAGATTCAAGATATCAGATACAAAAGTAAAAATTATTGCTGATATCGCAGGTGGAACTGGATATTATCCAGGTTCTGAAGGCTACATCAAAATAACTAATCCAGATTGGAAGATAACGGAAATCCTACCTGCTACAGATATTTATGAACATGATTGGGTAATGTTAACAGACTACTATGGAACAGGCATCAATATCGATAAAGTAAATGGCATAATATCATGGTCAGCCAGAGGTGGATGCCCTTCATGTGGATGCCATGAAAATGGAGTTACAATGACGTTTATTGTGGAAAAAATATCAGATGCAGCTCCAGATGCCATGCCGCCCACAATCGATTCCATTTCTCTCTTCCCATCCACCGTCATCGCAGGCTCCACTATAGACATCAATGTGAGCGCCTCTGATAACAAAGGTGTAGTGGAAGTAACAGCAGACGGTAGCCCACTAACAAATTCAAATGGATTCTGGACCGGCAGTATGACCGCAGCCTCCGCCGCTGGTAGCTACACTGTAACCATAAGAGCAAAGGATGCAGCCAATAATATTGTAGAATCTACAGCCACTTACACCGTTGTTTCGCCTCAAGGTGGTATCGGCATTGATATAATCCCGACCGACGCTGTCGTAAGCTCTGGAAATTCAATAAATATTATGGTGAAGTTAACAAGTACCCAGAACTTCGATGATAACTTCATCGTTGAACTCACATACGATGATATACCGCAGGAATACAGCGACTATTATCTAGATTTCAGCTGGACTGATTGGCCAAATTACAGAAAGCAGGTTTCAGTAAATGCAAAATCATCAAAAGAGATTCCACTGACAATAACAGTTCCACAGGGAGTATCCGGATATAAAGTATATTCAGTAACAGCACGATCAACGAACTGGATAACAGTTGGTAGTAATACTGGAGGTTTTGAAATTAGTTAATAATATAGGAGGTCTTATATGAAATATCTGGATAGATTAATTGTAGTGCTGTTAGTTTTGCTAACCACGGCGGCAGTCGCAGGCGCAGACCCGCTGGCAATAGATGTGGTTCCCATCGACAACCAAGTTCAACCAGGAGGAATAGCAACATATAAAGTCAATTTGACAAATGGCGGAACAACCAAAGAAACATTTACAAACATTTATGCTTCAGATGGCCCAACAGATTTCTCATACGTTTTTTCAGAAACTTCTGGAGATGTCCCGGCTCTAACTACCAAACAGATTGATTTATCTGTGACTGTACCGTCAAATAAACCCACTGGAGCGTATACCTTTGATGTCAATGCTGACTGGCAAAAAAAATTGGGTCCAATAACGATTAAAAAGACAGCTAATTACTTGGATGTAGTACTAAATGTTTTGATACCAGAATTCCCCACTGTTGCTCTGCCCATAATTTCAGCACTGGGTATAGTGTTCTTGCTGTCGAAGCGAAAAGAGAGAAGCTGGTAGCAATCGTTTGCAATGCGAACTCCTTTCAAATAGGATATTAGCACTCTATTCAGAGTGTAATCTCTGATTCCAAGTATCTGCCTCTCACAAGAATGGAAGATTGAATTATCTTCGTATGCAAGAACTACAACTCTGATATCAAACCCCTTGAGTTTATAGGCATTGCCAAGTTAGAACTTATCCAAAATCCAATGGTTTATTGACGGAATAGCTAGTTTTCCACCGCCCATCAATAATATCTATATACTTAAAGAGTGTAAATATGCTAGCCACAATTTTAGTCAAGGAGGCTATAATATGGTTAACGAAAAGTTAGCAGAGCTTGTAAAGACTTCAAAACCATCTGTGGCCGTAGTCGGGCTTGGTGGTGCAGGATGCAATATAACGACTTGGATAGCAGAAAAAGGAATGGCAGGCGGCAGAATAATCGCAGCTAACACTGATGTAAATCATCTTAGTACAATGAGCAAAGCTGATAAGTTGATCTTGCTCGGTGAAAAGTTATGCAAGGGACATGGATGCGGCGGATACCCTGAAATGGGTGCCCAGGCAACCAAAGAGAACATTGCAGAAATAAAAACTGATCTGGAAGGAACCAACCTTGTCTTCCTCGTAGCCGGACTGGGCGGAGGAACAGGCACGGGAGCAATCCCCGTAGTCGCCGAAGTGACAAGGGAACTCGGTGCGCTTACGATCGCATGCGTTACGATCCCGTTCAAGATCGAGCAGTTCAGGAGAGAGAAAGCAAGAGAGGCAATTCAGGCGCTCACAGAGAGCTGTGACTCAACTATCGTGATCGATAACTCAAAGTTAAGGGAAGTAGCAGGCAACCTCCCGCTGAAGGAAGCGCTCGCAGTGGCAAACGCACTGGTAGGAGCCTTCGTGAAGAACATCACAGAAACGATCACACAGCCAAGCCTTATCAACCTGGACTACGCAGACCTGCGCGCGGTCATGGAGCGCGGCGGCATCTCATCCATCGGTATTGGAGAGGGTGACGGAGAGGAGAGAGTAACAAAAGCTGTCTCCCAGGCGCTTGCAGTACCACTGCTTGACATCTCGGATATGTCAGCCACATACGGTGTGCTCATACACATCGTGGGTGGAGAAGACATGACGCTCGAAGAGGTCGCGATCACAGGCGAATTGATCATGGATAAGGTCCCCAATACAAAGAGAGTTATCTGGGGCGCAAAGGTCGATGACCAGCTCACAGGCAGAGTGCGCGTGATGGCTGTCTTAACAGGTGTTAAGAGCCCGTTCATGGAAGGCCAGTAAGTCAAGAACTTAACGTGATGTGAGTTTTCACATCACCTGTTTTTTCATTTTCCCGGAAAATCCAGCAGTATTTTTTCAAGCTGTTTCTCATCAGAATACGATCTTACGGTCACGTATCTGCTTGTATTCCCCAGCACCATGGCTGAGACTTTAGCTCCTTCTTCGTATACGCACAGCACGGGCTTCTTATGCGCTACGGCATAGCATACCTCATACCCCACGCCCGTTGATGGGACAGTTACCTCAGCTACCACGCGGTCGCTCTCTTTTATCCAGCGCGTATCCTTCTCAAAAATTTCCTGCTCTAATAATTTAGCCTCCGTCTCCTCAAGACCCTGTGCCGCAACATGCTCGCTTATGATTACGTAACCCTGGGATTTCAGGAAGCCGATAATATGCCTGTACGTGGGAATGAGCTGTCTTCCGCCTCTTATTGAACCTGCAAAGAATATCTTCATAATACTCCTCTGAAGTAGTGACCTGTTGTATATTCGCCAGAATCATTGCATTGCTTATCCGTCTTCTTGCCGCAAATACTGTTATCGATTGCTTCCCTATATGCCCGCGTTATTTCTCCAGCGGTCTTTTTATCGTATGTTTTCGCCTCTATACGCAGGCAGTTAACGTCTGCATCAATGAGGTCCGGGACGTATTCAAGCATGCATAGCTCGCGGGAGTTCATGATATAGGTTCTCCCCTGAATATCTGTTCTGACCGGAAAGGCAAATCCTTTTTCATCCTTCAGGCAGACATCTTGGAGTCTATCGCCGGGAAAGAGACCGCGAACAAGACCGTGCTCTGAGACCATCAGAGGGAAAAGACCGTGTACGATGCATTCAACCGGACCAGAGGCAGCCAGGTTCTTTATTTCGTTCAATGTGAGTTCGGGCGATAGAGTTACTCTCTGGCTGTAATTCAAAAAATACTTCATCGCCAGCCTGTTGAAAATATTGAGCGGATAATCAACTATTATCTTCCTGGCATCAAGCCTTTGAAGGGAATATAAAACCCCGAGGTTTGCAACAAGAAAACCGTCAGAGTCCAGCTCCATGCTCAAATGCCCGGACTCTTTTGATATTCTGGGCGTACTGATAAGCACGCTTACTCCCTTATCCTTTCCGTATTCAATTGCGTAACTGAGATTCTCCTTGTCAGGAAATCTGCGTTCATCTGCGTTCATCTGCGGTTCGTTACCAATATAAACAACATCAGCACCGCTGTCGATCGCAGCTTCAAGGCATTCGATGGAGCCTGTGTTCACAGATAAGATAGGTCTTGATTCCGGATTTTTCCTCTCAAGAGATTTCTCAGGGATGACAGGCTTGCTGCACCTGCGCTTCCATTTCTGCGCGCGCCTGTTCTCAAGCTGGCTGACAGCATCCCTGCGCAGAGAGTTAAGCTCGGAAACGGGAATGAAAATATTGTCATCAGTTTCAAACTCGACTTCATGCGCTTCAAAAACAGTGTTACCAAGCTTTTTAAGCTGGTCGGCTATCATTTTTCTGGAGAGCGGCTTATTCTTTGCCTTGAATGCGCTCATCCCCTGAACTGCAACCTCGTTCTCACCGTCATTGATAGAGAGTTCGACAGGTTCACCAATGCGGGCTTTGATCGCCATCCTTATCGGGATTTTTTTGGTAACTTTTGTTTCAAGTGATGCCATAAGCCGGCTGTCGTAGGTCTTGAAAACTATATCGCCTCTACTGAAATCACCTCTACTGATATCATCGCCCAGCGGTATTTTAACTGTGGAGCCCGGGACTGCCGCATTTATCCTCTGGCTGTCGGCATACATAGTTCTGATAATTATCCCGCTCTCCCCTATGCCGATCCCGTCCCCGATCCGCAGCGGTGCTTTCAGGGCTACCGATACCATTTTTTTCCGCGGCTCATAGTCTATCACCCTGCCGAGTTCTGTTCCGCGGTTGTGAGGATACCTGCGGCTCATCAGCTCGCTGCCGGGGTTGCCAGAGAAATAGCCTGTAGTGAATCCGCGGTTGAACAACTGGCGCAGCATGTGCTTTTCCTCTTTTAGTACACGGAAGCTTCCGGGCGATTCAAGATACCTGTCAATGAGGCTCCGGTAAACCCTCACAACCCCTGCCACGTACTCAGGGCGCTTCATCCGCCCCTCTATTTTGAAAGAATCTATCCCTGCATCTACCAGAGCGCCGATATGTTCGCTCATGTTAAGGTCCCTGGGGCTGAGAAGATAGCCCTCCATCTCGCTGAGCCTGTATTTTTTCCTGCACGGCTGGGCGCAGTATCCGCGGTTGCCGCTCCTGCCGCCTATCATGCTGCTCAAAAGGCACTGTCCTGAGTAGGAGAAGCACAGAGCGCCGTGGATGAATGCCTCAATCTCTACGGCAGTTTCGGATTTTATTCTCCGCATCTCCTCCAGCGACAGCTCGCGCGCAAGCACCACGCGCTTTACGCCCATCTCCTTGAGGAACTTAACACCCTCTACACTGTGGAGCGTCATCTGGGTGCTGGCATGCACCGGAAGCTCGGGAAGCTGCTCGCGCATGAGCCGGAGGATGCCCATGTCCTGCACAATGACGGCATCTGCGCCTGCGTTGCAAAGGAATTGAAGGTATTTGCAGGCATCCTCAAGCTCTGAGTCTTTGACCAGCGTATTCACAGTTACGTATGCCTTAACACCCCGCATATGAGCATAGTCTATCGCCCGTTCAAGCTCTTCATCAGTAAAGTTGGAGGCGTACTGGCGTGCGCTAAAAGAAGTTCCTCCTGAGTACACAGCGTCGGCTCCGTTCTCGACTGCTGCGATAAGCGCTTCTTTGCTGCCGGCTGGCGCAAGGAGTTCGGGTTTGTGCATGAGGGGTTATAATAATGGGCAGAGGTTAAAAAGGTAAGTGATATTTAGGATAATGTTTATCTGAAGATAGGTTAATCGTTATAAATATTATAGCTGAAGCAGTTCCCGATGTTTACGAAGAAGTTGGTCTTATAAAGTCCCAAAAGAAGGAATTATCGAGTATAATCGGTATCGGTAGCGGTGATAAATCTGATGTTGCTCAAAGGCATGATAAATATCTTTATTGAGGATTTACCTTGAAAAAGAAATTCAATCAAGTATATCAATTCAAGATCACTCTACAGGGCATTAAACCGCCAATCTGGCGCCGCATCCAGGTTCCTGAAACATATACATTCTGGGATTTGCACGTTGCAATCCAGGACGCGATGGGCTGGTCGGATTACCATCTTCATGAATTCGAAATTCTTAATCCAGTGACAGGTTCGATAGTGAATATAGGGCTTCCTGATGATGAACTGGGCAGAAAAATTCTTATAGACTGGAACCAAAAAATTGCCGATTATTTTACCATGGAAAATCCATCGGCAGATTATATGTACGATTTCGGTGATGGTTGGGAACACAAAATACAATTGGAAAAGATACTTCCCAGAGAGAAAAATGTTACTTATCCTGTATGCATCAAAGGAAAAAGAGCATGTCCACCTGAAGATTGCGGTGGAGTTGGAGGGTATGAAAATTTTCTGGAAATTATAAAAAACCCCGAACACGATGAATATGAGGAGATGCTGGAATGGGTTGGCGGAGCGTTTGACCCGGAACATTTTGACCCGAAAGAGGTTAAATTTGATGATCCAGATAAGCGGCGGAAAATTGCATTCGAATAAAATGATTGTAATTCCGGGTGTACAAAAGATCGAAGTTATGGGAAAATTATAAATCCTTTTGGCATCAGACATTTGAATTAGGGGGTAACATATGGAAAATAGTGAGCAGCGTATCAAGTGTGAATATATTTATAATACAGAGGAGTGGTCAAAATGCCAGAAGAATTAAAGGGCAGGGTTGCCCTGGTAACGGGCGGCAGTTCGGGGATTGGCAGGGCTTGCGCGCTGGCATTTGCCAGGGAAGGAGCAAAGGTCGTGGTGGCAGATGTACTGGTGGAGAAAGGAGAAGAAGTAGTGAGGATAATAAAGAGGAAAGACGGTGATGCCATCTTTATCAAAACGGATGTATCAAAAACTGATGATATCAGGGCGATGGTCGACTGTGCGATCAGTACCTACGGCAGGCTTGACTGCGCATGCAATAATGCAGGCATAGAAGGTATTATGGCATCCACGGTAGATTGCACCGAGGAGAACTGGGACCGTACTATAAACACCAACCTGAAAGGCGTATGGCTTTGCATGAGGTACGAAATCCCCCAGATGTTGAAGCAGGGCGGCGGGGCTATCGTAAATATGGCATCCGTAGCCGGGCTGGTCGGTTTCCGGGGATTGCCAGCCTACTGTGCATCCAAGGGCGGAGTAATACAGCTCACTCGCACAGCAGCGCTGGAGTATGCGACTAAAGGGATACGCATCAACGCCGTATGCCCCGGGGTTATCAGAACGCCGATGGTAGAGCGGGTAACCGGCGGCAGGGCAGAGACTGAGGCGCAGTTTACAGCTATGGAACCAGTGGGAAGGATGGGCACGCCGGAAGAGATAGCCGAGGCTGTAGTGTGGTTGTGCTCTGATGCTGCCTCGTTCGTCACAGGTCATCCGATGGTCGTTGACGGCGGACTGGTCGCGCAGTAGTCTTTACAGGAAGAGAACTAAATCCTACCAATACAGATTTAGATTAAAAACAACGAACTCGTACGAACTCACAACGAACTCACTGTTACAAAAATGTAACAGGTTTAAACAAACTCAAGCCAGCTTATCATAGAGTTCGTACGAGTTCGTATCAGTTCGTTGTTTAATCCAATTTATTTCTGCATGTGCGGAATGCGGATTACATCATCTTTTTTCTGATGAACACCAGTGCAGCCGCCACTATGCCCACAAGAGCCACTGTCATAGCCGCTCCCCAGTCCTCGGACCGGGATTGAGCCTTTTTAGTGGATGTTGCCTTTGCAGTAGCAGCAGACTTCTGGGATTGCTTTTGAGCAGAGGATTGCCGTGTGGACTGGGCAGATGCATCTTCTTTTACTCCAGCTACAGCGAACGGTGAAAAATGGTCCGTAGTGGCACGGTATACAGCATAATCACCCGTTACTTCCTTCTTATGCGGGTTCATAGTAGGAAGCGCCACCCATTCCCCGTCCGTGTAGCGGTACAGCACCACGTCGCTTATGTTATTGCTGTCCAGCCAGGTCCTGTTCACCCTGAACGTGATCGTCGCCTCTTTGATATTGCGCGGCGTAGCGAAACCGCTTGTACCCACCCAGATGTTGACGTTCCTGTATACCAGACCGGGAGCCTGTGCGTCCGCGAACGATGAGATGTCCCGCAGCACCTCCACAATGACGTTCACCGAATCCATGTTGACGTTGCCTGTGATATTAACCGAATCTACAACTCCATTCTGGGAGAACTGATAGCTTGTACTTATATCCCTGTATAAGGTCTTCTCGTACTTCTCAATTTTCTCTATATTCTTATAGTCCTCGCCTGATGTACCGCCTCCACCGCCTCCCGAAGAGCTGCTTCCCCCTCCACCAGATGAGGGACTGCTCTCCTCCCCGCCTGAGGGTGAAGACGTGCCTGAGGGTATGCCGGTGCTACCTGCGCCGGGAGATGTTCCCCCGAGTGCGAAAACGCCGAAGTGGTCAAGTTTGGCCCATACGTATTTGACAGCAGTATCCACTCCTGCATCGTATACATAAAGACCTCCGGGTATCTCCTTTCCTGTGTAATCCCTTATCCTGTACCAGGCATTACTCGCATTATCCCAGTAATACAGGCTAAGCGTACTCTCATCCAGACCGCTTATATCCCCGGAGGAGTAATTAATTTTCAGGGTTACGTTGGATATATGGTCAGCCGCTGCTGTATCTATCATAATGTACTTGATTGCCTTTACAGGAGCGATCGCGCCTGCACCCACACAGATGTTCGAGGGAGCGATCTTCGCTGTAAGTTTTACATTCCCGTCTGCTGTATCATTAGCAGCAGCCTCAAGCACCATGTCCTTATGGATTATCAGAGGGATTTCACTTCCAGCCGGTATCTTGGTTGAAGTTGTTATTACTTCCATGCCATAGAATATGGTTGAGTTGGAAGAGGTATTACCCGCAGGGCTGCTGGCTATTATTTTAGCAGTATATTCGCCAAACTGTGGTATCTTAAATTGCACTGTATCAAAGAAGGATGCTGTGGATATACTGGTATTGAGCAATTCTGCAACAGTGCCGTTCGGGTATGTTATAAGAAAGCTTATATTCCCTGCACCTGAAACGTTATAGTTTATATCCACCGTACTGTTGACAGCCTGCGACCCGGGATATACCGTCAGACCGGTTGATACCTCTGGAGAAGGCGCTGGTGTTGATACCTGAGCCGGAACTGGAGTATCAGTCGGTTCCGGCGTTGGCGTAAAGGCTAACGTAACGACTGGCGTGACGGCAGGATTCGCCAGCGCAGTCGCAGTTGGTTCCGGAATATTTGTAACCTGCGGTGTTTTTGTGGGTTGAGGTGTCTTAGCAGGTACAATCGTCTGAGTCAAGGCAGGTGCAGGGGTTTTTATTAAAGCAGGTGTCGGGGTCGGCTTAGCCAGTGAAGTTGGTACAGGCGTCGGGGTAATCCACTGGGTTGGCTCAGGGGTTGCTGGAACTGGAGTTAAGGTTTTCTTCGGTTCCGGTGTCACTGTCGTCTCCGGGGTTGTTGTGGGTTCAGGAGTATCTGTTGGTTTCGGGGTTTTTTTATTTTTCGGAGTCTTAGTCGGTTTTGGGTCTTTCATGACCGGTATATATTCGCTCAGGGAGACTGGCAAAGAACTGGCAGGGTTACATATGCTATCGCTGCCAGTACCTTTACATCCGTCGCCCTGCCTGTCAGGATTGTCAGGAATGTTATCGTTATAGATACCGCTTGCTAAGATAATTAAAGCTGCAACTATGAGAACAAGTTTCCATCCATTCATATTACCCCCCGTTCGTGTCATGTCCACCACCCCGGCGCGAACACGCACCTGCCAACCATTTCTGGATTAATTTATCCCCGCTGATCACCTTTGCAGGATAGCATAGTTTTGCACCTGCATACCAGGGCTTACCCACTCATGCTTACAGATAATATGTCCCAGGGGCACATAAAACTTTTGACCTCGTTATGAGAGGCCTTCAACTTTCTTGAGAAATGCTTTTGCTTCCAAACCGCTTCTTCCAAATGATACCCATACAGCCAATACTTTCTCATCATCAAGATCAACAGCACCTCTTCTCTTTTTCCCTGTTGATTCCTCAAAAAGTTCCTTTCCTTTCTGATACCATTCACGGACTGCTTCGTAACTTGCACCTGCAAACATTCCGGCTTTTTCATAGCTCAAGCCTGCATGATAGGTTGAAGGTCTCGGTGTCATTAAACAAAAACCATCACCATTAGATAATATCTTTTCAATCAGTAGATGATTTTTATCATGAGTTTTAATGAAAACCAGATATTCCATAATCTAGATATATTGGCGAAGGTCGCAGTGCACAGGAAGGGAGCAAAGGAAGGCACTGTAACGGATTCCATAATGAAAAGATGCAATGAGAGTCTAAGACAAAGTATATATATTATCAATCTTATAAGAATAGACGGCGGAATAAATTAAACATTCCATACAATGTTTAAGGAGGTGAAAACGATGAGCGAAGAGAAGAATGTAGATAAGGGGATCTCTGCCCTTCAGAAAGCGCTTAAGGACAAGAACGTTAAGGTCGATGCGAAGGTTTTGAAGGAAGCCGTAGCAGAGGCTCATAAGGCAGCTATAGTTGGCTGCGAAGGGTGTGCAAACGGCTGGCACTGGTAATCAGAACATGCTCCCTTCACGTGTCAGTTTAACACTGGAAGACAAGCTCTCCCAAAACTGGTAATTGATTTTATTCGTTTTGGGAGAGCTTGAAAGGAGTATTTTCAGGAATAGTGGCGGGATAGAAGACAAGTAATTAGGAGGAAAATGGTATTTTCAGATACGGATAAGCCGAGGATATCGGAAAATTGGCGTTTCAGGAATGATGGCAATTGCATGGTGATATATTTGCATTCCTTGCAAAAACAAGTTACACGTGTGCTTTCACCTTTTGAATCGATATTTATTCTTCTTTTTGATGGAAAGAATACCTGGGCAGAGATAAAAACAGCTGCACAGGGGATAATAAATGTTTCCGACAGACAAAGTGCTGAAGAAATTGAGCAGATTACTACTGAACTCGCCCGTCTGGATGGCTTTTTTTCATTGGAAGGACCGCGATCCCTTTCCTTTGATAAGCCCATGGAAAACCTGATTCCAGACTTTGCTAACTACACAATGACACCACACAGAATGCTGCGTCCTATCACCATCGCCATTAGCTTTACCAACCGATGCCAATGCGACTGTATTTACTGTTATGCTGAACGTGAGCCGTGCGCGGAGCGTAGTCTGGATGAGTGGATCCCCATTTTGGATGAAATTGCAGAAAATGAAATTACACTGGTCGATATTGGTGGCGCTGATATTTTTTGCCGCCAGGATGCCTTGGAAATTATGGAGGAGTTAGACAAACGGAAATTCTCATTTTTTGTTTCCACAAAGAGCTATATTTCGCCGAGGCAAGCGCAGCGGATGGCTGACTTGAACATAGGCAATAAAAACATGCCCCACTGGGCGCTGCGTCCGATGCAGGTATCTCTGGACAGCCCTGATAATGAACTCGCTTCTTTCCTGTCCCGACATAAGAACTATCTTTCCAAAGCTGAAGCCACCCTGCGAAATCTGATCAAAGCCGGAATCAGTCCAAGAGTAAAAGCGGTGCTGACTTCATATAATGCTGATGCTCCACTGGAACTGGTCAGGCGTCTTGCGCCGATTGGTGTAAACGAGTTTCATTTTGTGCAGTACAGCCGGGGCTTGTACCGGCATAATGACAAGCTTTTCCTGACCTTGGAACAGAAAAAACGCCTTATAGATCTGGAGAGGCAGATCAAGGAAGAATTTCAGGATATTTTTGTCTTTATGCAAAAGGATATTACGATTGGCGGACCCAGGAATCTTGCACCGGATATCTGGGCAAAGCGACCGATTTGTTCAGGAGGGCGCACCAAAATGTTAGTAAAGCCAGATGGCGCAGTTACCTTATGCGAACAAACGCCAAATGAGCCAGCTTACATAGTAGGGAATGTTTTCGAAGACGGAGTTATGGGCGTATGGAATTCCGCTGCTATACATCAATTCAATTATCCCTCACGAGAACTTTTTCAAAATTCTGAATGTTACAATTGTACCGATTTTGCAAGATGTATATATGTGAAAGGATGGTGTTTCAGAGATTCTCTTGCTTGTTACGGTACTATATATGAAGCCCCGCTAGACTGTCCGCATCAAACCAAAATGCCACCTCGCGCCATCTAATAAAAGGATAATTCTTTAGTTATGCAATCAGCCAATGTGCAAATAAGAAAATTCCGCAGGCATTTGACATCCTTTGCATCCAAAGCAACACCGCTTTGTATTCCGTTTCTGGATCTATTGAAGGCTTCACCCGAAGCTCATTTGGAATGCACCTGTAAAGTATGTGGCGACACCGTGCATCCATTGCGGTTCAACCTCTGGTACAAGAATAGTGGAGGATCCGGTCTTAACCCCAAAATTGTTGCCTTTTTAGAGCATTATGCGGAAATTGCTCCCATAGATCGTTCACTGTATCATGAGGTAATAGGAACAGATTTTCTATTCGAAAAAGTGCGTTATAACGTAGTCGGCATCGACCTGAGACCGGATATTGACTCATCGAGAATCAAACTCTGGCACATTGTGGGAGATTACCCGGCTATGGAAACACGTGCTCTTGGCTTTGCAGGTATTTCACCCGATGCCCGCCGCCTTAAGATTCACAAAGGATTCCTTTTCGGGTTTGATTTCGTTTTTTCTGGAGCATCGGCTTTAAAGGTCTATCCTGTAATGCACGATTATGAGATTCGCGAACATCACGCAATGCTGCGAGATATAGTTGGAGAAAAAGTGACGATGTTAGCAGAGCACTGCCACCGAGTTAGTTTTGGCTTTTCCACAGATAAAGCTGGCGCTTCGGCACATATGATTCCTTACCATGCTTCCGACTTTATATCTAAAATAGGATCCAAACAGCTTTCAACTGCTTTTTCTGCCATAGGGTCAAACAGAATTATTATTGCCATGGATATTGATGATATCAATTCGGGTGAATATCACACATTTAATTTGTATTATTAGCAGGGGATCAAATGGAAAGCTTTCAAGACCAGTGCAAGGATGTAATAATTGTCGGCGCCGGACTGGCAGGGCTTTACGCGGCATACGCATTGCGTGATAAAGATATTATCGTGCTTGAACAAAAAACGAACGCCGGAGGGCGCGTACTTACCCGTGAAAAAATGGGAGTAAGCTATGAAATCGGAGCGGTTTTTGCTATTGAACCGACATCCTTGCCGATCGGAATCGCTCCACCACCACTGATCGAAGAATATGGCATGATTGGAGTCTGTTCGAAAGGACGCACTTGGTTTGGCGAAAGTGTTGTGGAGTGTCTTGAAAAAATTGATTTCCGTAACAATGAGATCGAAGAGATTACTGCTTTTGTCAATGGATGTGCATATGATATATTCGACCTTTCGCCGTCATCGTACGAGTTGTTAAATGCTTTTTTTCAGTTGATTCACCCTGGTGAGATAGGTGAATATATTCCTCAAAGGAGGCTTGATGCATTTCAAGTATTTCAGATGGGACATTATGAGACCGGCAATGGAGCGTTGATTGCTGGTTTGATTGAAGGTATATCATCGCGGCTTCGTTGTGGGGTGCGGGTACTTAGTATCGATGATCAAGGACGAAATGTTGTTGTTACTGTCAATGAAGGGGGGCAGATTACACACCTTTCTGCAAAGGCCGTTATTTGCTCGATACCAGCCCATGAAGCATCTCGCGTTATCGCCCGTGCAGAAAGCCCCAGCAGACTTTTTTTGGATGGAATTCGTTACGGCACAGGAAGCCTGTGCGTTTTAGCAATACCGGGAAACCTAATTCCTGAGTTTTCGTACATTGCTACCCCGGATCTTGCTACCAGTACTGTTGTGCGGCAGAAAACGGCTGTTGATGGTCTTGTATTGTTATACTTTTACTTCATGGGAATTAAATCTGTACCTGTGCGTAAATTTCATGCAAAAGAAATGGTGAAAATTGCCTTGCAAACTCTTGATGCTTTGGGTTTTGGTAATTTTAGGGGGGAACAAATAAAATTTGCCGACCACCATCATTGGGATATGATTAGCCCGATTATTTCGGAGGAAAGTTATGGTGCTTGGGATATAGAAAAAATACATCCGTCACAGCGCGTTTTTTTGGCTGGTGACTATACTCATGTGGATAGTCACCATCTCATGCCATATGGGATGTCAGCCGCCATATCCTCTGGAAAAAGAGCAGCGGAGCAAGTACAGCATTTGCTTTAAATTAAACTTTTTTCTTGCCTTCCAGTTTTTTCCGGATCAGCTCTTTCAGTCCTCTAACATCCCCTTTCTTTGCGCTCACAGGCACTATTACATCCAGCCACTGCCTCCACGGCGGCATCATGCCAAGGCGCTCCGCTATCCCGTCAAGCGTCTTATCGATGTCCGCGACTTTGTCCATCTTATTCGCAGCCACGATCACATCGATGTTCATCTCATGCAGGAACTCGAAGAGTTCTACCTCCACAGGTATCTCGCCCCTTTCCCTCCACCTGTCAACGATCTCTGCAAACGATGTTGCATTAACGACCATCACAGCAAGAGCGATATTCCCGGCATTATCCTCTATGTAATGAACGATATTGTCCTTTATAGCCTCCTGTCCCGCCTCAGGCACGCCGCTCATGAACCCGAACCCGGGCATGTCCGTGACCTGGAAGCCCTGGTAAGTAATATGCAGCGGCTTTCTTGTCACGCCCGGACGCTTACCAGCCGGGAGCTTCTTGCCTGTGAGCGCGGTGATGAGCGTGGATTTGCCCACGTTCGAGCGTCCCGCGAATATTATTTCTTTCGTAAAGGTTTTCATGCGCCCAAAGCATCGTCAAAGTCATATAAAAATGCTTCCAGGTGCTTTCTCGGGATGCGCGCGCCTCCTGCAAAGTGGTGTCCTCCGCCCGACCCGCCATGGGAAACAGCCACGCAGCGCAGGAGAGAGTTTAAATCAACCTCACAATCCCTGGGGCGGATACTCAGGTCGTAGACGTGCTTGTGCGGTCTGTACTCGCAGGATACCCCAACGCAGGAATTCCCGTACGATGCGGCATATATCGCAGCTTTTGACATATACCCGTTAATATCTATAACATATGAGAGGTTCCTCAGCCTGACCACCTTTTCCCTCACAAGAGCCATAATATGCTCTTCTTTCCTTGAGGCAATGATGGCGGATTCCAGAAGCCCGTCTATCTCAGGCGGCGGTATATCCTCTGATAGCGCGTCCAATATAGTCCTCTTATAGTCGTAGTTCCTGCCTGCCTCGATTACTCCCTGGATAAGCGTACCTGCAAAGAAGTAGATAGTCCTTTTATCCCAGTCACGCTCCCACTTCTTTATAACCGCAGTCTCTGCAAACTCACCGATAGCGCCGTATATTGCCACGCGCCTCATATCGCGGCTCAGTCTCCTTGCAAAAACACGGTACGCCATCTCCGAAGTTGAACATTCGCTGTGGTAAAACCAGTCCCCGGTGTACCTTCTTTCGGATAGCGGATGGTGATCTAAATAAATTAAGTTCGAGTCCTCTGCAAGTCCGCTCAATTTTTTATGAAGTTCAGGGTATGTCTTCTCATCTATAGCAATATCGCAGATGACGATGTTGTCGTATGCCCCCGGAAAGGTTGTTCAAATCGTTATACAGGCTCACCGGGCTTGTGAAAAATACCTCGGATTGCTCAAAAGCTTTCTTAACTATGGCGCCTGAGCATATACCGTCGCAGTCACCGTGAGTAAGGATAATTGAGTTCATACCTGTAAAAGGCTGATGTCCATGATAGCGCATGAGATTTGAATTATATTAATCCCAAGCTCAGCCCTGTTCTATTAGAAGTATGTTCTGTTCTAAAGATATATACAGATTTGTGAAAAAGGTGTGATTCGATATTAGAGCAGCAATTCAACAGAATCCATTGTTCATCTTCTGCCGTAGACCGCCGCTGCGACCAGCGCAAAGGCAGCCACAGCGATATCAAAGCCCGACGCTATCGGTGTGGGCGTGGGCTCAGGCGTGTTTGCCGGCGCTGTAGCCTGGGCGGTCTCCTGTCCTGGAGCCTGGGTTGGAGTTATTACTGTCGGAAGAGGGGGGGGAATCTTGCTCGGATCGATAACTGTTACAACAGGCGTCTCTGAGCTTTTAACCGCACGCCCGACGCCCCTGAACTCAACATCGGTATAATTTGCTAAGGCAGCGGGCAACTGGATCTGTCCTTCGGTGTTCATTCTGATAGTATAGCTGAATCCCTGGGGCTTATTATAATCCAGATATGTAGATGCAAGGGATATCGGACCACTTACAAGACTTGCCCCTTCAGGCAGCAAATCCCTCACTTCGGCTTTTGTACCCATGTTCCCGACATTATTGATGCTTACAGTGACAGTAACATCTTCACTTATATTCACTCTGGCTCTGTTCACAGTTTTGTTAAGGATAATCTTTGGACCGTTTACAATGACATTGGTAGTCTGGGAAGATGCGCTTGCGTTTATATTTTTATACGTGAAACTGACAGTAGCCGCAGGTATGGTAAAACCACTGAGGCTGGCTTCAAGAGGTTTAATCTCGTAGCTTCTGACCCATTCCTGTCCGGGTTTAAGCATAGGAATATCATCCCACTGTAAAGATTCATTTTTCATTAACCCAAACTTTTCATTCATGCTATCCTTGATAGTGAGATTAGATACATCGTATGTCCCGCCGTTTGCCACAACAATCTTTACAAATGCGGAATCTTTGAGATAAATACTATTTTTTACTGATTTGCTTATAGTAATCCGAGGCGGCAGCGCAGGTTTCGGTGAGACAGTTATAGAGGAGTTTGCAGACCCTTTGTATTCGAGGTCCTTGACATCGTAACCCCTGGCATCCGCGCTCAGAGGATAGGATTTCTGACTGGTTAGCCCGGGTACTGACAGTATGACGCTAAAGCTCTGGCTCGTTCCTTTATCTAATTTATAGAAGTTCTTATGAATCTGGTCAGTACTGCCTCCTTCAAGCTTCAGTTCGCCTATGTTGAGGTTGACATCGATGTTTTTAACAACTGCCCCGCCGTTATTTGTTACTGTGACTGTGGCGGTCATGACCCTGTCGTCATACGAGGCATATGCCGATTTGTCTGTCGATACCGCAACATCGAGTTTAGGTTTTGCCCTTGTCTCAATAGCTACTGTTGCCCAGGGATTGTAGTACTGGAATATCCATTCCTTGGCGCTTGACGATATAAAGCCTGTTGCGTATATCTTTGCCTCGTAATCAGGGTCGTAGTAGGTCTCGCTTTGCGGGGTCATTATAAGCTCTTTTATCAGGGTACCCTTTTTATAGACCTCAAGGTAGACCATGGGATCAACATTGTCCTCAGGCAGCCAGTTCCCCTGGATATCCTGCCTCCCCTGCACGGCTGAAGGGAACTGCACCGCTTTAACAGTATAATCCCCGTCGATCATAGATTCGCCTTTATGGAGCGTGCCTGTCACAGCAGCAGACCACTCTATATCGCTCGGGCTGAAAGCAGCGGCTGGTGCCTGGCTTACGAGCCAGATAGCTATGACTAAAGCGCCTGTGTACCGTCTCATCTCAGGTTAGATAATAACCTCTGGACTAATATATTTTTCTCTGACTTTTATCCCCGGCTTTTATCTGCTGTAGTAATACTCCCCTTCAGCCTTCTGCGCCCGGTCCAGGCGGGAATCAGGCTTATTGACCCTGGGTCTTTTCGTCTCCTCATCGCGCCTGAATGTGATTCCGATGTTCTTGAGGAACCTGTTCATGCCCTCGCGCATATTGAACGGACCATGGACCTCGCCTCTCACCATGGGTTTCCCTTCAAAAACGAGGAGCCTATCGCTCAGCATATCTATCATGTATATGTCGTGGTCCACAACCATGGCTGTCACCTTGTTATTCTCAGCAAACCGCCGAATAACCTTGGTAGCAAGCACGCGCTGTTCCACGTCAAGATGGGCTGACGGCTCATCCAGAAGGTACAGGTCGGCAGTGCGGCTGAGACAGGCTGCTATCGCCACCCTCTGCAGCTCCCCGCCGCTTAGGTCGTTCACATTCTGGTTAAGGAGCCTCTCCAGTTGTAGTGGTTTGAGTATCTCGGTCTGGTAATAGCTCGTATCGAACTGTTTTGTGATGGAGCACAGGAGTTCAGCCACAGGGACAGGTTCTTCAGCCTTGATGTACTGGGGTTTGTAGGATACCTTGATATTCATTTCGATACTCCCTTCTGTTGGTTGTATCTCCCCTGCCAGTATCTTTACAAACGTGGATTTACCTATGCCGTTAGGACCCACTATGCCGGTTACCTCGCTTTTGCGTATCTCTCCGCCTTCAGCCACGAGCTCGAACCCGTTCTCGTACTTCTTCGTGAAGCGCCCGAACTTTAAAAGTGAGTCTATCTCCTTTGACGGCTGGGGCGCATGCACCTCGAATTCGATGGCTTCCGTGCGTATCCTTACATTCTCCTCTTTCAGGAACCCTTTAAGGTACTCGTTTATGCCCACCCTTACTCCTTTGGGATGGGTTATTACACCGAAAGCGCCCGGGGTGCCGTAGGCTATGTGCACCACGTCCGCGAGCAGGTCCAGTATCGCAAGGTCGTGCTCCACGACCATCACGGCTTTTTTCTCTGCAAGCTCCCTGATAAGCTGGGCAGCCTTGATCCTCTGGTAGATGTCAAGGTAGGGGCTTATCTCATCGATGAAATAGAAATCAGCCTCCTTTGCAACGCATGCTGCAAGGGCTACCCTCTGGAGTTCGCCGCCGCTCAGCTCCTCTATCCTGTGGTCCATGATGCCTGCGATACCAAGCCTGGGCAAAAGTTCCTTGAGTACGCCGCGGTCATCTATTCTGGAGAGAAGCTCCTCTACTTTCCCTTTGAATTTTTTGGGTATCAGATCCACATACTGTGGCTTCTGGGATGTCTTTATTTTCCCCTTTGATACCCCCTCAAGGTAGTCGTGGAGGGCGGTACCTGCATAGTGATCGAGGATTTCTTCCCAGCTGATCCTTCCTTTCCCGAGGTTGGGTTTCAATGTTCCTGAGAGTATATTTATTGCTGTGCTTTTCCCTATGCCGTTCGGTCCGAGTATGCCTGTTACCTTCCCCACGGTCGGGACCGGGAGACCGTATAATGCAAAGCCGTTCCTGCCGTAGCGGTGCGTCGGTTCCCCAAGCTCCTCAGGCAGACCGATTATAGTTATGGATTCAAAAGGACAGCGCTTTACGCAGATGCCGCATCCCACGCAAAGCTCCTCGGATACCACAGGTTTCCCGTCCTCTCCTATGATTATAGTCTCATCGCCTGTTCGCACCCTGGGACAGAACTTGATGCACTGGTAATTGCACATCTTGGGCTGGCATCTATCGCGGTCAAGTACAGCTAATCTCATATAGCACCCCACACTTTAATTTAACATAAGCGTCCAGAAGACCAGCATGTAGATTATGGTCAGGAATTCCACGTACATCCAGTCCTTAAATTCGAACTCCCATACTCTGACGCTGAGCCGGGGATATAAAAACCGCTGGACGTAGTATGATACCAGTACCACGAGCAGGAGCACCAGGTACCACGGTTTTCCGGCTATCTTTCCAGCCGTCGCTACAAATATTAACGCGAAGGCAGCGCCTATGAACGCCGGTACTACGGTCTTTTTAATACCTTCTATCAGGATCCGCTTCCGTTCATCAGGCGTTATGACGGCAGGAGCTTCTTTTTTCTCATCTTTCTTTTCTTTCACAATAAGCCTCACTCTCCCCCGTATATCATCGTTCCTATGCCCTCGTCCGTGAAAAGTTCAAGCAGCAGGGAATGCGGCGTGCTCCCATCTATGATGTGGACCTGCCCTACCCCGCCTTTGACAGCGGCGCCGCTCGATGTTACCTTAGGTATCATGCCGCCGCTTATGGTCTTGTTCTCTATAAGCATCTCGATATCCCCGGTCGCGATCCTTGAGATGCGGGATTCGGGGTCTTTCGGGTTTTTCAGGACGCCGGGCACATCCGTAAGCGAGATCAGTTTTTTGGCTCTCAGCGCGGCTGCGATATCCCCTGCCACGGTATCTGCGTTCACGTTCAGGTCGTTGCATTTGTCGTCAGTCGCTATGGGCGATATGACGGGGATGTATCCCTTGCCTGTCAGTATCATCAGTAACTCCGGGTTGATGACCTCGGTCTCTCCAACCCAGCCAAGATCAACCTCTTTCTCGATGCCTCCCACGGTCACGCGCCGGGGAGCCAGTTTCTTTGCCACTATCAGCCTGCTGTCGCTTCCAGAAAGCCCGACGCCTTTCCCGCCGTGCCTGCTGATCAGCGAGACTATCTTGCTATTGACGTTGCCCACAAGCACCATGCGCGCAATCTCAAGCGTTTCGTCGTCCGTAACACGCAACCCAGCCACGAATTCGGGCTTCTTTCCCATGCGCTCCATCTTCTCAGTGATCTCAGGACCGCCGCCGTGCACTATAACGGGGCGGATGCCCACGAACTTGAGCAGCACGATATCCTGCACTATCCCGTCCATTATGGTGGGATCTACGATTGCATGACCTCCCATTTTTATTACCATGATGGAGTCGTAGAACTCGCGTATGTACGGG
>JAPMTX010000085.1 GCA_026552855.1 Candidatus Methanoperedens sp. | reverse complement strand
TCTCGTCTTTTGTTTTTTTCTACGGCGGCTATCCATTCCTGAAAGGGCTGTTCGATGAGCTGAGATCACGAATGCCAGGGATGATGACACTTGTATCCACAGCCATTACCACAGCCTACGTATACAGCAGCGCCGTCGTATTCGGTCTGAGGGGCGAGGTCTTCTTCTGGGAACTCGTCACTCTTATCGATGTCATGCTGCTCGGTCACTGGCTGGAGATGAAGTCAGTCATGGGAGCATCAAAAGCGCTTGAGGAGCTCGCCAGGCTCATGCCCTCCCAGGCTCACATGCTCATGCCCGACGGCAGCGTAAAAGATGTGCCCCTGGAAGATCTCGGGGCAGGCGACAGGGTCCTTGTGAAGCCGGGGGAGAAGATCCCGGCAGACGGTGTGGTGGCAGAGGGTGAGACCTCTGTTAATGAATCGATGCTCACTGGCGAATCAAAGCCTGTGCCCAAAGCGCCGGGCGCACAGGTCATAGGAGGCTCTATCAACGGTGAGGGTTCAATCACAGTAGAGGTCAAAAAGACAGGCAGCGAATCATTCCTCTCCCAGGTGATAGCGCTTGTTAAAGAGGCTCAGGAGAGCAAATCAAGGACACAGGACCTGGCGAACCGCGCAGCCCTCTGGCTCACGGTGATTGCCCTGGCTGGAGGAGCGGTAACGCTCTTTGTATGGCTCTTTATAATGAACAGGGATCTTACCTTCGCCCTTGAGCGTGCCGTAACAGTGATGGTGATCGCCTGTCCCCATGCGCTCGGGCTTGCTGTCCCGCTTGTGGTCGCGGTCTCAACAACGCTATCCGCAAGGAACGGTCTTTTGGTCAGGAACAGAACAGCCTTTGAGCGCGCAAGGAACATCCAGGCGGTTGTATTTGATAAGACAGGGACGCTCACGGAGGGAAGGTTCGGTGTCACCGATGTGCTCCTGTTCGAAGATATGCGCGATGAGAAGGAACTCCTCAAGTATGCTGCCTCGGTTGAGGCTCGCTCAGAGCACCCCATAGCAAAGGGGATCGTTTCATCAGCAGGAGAGGTTTTCCCTGTCGAGGGATTCAGGGCGGTCCCGGGCAAAGGAGCAGAGGGAAAGGTCAATGGCAGGGATGTTAAGGTTGTAAGCCCGGGCTACCTGAGGGAGCAGAATATCCAGGTAACAGACGAGAGGATCGAGAGGTTATCCTCACAGGGCAAGACGGTGGTATTCGTTATCGTGGACGGGAAATTAAAAGGCGCAGTTGCTCTTGCGGATATAATAAGACCGGAATCAAAGAGGGCAGTCTCGATGTTAAAGGAAATGGACATAAAATGCATGATGCTCACAGGAGATAACAGGCAGGTGGCTCAATGGGTGGCGGAGGAGACCGGGCTTGATGAGTACTTCGCAGAAGTGCTGCCGCAGGAGAAGACCGAGAAGATAAAGGAAATACAGGCAAGAGGACTGACCGTAGCCATGACCGGGGACGGCGTGAACGATGCGCCCGCCCTTGCGCAGGCTGATGTGGGCATAGCCATAGGCGCAGGCACAGATGTCGCTATTGAGACCGCGGATATAATACTTGTACGGAGCAATCCCCTGGACGTTGTGGCAGTGATACGTCTTGCGCGCGCCACGTACAGGAAGATGGTACAGAACCTCGCCTGGGCGACGGGTTACAATACCTTTGCCATACCCCTGGCAGCAGGCGTACTCTACCAGGCAGGCATACTCCTCACACCTGCCGTGGGCGCTTTGCTTATGTCTTTGAGCACAGTAATTGTTGCGGTCAACGCGAGGCTACTGAGTGTTGAGAGGTAGAAAGATCTGAGACGGCTTTTTTAGTTTCGGAAGCAGGGGTTGCTTACCGGAACACCAAAATACTTTTATAGCATGAGTTATAAAACGTTCATCGGGGTAACGTAACTATCGATTGATATCAACGAATCTATTAGCTATAAATTCCAGAACGATATCCATGGTTATGATTGCTCGAATAAAAAGCAGGTCAAGGAGACTAATTTGACCTAAATATCGAATAATATATGGAGCGGCTATAAATTAACTGGACCTACATAAAAATACCAAAAGAGGGAGTGATATAAATGGAACGGGCAGCGGAGAAAGAGGTATTTATGAGAGCCAGGGCAGGCAACATAAATATCTCGTTTCCAACCGAGAGCGAAGCACAGGAATGGGAGAATCGTATTGTTTCGAAATTGAAAGAGGGAGGATACAGGGTTAAAGAATAGATCTGGAAAATAATAGCAAACAAAAGGGTGGTATATAATGGCAAGAAGGGAGACAAGAAAAGAAGAGGCAGGTAAAATGAGCGTAGAGGAGGCTGGCAAGAGAGGTGGAGAAGCGACTAAAGAGACACACGGTCACGAGTTCTATCGCGAGATAGGGAAGAAAGGCGGGGAAGAGCGTGCCCGGGAGATACGAGAGGAAGGCGTCTCTCCAGAGACTCGCGAGAAGCTCGCGGAAGCCGGACGCAAGGGCGGAGAGGTAACTAAAGAGACCCACGGACGCGAATTCTACCAGGAAATAGGAAGAAAAGGCGGGACTGCACCAAGGGGAGCAGCAGCAAGGGGAGAGATTCCCGAGAAGGGCGAAGTTATCATACGACGCACAGGAAAAGATCTTGATGTTACGTTCTCAAGCCAGGAGGAGGCGGAGGAATGGCGGAACCGCTTTGCGTCTATAATGGAACAGGAAGGCTACCACTTTACAAGAGAGAAGCCAGAGGCTATCCAGGCTGAGGCTGGAGAGGCCGCAGCCGGCGAATAGATCTTAAATGCCCGGTGTATCAGCCGGGTAATATTTCTCACATATCCGCCAACCATTCGGGTCGATTTTTATCTATTATTGGAATTAATAATAATTTCAATAGCTACCAACCGCAGCCGGCATTGAAACAATCACCAAAATATTCTTATACTATGAAATGTAAAGCATTCATTGGGGTAACGTAACTATATGGCTGGGGAGGCTGAGCTGATCGGCTATGGTTTCCAGAAGGTATCATAGTTATGATTACTCAAATAGAAGTAGGTCAGGGAGAATCGCTCGACTGAAACGTAGGACAGTATTCAGAACAGCTTAAATTAGCTGAATCTGAGAGTTGATAACATAAAAAGAGGGAGTGATACAAATGGCAAAAGAAGAAGAAGAGAGAAGAGAAGAAGAATCTGAAGAGAGGGGCACCGAAGAGAAAGGGAAGCCCTATACTTATGAGTTCTACCATGAGATAGGGAAGAAAGGTGGGCGCAAGGGCGGCGAAACTACCAAGAGAAAACACGGGCATGAAACTCTTGAGGAACACAGAAAAGAACATGGAGAAGCTTAAGGGAAATGCCTGGAGCAAGAGGCTATTACCTCGATAATAGAAAATTATAGCGTTGCATTTCCAAGTGATCGGAACAATGACAGGATAGCATTACTACCATTTCGCGCATAAGGAGTTACAGGCTATCCGGATCAGGGCTGCTGGTGAATAAAATCGGAATAACAGGTTTTATTCACCGCGTAGCCGCTTCTTTATGTCTGCAGAGTGTTTATCAGGCAAACAGATATTCGATTTTTTTTGTGACAGTACGGCTTAAAAACCTGAGGGTGAAGCAGTTATAATAAGCCGGAACTGAGAGATTAAAGTTAAAAGAGGGAGTGATATAAATGGAACGAGTAGCAGAGAAAGAGTGCAATATGGAGGGATAATAAATGCCAGGAGCCGAAGAGAGGAGAGGAGAAAAGACAGGCAGAATGAGCGTTGAAGAGGCTGGGCGCAGAGGCGGAGAAACGACCAGGGAAACCCACGGATGCGAATTCTACCGGGAGATAGGGAGAAAGGGAGGCACAGCGCCCAGGGGTGCTGCTGCAAGAGGGGAAGTACCGCAGAAAGGTGAGTTATCGTAAGGCGTACAGGAAAAGACCTGGACGTTACGTTCTCAAGCCAGGAAGAGGCAGAGGACTGGCGGAACCGCTTTGCTCCTATGATGGAACAGGAAGGCTACCATTTTACCTATGAAAAGCTGGAGACTATCCAGGCTGAGGCTGGAGAGGCTGCAGCCGGTGAATAGATCTTAAATGCCCGGCCGGGTAATATTTCTTGCATATCCGCCACCGTTCAGGTCGATTTTTATCCAGTGTTGAAATTATTGTTAATTGCAGCAGATAACAACCGCAGCCGGCATTGAAACAATCACCAAAATATTCTTATACTATGAAATATAAAGCATTCATTGGGGTAACGTAACTAGATGGCTGGGGAGGCTGGGCTGATCGGCTATGGTTTCCAGAAGATATCATAGTTATGATTACTCAAATAGAAGTAGGTCAGGGGAGAACCGTTTGACCGAGAAGAGGGAGTGATATAAATGCCAAGAAGGGAGACAAGAAAAGGAGAGGCTGGCGAGATGAAAGAAGAAGCCGGCGAGAGAGGAGAGGAAGCCAAGAAGCCCTATACCTATGAGTTCTACCATGACATAGGGAAAGCTGGCGGTGAAGCTACCAAAAGAACTCACGGTCGCGAGTTCTATTCGGAGATAGGGAAAGAAGGCGGCGAAACGACCAAGAGAAAACACGGGCACGAATCTCTTGAGGAGCACGCTATGGAGCACGGAAGGGAATCCGAGTAGAGTTGAGTCCGAGAGGGGAAGTACTGCTGTAGAACGCTGCGGAAAGAATCAGGCTATCAAGCCTGCTGAGGACAAACGGACGATAAAACCGGGTAATAGAGAGCTGATCGGTTGGAATCTCATGAGGGGATACCATGGCTGGGTTACTCTGATGAGAGTAGCTATGGACGACCGGGGTGTCGAAAGTTAAATAAGATAAATAACACGAACTATAGAATATAAAATCAAAAGAGGGAGTGATATAATATGGCGAGAGAAGAGAAAAGAGAAGAAGAGACTGAAGAGAGAGGCAGTGAAGAGGGAGAGAAGGGCTATACCTATGAATTCTACCATGATATAGGGAAGAAAGGTGGAAAAGTGGGCGGACCCAAGGGCGGTGAAACTACCAAGAGAAAACACGGGCACGAAACTCTTGAGGAGCACAGAAGAGAACACGGGGAAGAAGCTTAAGAGAGATCGGGGCTCTGGAAAGAGGATATGCAGCAGGAGACCTCACATCTTCTTGAGCGGTCATAAAACCTCTGCATTCCCTGTTCCCAGGGAACGTTCCCTAGAACCGGGGAATATTCCCTATCCTCAGGATAAAATAACAGTGTTAGCAGGTACCTGGTATAAGCCGGCTGCCGGCATCTGCGGCGTCTGCGTTTTCTGCGGTTTTATCTCTAAAGTGATCAGTGTTATTTTCGAATTTGATTATAGCCCTGGATCGATATGATCTGAGCGCCAGCCGCAGCGCAGTCCCGGGGAGGCGGCGGGGGCACTCCTCATAGATGCGCGCAGGATAGGTTTTTTTCTGGCGGACGTACCGCTTCTGGGCAGCTCCGAGGTATCTGATCAACTCACCTATCGCTCTGGCAGGGCAGGTGAGGTTACACAGGATCTGGGTTTACTGCAGTAGTAAAACCAGTCGGAATTAAATGGTTCCATGGGCTGGTAACCAGCATGCAGGTAGCTACTATGCAGGAAAGATTATTAGCCCCCTAATACTAATATTATAATAGGGAGGTTAGATAATGGATTTATTAACAACTATAGTCATAATCCTCTTGATTCTTTGGCTATTGGGACTGATTGGCTCTATCGGCGGAACTTTAATCCATGTGCTGCTGGTTATCGCCATCATCGTAATATTAGTCAGAATAATCCAGGGACGCAGCCCGGTATAGCCGCATTGACTTGAATGCCGGGAAGAGCATCAGAAAACATGTAGATAAGCATATGAGCTTCAGGAGTTGATAAAAACCAATAGTGGGAGGTGAAACCATCCACAAATCCAGTTTTTGGATAGATACTCAGCAGCATGATTAGCAGGTCCAAACGAATCCACCTCAGCCTGGCAGCGTTAATATAGGTGGAAAACGAATCTATAAGAACAAAAGGCTGTCAACTTTAGATCGGCTGTGTGAAAATCAGTTGTTAGAGCCATAGTATCACAATTATGGATTCAAAAGGTGAGAAATCAAAGAGATCCAGGGAAGAATTGACTTTTTTCGATCTGACCAACATCATTATCGGTTCAATTGTTGGGGCGGATATTTACATAGCATCTGCATTGACAGCAGGATTGATCGGACCTTTTTCAATAATCGTCTGGTTGATCGCAGGTATACTTGCTACAATAATTGCATTGGTTTTTGCTTACTGCAGCTATTACGTTCCGAGAGTAGGAGGTCCTTTCGCTTTTGTTTCCCGCGCATTCGATGATTTTTACCCTGACTTCCCATTGATTTAGGCACATAATCTATAAGATCGTTGATTACTGGCCGACATATTTTTCGAACAGACTTTGACAATTACACATAATAGGTCATAATAAAGTCTGTA
>JAPMTX010000084.1 GCA_026552855.1 Candidatus Methanoperedens sp. | reverse complement strand
ATGAGGAAAGGGAAAAAGATAGCAATAGTGGCATTAGCCAGAAAACTTCTGAGCATAATCCACCATTTGCTGAAAAATAACGAGAAATATAGCGAGGATGAGCTAAAGCCAAAAAAGGTCAAGATGCCAAAACTCCAGGCAATCTCCGAATTGAGCCTGGATGAAATGATTGAAATAATCACCAGAGCAGGATACACCATAGATAAAATCCCTGAGGCTTGTTAATCTGCTATCCAGATAAAGATAAAATGCCCACCAGGTAAATTAGCGTGGCTTATTTCATAATAGCTAATATGAAGTTTAATTAATAAATTTATTAATTATAGATTTGTAAAGAGCAATTAAAATTAGAAGGTATTTACCCAGTAACTCGTTCGAAACCCATTTTGGATATCGTCTAACGTGTTTGAACGGGGATAGATTTTTCATACGAACTAATCAACCAGAACCCAGGTATAGAAGCCGTTCGTTTAGAAAGCATTATTATTACATCCACGTTTTAAGGGGATGAGGAAACCCTTTGAAAGCAACCGCATTTACTGTTGAGAATATCCCCCTGATCAAACCCGGAGACGATATCGGACGCCTGATAATTGAAAGAGCAGAACTGGAGGAGCATGACATTATTATTATTTCTTCAACTATTGTATCCAAATCCGAGAACAGGATACTTTCGCTGGGTAAAGTGAAAGTGAGCCGGAGAGCCGAAGCGATTGCAAAGAGGAATGACAACGATCCCAGGTTCATACAATCTGTTCTCGATATGAGCAGCGAGGTACTTATCGAATCGCCCTTCCTTCTTGTGCGCATAAATAATGGCAGCATATGCGTTAATGCAGGCATAGACCGCTCAAACGTAAGCGGCTCCGAGAATGTGCTTTTGCTGCCGGAATTCCCTGATGAGAGCGCAAAAAGAATAAAAGATACCGTGTTTGAACTGACCGGGAAAAACGTGAGTGTTATCATCACTGATACCAATGGCAGGGCTTTCAGGATGGGGCAGACAGGCGCTGCCATCGGGATATCCGGCATCCTGCCGACAAGGGACTGGAGGGGGACAGAAGACCTTTTCGGAAGGGTCCTTGAAGTAAAAAACGAGGCTATCGTGGACGAACTTGCAGGGTTTGCCAACATATTGATGGGCGAGGGGAACGGAGGAACGCCTGCTGCGATAATCCGCGGATTAGACCTGTATCACGAATCCAGCGGGATAAACGAATTGTTCAGACCTGAGAAAGAAGACGTGATACGCCGGGCTCTCATATCTCGGTAAGTTTGAATTGCTTGGTATCCTTTTTCACATCAAAGAAATCCCTTGCAACACTCCCGACCTTTTCCCTGTACTCAGCCGGAATAAAAACACCGAGCCGCCAGTTATCAAGCTGAGCTTTTTCAAGAGCCACAACGAGCCTTGAGGCTCTATCTAATGGTACCATTTTACCGTTTACCAGAACCCTGGCTTTTATTTCAATGATCCTGGGTTTCTCCGGGATATCGACAATAACATACTCAGGTGCTACGCCAGCCTCTTCGGCTATTTCGTTCTCTATCCTTGTAATGTTCTTCCTCAGTCTCAGTACATCGGTATTGAACGACTCAAAACCTGCGTAGAGCGCCCTTTTGAACAATCTTCTCTCATCAAGCCGCTTTGCGATATCGCCTGCATAGCCTTTTGATTCCCTCATCGCCATCGTGAAAGAGATATCATCCATCCTCTGCAGTGACCGCGGCGCAAGCCCCTCGTTCTCGATCATATATTCAGCCGCATGCATACACATCGCCTCGGCTATCCTGCTGACGTGGTGGAAATAAACCGTCGGGTGCATCAGGAACCGCGAGACCAGAAGCGACTCAGCAGCCTGCAACCCCCCTAATCCGAGCACAAGCTTGTTCTCATTGAACCGCATCTCGTGGATAAGCCTCACATGGTCGATAAGCCCGAAAGCCACGCCTGTATAATGGGCGTCCCTTATGAGATAATCCATCCTGTCCACATCTATTTCGCTGTTGATTATCTGACCCGGATAAGTCTCACCCCGTATGTGCCTGGCGATCGCTGACGGCGACAGGGAATGCTCCTTTAGCGTATCCGAGATCTCGCCTCTTTTTAGCATTTCTTCCACATCATCATGGCTTTTCCGTATGTACCGCTCGATAAGCCCCTCGGTTGCATGGGAGAACGGACCGTGCCCGATATCGTGGAGCAGCGCAGCAGCCAGCAGTTCCTTTTGCATGTGTTCGTCCATCTGTTTGACCAGGTATCCTGCAAGGTGGTAAACCCCCAGAGAATGCTCAAACCGTGTGTGGTTCGCACCAGGATAGACAAGATTGGAGAAACCGAGCTGCCTAATCCTGCGCAGCCTCTGCACCTGCGGCGTGTCTATCAGGGAAAGAGCGAGTTCATCAAGCTCGATGTAGTCGTGTACCGGGTCACGTATGACTTTCATAAATATTTCCCGTTACAGAAATCTATGTGAAACTATTTATAATGCCATGTAAAGTAAAACCGAAAAACCCGGCAAAAGGTCTGTACTTAAGCTTTACGATTTCGTTCTATAAAATCATAACATTTTCACTTGTTTTAATATCTGTGACTTTATAGTTATAAGCCGAGGAGGAATTAATATGGTTAAACAAAAAGTATTATGGGTCTGCTTTGTGCTTTTAATTCTTGCAGTACCAGCAGTTCAAGCTGGAGCAGACGACGTTGATACCAAAGAAAGAGGAGTAGAATGGGTAAAAGACTACAGTGGTAACCCGGATGGATGGGGTAACCTTGCTAATACGAAAGATGACGCTGAGAGCTTTTACAATGCGTTAGGCAACTTAGGCTGGAGAAGAGTTTTTGATTATGGAGATGCATTGACCTGGGAATCTGATTTTGAGAAATCCAGTGTGGGAGGTTCAGATGCTACCTATATTGATGGCTTGGACTTTGCATATTTCTCAGGACACGGAACTCCCACAGGTTTCATATTCGGAACGAATCATGACGGTGATGGAAGCCAGACCTATCGAGTACATTTCTCAGAGGCTAACTGGGGCGACCTTGATCTGGAATGGATTGTGCTCAGCGCTTGCCAAGTACTGCAATACGATGACCCGGCAGGAAACGTATTTAACCGCTGGGGTTACCCTGTATTCAAGGGGCTTCACATGATCCTAGGATATGATACTGTAGCACAAGATAGCGTAATAGGTGGCACATTCGTGAACTATATGACTACTGGCGGCAGGAAAATAAAAGATGCATGGACGCAGGCAAACATCGATATCCAGCCAAGCTGGGCATATTCAGCCTATCTCAGGGGATGCAACAACGATGAATGGCTGCCTGGCTATGGTTCACAGGGACCTGACGATGACACAGGCTCGTGCTTAGTATGGGCAAGGGTACAATCTTAAAAGGAGAGATATAAAATGAAAATGAATACAATAAAAATCGGCGGAATATGTCTTGCTCTACTGTTTGGAGCAGTACTCATAACAAATACTTTTGCTGCACAATCGACTGAGGGTACTTTCAAAATAGCGGCACCTCTGCCAGATGTGCCATCTGAGATTTTCACCCTTATACCGGTCGATCAGGGAATTTCAAAAGAACATGCCCAGCAGATTACAGAAAGGGTTCTGGGAATCAAGGGAGAAGCAGCGGATAAAGGCAATGCATGGCATATCAAGAACGACACCAAAGAAATTATCATATATAAACACGGTGCAATTAAATACATAGATGAAGCTGAAACCTTTGAAAAAATGCACAATGTGAGCGAGATGCCTGGTGAGAAAGAGGCATCAGCAACTGCCCAGGGCATTTTTCATAAACTTGCAGATGAGGGACTGCTGCAGAGAGAACTGATCCCAGCATCATTGAAAATAGAAGATGATGAAGGACGCATTTATAAGAACGGCACAATAGAGAGTTTTCTATTAAACCGACATGTGAATGCGCCCCTGAGCTATAATGGTGTGCCTTTAGATGGTGCGGGTGCGAAACTCAGAATATATCTATCGAAGAACGGCGAAGTTACAGGTCTCCTGAATTTTGTCGGCAAATTAGAGCCTGATAAAAAGGTTTCAGTGCTCACGCCTTCAGAAGCCATCGAAACACTTAAAGCAAGAGGCTACAGGAATGTGACAGTAGAATCGTTCGAATTTGTCTACGAAGTTCCGCCGCCAAGTGAGACGAAGAGCATTATACCTGTATATATTTTCAAAGGCAAGATGTTTGGAAAAGATGGAAGTGTTGCAGGTTTCGCACAGGTTGTGCCTGCGATTAGAAACCAATAAATACTTCCTCTTCATTTTTTATTATGAATGGAATGAAAAGAATATTTTTAATATTTATAACAATAGTTGTCATAGTTGCATCTATTTACATAATCCTAAAACCTTCAATGACTTCTGAACCGCCTGTAGGTGAAGTTTCATCCAAAATCCCAATACCTTCAACCACGCCAGAACCCCTAATCGATAAAGAAAAATTACATTCCAAGGTTCCACCTAATATAGTTGAGCTTCCAGATATCGGAAACGAATTAACAATTGAAGTCAAGTATAATAATAAAACTTCCATTATAGATCCAACATCGGATTCAGGTAAGATTTTATTGTTTTCTGCTCAACAGGTGCTGCCTGGTTTATCACATCTTTATATCTCCAAAAGAGATGCCGATATAAATATCCTTAAAAAGAATTCATCTTACATCGAAATAAAGCTCAAAAACTCGCATGATTTAATTTTTGGTACGTATTCAGTACCAAGTGTGAAATTAGTTTTTTTCATGGATGGCGAAGATGCCGGACTTGTTGCATCGCTGCCAAGCGAGGGGGCAGAGTTTTGTAACTGCGAAAAAGCACAGCAAGATTCTCCGCAATTTTTGCGCCTCGCATCTGCTCTTATGGATGCAACTGCGAGATAGATAGTACAAACTATATCATCTTTTTAATGGACTTACAAACTTTTGTCTTTCTCCAAGTACCAATAAGTTGCCAGAAAAAGCATTGCTGAGATGAAAATAAATATTATTCCTGAGTATAGAACCGTTTCAGATGGCATAAAAACGCCTTTTATTAATGGAATTCTCCTTACGCTCTCTAGGTATCGCTCAACCTGCAAAATCCCTGCAATAAGAGACAGCACTGACGAACTCAGCAATAGACCCACTGTAATTTTTTTCGATTGGATTACGCTTCTCCCTTTGCTGCTTAATTCATAGTATATCCACTTCCTCTCTCCATCATCCACACGGTTCACAAAACCAATTTCGCATAGCCTGAGAATATGGTAGAGAATAGCCGATTTAGAAATATCAAGGGACCGGGAAAGTTCAGAGACCGTAGACCTTCTCCCATTCAATATTCTCAATATATCTAACCTTGTTTCTGAACTGAGGTTCTTGATATCATTTAATTCTATAAAATTTTCCTCTAACATCTCTCTCCGGTGGATAAAATGTTTATTAGTAGTGCTGTTATATTATAGATGCATAGCAAATATATAAGAACTACTATAAGATTATGTACCAGTTGGTTCTTTCGCGATCAGAAGACTGTGATTAAATGGATATTATATTAAGAAAGACTGCATTATCTGATATAAAAGATATTAAAAAACTCTTTTCATTCTATTGCCTGGAAACTGAGAATGTGGAAAAATCTCTTTCGGAGTGTATAACTGCCACATTAGACGAAAGAATTGTCGGATGCGCCTGCTTGAGCGCAGGTAATATCGTGGAACTCCGATCCATTGCTGTGCTGCCAAATTATCGCAACATGGGCATTGGTTCAAAGCTTGTAGATGCCATTTTAAAACGCGCCATAGATATTTCGGATAAAGTCTACCTCAGAACAACATCACCTGCTTTCTTCGAGAAGAAAGGTTTCAGGAAGCTATCGCATGATATGAAAAAATCCATCTGGAAGGACTGCGCAGAATGCGATAAATTCAACATATGCAAACAAACATTGATGGGATTAAGCATTGAGAAGATCAAATAAGAAAATAGTATAGCGGACAGGTATGGATAGGATAGGAGGTGGATATGGTTAAAATAGGTTTTTACCTGCCCACTATTTGTTCGCATATATGCGAACAAAGTATTTATAATTTACGGCTTTGAATTTTTATTTATGCGAAACATTATTATGTATGAGATATGATTGTTAATGATGAATAAAGGGCGTGAGTGATTGTTCAGACAATTTTTAGAAGCCTATGTGGACGTGTGCAATAATGTCGTTACCAGTTCAGCGAACGCTGTTTTGATGTTCGAGGCTGGCGAGCAGGCTGCCATGGACCTCAAAACAACAAAACTTGAGGATATCCAGAAAGAATTTGAGAAAGATGGCGTAAAAGTAACGATCGAACCGTCGGAGAAGAAAGTGACCTTCAGAGTCAAAGGTCTGCCCTTGAAAGGGAAAAAATGCGCGTACTGCGACATCCTGCGAGGGTTTTTTGGGGGGGTAGCCAGAAAGCATCTCGATAACCGCTACTACTGCAAGAAG
>JAPMTX010000083.1 GCA_026552855.1 Candidatus Methanoperedens sp. | reverse complement strand
ATTGTTTTTCCTAAGCCATGCCCTTGCTTGTTCTTGTGTAAATAATTCTGCCATTTCTCTCGACTCCTATAATATTTGTTTTAGTTTATAGAAGTTTCAGCAAAATTCTTTACACTCCCCTGTTCCAACACAGTCTCTGTTGCTTTCTTCTGTTTATCGGGAGGATATCCATATTTCTTTAATATCCTCTTTACCATCACTCTGAGCTTTGCCTGGACGCTTTCTTTTAATGTCCAGTCGATCGTCACATTCTTACGAACGGTATCAACAAGTTCCCTCGCAATGAGTGCTAATTTTTCATCGCCCAGAACCTTAACTGCACTGTCATTTACCTCCAGAGCATCATAGAAAGCAAGTTCCTCTTCATTTAAATTTAATTTTTCTCCCCTTAGTCTTGCCTCGCGCATCTCTTTTGCCAGTTCTATTAATTCTTCAATAACCTGTGCGGTCTCTATACTCTTATTCTGGTATCTTTTAATCGCTTTTTCCAGCATTTCTGCAAAAGACTTACCCTGAACCAGATTCTTTTTTGACCTTGTTTTTATTTCATCGTTCAGAAGCTTCCTGAGCAATTCAAATGCAAGATTTTTGTGGGGCATTCTTTTAACGTCTACTAAAAATTCATCGGATAGTATCGAGATATCGGGCTTTTTCAATCCAACAGCATCAAAGATATCTATCACTTTATCTGATACAATAGCCCTGGATATAATCTGCCTGATAGCCGAATCCAGGTCTTCCTGTGTTTTACCTGCTGTTAAGGTGGTTTTAGCAAGACCAGATCTTACTGCCTGGAAAAATCCGACATCATCTCTAATCTTTAAAGCTTCCTCATGCGGCACAGCAAGTGCGAATGCCTGTGATAACCTGGTTACATACTCCAGATATCTCTCTTTACCATTCTCCTGCTTTATTATATGCTCCATAGCCGCCGGAATAATAGACATCTTTTCCCTCGGCGGCGCCGTAAAGAATCTTTTATAATCAAATCCACGGTATAATTCAGCTACAATTTCATATTTTTCAAGCATTAATGCAACTGCTTCTTCTTTATTAAATACAGTTTTACCCCTGCCACCGCTTTCGGTATAATCGGATAATGCCTTCTTTAGCTCGTCTGCTATTCCCAGATAATCAACAACGAGTCCTCCTTTCTTATCTTTGAAAACGCGGTTCACCCTTGCTATAGCCTGCATCAATCCATGGCTGCGCATTGGTTTGTCTATATACATCGTATGCAGGCTGGGCGCATCAAATCCTGTCAGCCACATATCCCGCACGATAGCGATTTTAAGAGGGTCGGCAGGGTCTTTCATGCGGTCTCCCAGAGTTCTGCGCCGGGGTTTGGTCCTGATATGCTCTTGCCAGCTTACATCGTCGCTTGCAGAACCGGTCATGATAACCTTAATGAATCCCTTGTCGTCATCCTTGTGGTACCATTCTGGTCTCAATTTAACAATCTCATTGTGAAGCTCAATACAGATGCGCCTGCTCATACAGACGATCATGCCTTTTCCTTCAAGAACCTCAAGCCGCTTCTCAAAATGATCAACAATATCCTTGGCTATGAGTTTTATGCGTTTTTCGCTCCCGACGATGGCTTCGAGCCTTGCCCATTTGCTTTTCAGCTTTTCTTTCTTCTCTACTTCCTCGCCTTCTGTGACATCTTCAAATTCCGGGTCGATCTTCGGGCGCTCCTCTGATTTTAATTCAAGTTTTGCCAATCTGCTTTCATAGTATATCCTTACAGTTGCTCCATCTTCTACTGCCTGCTCTATATCATAAATATCAATATAATTTCCAAATACAGCAGGAGTGCTTCTATCTGATTTTTCTATCGGCGTTCCGGTGAAGCCGATAAACGAGGCATTGGGCAGTGCATCCCTCATGTGTTTGGCGAAACCATCAATGAAATCATACTGGCTTCTGTGAGCCTCATCTGCTATTACAATGATATTTCTCCTTTCAGAGAGCAAGGGATATCTATCTCCTTTCTCTTCGGGGAAGAATTTCTGTATAGTTGTAAAGACTACACCACCAGAAGCAACCATTAGGAGTTCCTTTAATTCACTTCTTGAAGCTGCCTGTACCGGTTTTTGTCTGAGCAGCTCATGGCAGCGGCTGAAAGTGCCAAATAACTGGTCGTCCAGATCATTCCTGTCCGTCAGCATGACAATCGTGGGATTATCCAGAGCTAAAACAAGTTTTCCTGTGTAAAAAGCCATTGTAAGGCTTTTACCCGAACCCTGCGTATGCCAGACAACACCGCAGCGCTTATCACCCATCGGGCTTGAGGCTTTGAGCGTTTTTTCAATTGCCTTATTGACAGCATGATACTGGTGATAGGCTGCCAGTTTTTTATGAATGGTCTGCCGTTCCTGCTCAAATACTATGAAGTGCCTTATCAGGTCAGGTAATATTTTCTTATTACACATTCCCTGGAACAGCACCTCTAACTGCGGCAGTGCCAAAGGTTCGATATCTTTTCCCTCGATCGTTTTCCAGGGCATGAACCTTTCTTTGTTCGAAGTTATGGTTCCCGCTCTTGCCTCTATCCCATCGCTGATAATTGAGACCTCATTGTAATGGAACAGTGAAGGGATCTGGGCTTTGTAGGTCTCTATCTGGTTGAATGCAGTATCTATGGTAGCGTTTTCATCAGCAGGGTTCTTTAGTTCAATTACGACCAGAGGCATGCCATTTATGAAAAGAATTATGTCAGGTCTTCTATTATTATTGTTTTCAACCACTGTGAACTGGTTTACTGCCAGGAACTCGTTATTCTGCGGGTTTTTAAAATCAAACAGCCAGACCTTATCTCCGGCTATGCCACCGTCTTTTCTCCTATATTCAACATCAACACCATCAACGAGCATCTTATGAAAGCTCTTGTTATTGATTATGAGCTGCTGGCTTTCATATCTTAACACTTTTTTAACTGCTTCTTCTCTTGCTTCTCCGGGTATTTTCGGGTTGAATCTATCAATTGCATCTCTTAACCTTTCAACGAGAACAACATCGGAATAGCTCTTTCTCTGTGGGGTTATACCATCAGGCGCGATATCGGGACCGTGAATTACTTTATAGCCTAATTCTGTGAGTATTTCAAGGGCAGCTTCTTCAACGTCCGATTCTGTCAATCCAGAAGTCATGCGGTTGCTCCATATTCATTTTCAGGAATGAAAATTTTTATTTTTTCAAGAAATTCTTTTGCAGATTCCAGGGCAGCTTTTGCCTCTCTCTCGTCGATGGCGAAATCAAGCCCATAAATCGCGTCGTGCCTGAATCTTCTGTACGAATAAGAATATTTGCTAAAGTCTCCAGTTCCGGATACCTTTCTTTAAGATAAACAGGGATACATTCATGACTGCGCTCTTTTATTCCGTCCCTGAAAAGGATCGCCCTTGCTGCATGAAACATGGATGAATAACTCGAGATAGCCACGACTCTATAACGATGTATGGACATATTCTCAACAGCATCCTCGATATTACTCTTTGAAAGCTCAAGGGAACGAAGGGCATTTTCCATATCAGGCGATGTTCTTTTCAGCAGACCCTTTTGGAAGCATTCCGCCATCTTCATTTCAAACCGCTCCCATAGAGCAGGATGTGATTTTCAACAACTCTTTTATAAAATGCATCACCTTTTTTTGCCATGGCCCTCCATTCTGACAATTTTAATACTGATAAACTTACCTCTTTTTCCAGTTCATCCTCTAATCTTTTTGCAGCTTTTATGAGCATTTCTTTCCTTGCACCAGTCACTATCAAAAAATCTATGTCACTTTTTTCATCGAAACTGCCTTCTGCATAGCTTCCAAAAAGGGCAAGAGAGATGATATTCGTGTCAATTTCAAGGAATTTCTCTTTTGGTTTTGATGATAGCACGAAAGCGATTCCGTATGCCTTTTTCAGAGGCGCAACCACACTATTATCAGAGTCCAGCCGGTAGATATGAGCCAGCCCTTTTTCTTCCTTCGACAGTAGCCCGTCTTCTTCAAAGGACTTTACAGCACTGCTCACACTCGCAGGACTGACTTTAAGTATCCGTGCAAGCTGTTTTATGTAGAAAGCTGTATTTGGATTAGCAAGGAAATGAGCCAAGATTTTCCATTTTACATATTGTCTAAATAGTTCAATCAAATGAACCACCGTTCAATATATTATACGCAAGTTCAGTATAAAAACCTATCTGTGCATCTGCAGCTCTTTATTTCACGCCAACCCTGAACTAGCCCGACATCAGCTTCGAGAGGAGGGCATCGCAAAAGATTCGCTATTTATCACTTAAGCAGTTTGAGTAGATCTTCTCTGCTCAGTCCGGTTTGCTGGAGAATATCAAGAAGCGTCCCTTTTGCAAGTTCTCTGTGCATTGGAACAACGGTTTTATAGGTCATGTCAGGAGTAACCTTTTGCATAGAAACATGACTGCCCCTTTGCCTGAAATAACGGGCAGTTTAGGCATAAGCAACTTCAACTGTAGTCCAGAAAGGTTTGGATACCTCACGTGGCAGGTCTTCTGTGCCGAAACTTTCGATGTAAAGCTCTATGGCTTCTTTGATGTTAGACTGCGCTTCTTCAAGAGTTTCCCCCTGAGAAGTTACACCAAGCTCAGGGCATCTCGCAACAAAGAATTTGTCTTCCTTTTGAATAGATACAAGGAATGATCTCATATTTGCCTCCATCTTTATTGTAATCTTATTTTAACCTTATTATTAAATAGTTTGGCTATTTTGCTCTGCTTTCACCCGAACCTCGCCCGACATCAGTTTCGGGAGGAGGGCATCGCGGAGCGCGGCGAGGGTGCGGGATTGTGTCATCCTTCCAGCAATCTTGCCCCGTGCGTGATGGTAACTATTTCTACGGCATCTGATTTAATCCGGTACACTATCCGGTAATTTTGAAAAATTATTTCACGTAAATCTTCTTGATTGTACTCTGGTACAATCCTGCCGGATTCAGGGAATACCAGCAATCTTTCAACCGCATTAATAACACCCTGCGCGAACACCCGCGCATAATACTCTGAATCTTTTGCTATGTATTCGCATATCGCTTCGAGATCAGCGGCAGCATCCGGTGACCAGATTATTCTAACCATTTCTTCAATCTTTCTTTAACTGCGCTGTGCTCTATCCCTTTATTATTATCAAGCGCCGCCAAGCCAGCATCCACTTTCTGCCTGAAATACAATTCAGCCATGATATCCTGCACTGAAGCAGTATCCGGCATTCTGTGGATCATCTGAATTACTGAGTCCTTTACGGTATCCATGGTTATCTCTTTCAAAAATTATGCTTTAATTGGTAATAAGTGTATTCTTACTTATCTTTTTCACAATATTCATAATATACGATGTATATAATCATTGGATTCTTACCCGAATCTCGCCCGACATCAGCTTCGGGAGGAGGGCATCGCGGGGTACGGCTAGGATGCGGAATTTGATTAATTCTATTTTACCTCGATCATAAATTTCTTCTTGCCCAGTGGAATCATTTCAACCTTGCTATTCTCATTGATATCCAGATGCTTTGCAAGATCAGCGGGTATCCTTATTACTAGCGACCTGGCACTTTTGCTGACAGACCTTACGAACCTGAAGGCATGTTTCTTAATATCCTCGCTGCGCCGCTCCATTTCTTGTGCCTGCTCCTCCGTAAAAGTAACATGCCCCTGCGGGCAGCGCATGGCTCTCACATTCTCAAGGACGATGCCCTCTTCAAATTCGTACTGCTCAAGTTCAACCTCCTGCATTTCCTGCCTGCATTTTCCGCATATTATTGCTGTCATTTTACCTCCATTTTCTTTTAACTTCATACAGCGTGAGTATGAGGATATCATCTCTGTCATACGTCCATCCGACCATTATTTTCCTACAGGATGTATCTTTAAGCTCGATGGAATGCGTGTATTCCATCCCCCTACCTTTCTCATCTATTCTGGTAAATTCGAGCTCCCCCTTTTCGATGGCGGCTATCGCATCCTCTTCGCTTATCTGTCTGGAAGCCATTCTTTTTCTCGCATGGTCGGAGAATTTATACATTCATCCTCCTTTCATCTTTATGTAAGATGAATGATATATACTTATTGCTAAGTTCGGTTTCCGCTGCGATTCTTTATTTTGTGCCCACCCGAATCTCGCCCGACATCAGCTTCGGGAGGAGGGCTTCGCGGATTGTAGTAAGATTTCGGTTTTGGTTTGCATTAGTAGCTATTTCTTCAAAGAAGGGCAATGTAGTTTTGTGAAGCATATCAATAATTTGTTGAGGTGGTACACAAATCAAAAGCTGATTGAACAAATCCTCTGGTACTCTCTGTCTACCTGATGATCCGGTCATTGCACCAATAGCAGCATCACGAACATTTTCGCTCCTAGCTAAGTGAAAAATGTATAAATTACTGATGTTCACACATAGCATTCAGTGAAATTAGGGTTCATATCTACCTCATATGACCAATCAGGGTTATTTAAATTGATATTTAATTGACTTTGCCTGCTAAAACCCATATCTCCA
>JAPMTX010000177.1 GCA_026552855.1 Candidatus Methanoperedens sp. | reverse complement strand
CTACCTTGATAAAGACTACTTTGTTTTACGAAAGTTAAAACTGGAAGTCAATAAACTAACAGATATGACGGATAAAGTGCTGGATAAAGCGAATATGCGCATGCCGAAAACTGAAACCATGACATACAACTGCTGCCCGATTTGAAAGGGTTATAGAATGCTTGAGCCGTATGCGGTGAAAGTCGCACGTACGGTTCTTAGAAGAGGGAGAGCGAGTAATCGCTCTTCTTTATTCGACGAAATACTTCAAAAAGCTCTCAGTGGCTCAGCCCGAAGGTCTCTGTGTCTCTGCGTCTCTGTGGCTTCTGAAATAATTTGCCACAGAGGCACTGAGAACACAGAGATGAAATTTAACGAGTAGCTTTGTTTCTCAGCGTCTCTGCGGCTCATTTATATGCTCCAGTCGTATCAGATGTTGGAATTATTGGATGGGCTCGTTCAGGATAGCATGCTCCTGATCAGTTCTGTTTATATTGCTCAGATGCCATTTCTTATATATGCCCGATGAAAAACCCCACCCCAGAATCATCCTCCACATCGACATGGACTATTTCTTCGCCCAGTGCGAGGAGAGGGAACGCCCTGAGATAAAGGGCAAGCCCGTGGTAATATGCGTGTACTCAGGGCGCGGCGGCGACAGCGGCGCGGTGAGCACGAGCAACTACGAGGCGCGCAAACTGGGGGTGAAGGCGGGAATACCCATTTACCGCGCAAAGAAACTTGCTCCTGATGCTGTGTTTTTGCCCGTCAATATGGAGCTATACCGCAACATCTCGGATGAGGTAATGGAGATATTGAGGGGCTACTGCGCGAGGTTCGAGCAGGAGAGCGTGGACGAGGCATTCTGCGAGCTCACGGGGAAAGTCCCGGATTTTGATGAAGCGCGGTCGCTGGCTGTGAAGATAAAAGAGGAAATAAAACAAAAGACTGGCTTAACGTGTTCAGTCGGTATCGGTCCGAATAAGCTCATCGCAAAGATAGCATCGGATTACCAGAAGCCGGATGGATTGACTGTAGTAAAACCGGAGGAGGTATTGAAGTTCCTGGCTCCCCTGAAGGTCACAGATATTATCGGTGTAGGTAAAAAAATCGGGGAGAGATTGAACGAACTTGGAGTGAAAACCATTGGAGAAATATCAAAGTTGTCCAGGGAGGAGCTTATCCGTGAATTCGGGCAGGCGAAAGGCACCTTGATAAAACAGGCATCACAGGGGATAGACGACTCGCAGGTAGAGGAGCGCGAGGGTACGGAGCAGATAGGGCGGATAACTACACTGAAGGAGAATACAAAGGAGCTTGGTATCATATTTGACGCCATTGACAGGCTCTCGGAGGATGTACACAGGAAACTTGAGGCGCGAAGGCTCAGTTTCAGGTCAGTCTCGTTCATCGCCATCTCCACCGACCTTAAAACCCGCACCAAAAGCCGCACACTGGCCTCGCCTGCAAAAGATCTGGGGACCATAAGATTGACGGCACGTGAGCTTGCCAGAGAGTTCATTACCGAACACCCTGTCCTGCTCCGCAGGGTGGGGGTAAGGGTGGCAAACCTGATAGGAGAGAAAGAACAGAGAACGCTCGGTGAATTCTAAAAATCTCCAATAATATTCATATATTAGAATACCTATTGATTCAACATGGACAGCAAAGATTCAAAGCTATGGCTCCTTATCGCACTGCTTGTGGCAGTGATGTTGCTCTCTGGAATGATGGGTTTTGGTCTCATCATAATGTTGTTATTCTTGGGAGCGGTCATCTGGCTGGTTATTTCATTGATAAATTCTGGCGTAAAAAATTCAGGTGTTGAGGAATCGACGCTTACAATTCTGAAAAAGAGATATGCCAGAGGAGAAATAACCAGAGAGCAGTTCCTTGAGATAGAGAAGGAACTGACGAGGTAAATATGGCTGATATGAAAAATGTAAAGCTGCTATTGATATGTAATGGCAACTAAGAGAATTTTTGCTCTCAACCAACTTTCCATAACCTTAATTAACCAAGTAAATTATATAAGTGTTGCACTACGTAGGTGCATAATGGTCGAAACGAAGGAGATACTTGATATTTTAGAGAACTACGATAAAGACAATATAGCCATAGCCACAGTCTGCTCGCACAGCAGCCTCCAGATATTTGACGGCGCAAGGAAAGAGGGATTCAGGACTATCGGGATATGCATGGGAGCGCCGCCGAAATTCTACGATGCATTCCCGAAAGCAAAGCCTGATGAGTTTTTCATTGTAAAGGACTATAAGGAGATACTCTCAAAAGCGGATGAGCTTGCAGCAAAGAACGCCGTAATTATCCCGCACGGCTCTTTTGTGGAATACCTGGGTGCAGAGAATTTCCAGAAACTGCGCCTTCCCACGTATGGCAACCGCCGCGTGCTTGAGTGGGAATCGGACAGGGAGATGAGCCGGAAGTGGCTTGAGTTAGCGGGAATAAAGATGCCCAGGCAGATTAAGAACCCCGAGGATATCGATTCGCCAATGATGGTGAAATATTACGGCGCAAAGGGAGGCATGGGTTTTTTTGTGGTGAAAAATTATTCTGATTTCAAGAAAAGGATCAATCCTGCCGAAAAGTATACCATACAGGAGTTCGTTCTCGGGACGCGCTATTACATGCATTATTTCTACTCGCCAATTAAAAATGACGGTTACGCATTGAGCAAAGGCACGCTTGAGCTTCTTGGCATAGACAGGCGCGTGGAATCCAATGCTGATGAGATTTTCAGGATAGGCTCGCCCACAGAACTGGCTGAAGCGGGTATCTATCCCACGTTCGTGGTGACGGGCAACCTGCCACTAATCGTGAGGGAATCGCTCCTTCCCAGGATATTTGAGATGGGAGAGAAGGTTGTTGAAAAGTCGCTTGAGCTGTTCGGGGGCATGATAGGTCCGTTCTGCCTTGAAGCGGTAGTAACTGATGCGCTTGAGTTGAAAGTATTTGAGATCTCGGCGCGCATAGTGGCAGGGACGAACCTCTTTGTTTCAGGCTCGCCTTATTCAGATCTCATGGATGAGAAGCTGTCGATGGGACGGCGCATCGCCCGCGAGATAAGGATGGCGCGGGATATGGGCTTACTTTCAGAGGTGATTTCGTGAAACCCCAGAAGAGCGAATACGATGTTATAATCGTGGGCGCAGGACCTGCCGGCATGTTCGCGGCGGATGAGCTTGCAGGAAGGAAAAGTGTGCTCATCATAGACCAGGGACGGGATATAGAAGAGCGCGAATGCAAGATGAAGAGGCGCGGGATATGCACCCACTGCGACCCCTGCGATATCATGTGCGGCGTCGGCGGAGCAGGGACTTATTCCGACGGGACGCTCAACCTCCGCCCAGATATAGGCGGAGACCTGGTTGCACAAACCGGAGACCCTGAGTATGCCTGGGAACTGGTAGACCATGTGGATAAGGTATTCGTACGGTACGGAGCGCCTGAGCAGTTGTACATCCCCCGCGGGGACCAGGTGGAGCATTTGAAGCGCCGCGCCGCAGCCGTGGGAGCAAGGTTCATTGAAATCACGCAAAGGCATATGGGGTCTGATAATGCACCCAGGGTTATAGCCAACTTTGAGAAAGATCTGAAGGACAGGGGCATCGAATTCCTGCTCGATACCAAAGTAGAGGACCTGGTTATCGAGAACGGCACCTGTACAGGGGTAATACTGAAAGATGGATTACAGATAAACTCACGTTTTACACTGATCGCGCCGGGCAGGGTCGGCGCAACCTGGGTGGATGAGATAGTAAAAAAGCATAAGATAGGCGCTAAATACGCGCCCATCGACGTAGGCGTGAGGGTTGAAGTCCCGGCTATCATCATGGACCCGATAACTAAAATAAATCGCGACCCGAAATTCCATATCCAGACAAAGACCTACGATGATTTCGTAAGGACCTTCTGCACCAACGAACACGGCTATGTTGTCAAGGAAGAGTACGAGGGATTCATAGCCACTAACGGTCACTCCTTACGGAACACGCAATCTGAGAATACCAATTTTGCCTTCCTTGTGAGAATTGAACTCACTGAGCCCATGGAGAACACGGTGCGCTACGGCAGGTCGATAGCTAAACTCGCTACGACCATAGGCGGAGGGAAGCCTGTGCTTCAGAGGATGGGCGACCTGAGGCGGGGAAGACGCAGCACAGAGGAGAGGCTCAGGAAGAATTCGGTGATAGGCACCCTGAGGGACGTGACTCCGGGGGATATCTCCATGGCTCTCCCGCATCGTATCGTTACCGATATAAAGGAAGGGCTTGAGGTACTGAATGAAATTATCCCTGGTGTGGCGTCTGATTCCACGCTCCTGTATGCGCCTGAGGTGAAGTTCTACTCCATGCAGGCGCTGGTGGACAGGAATATGGAGACTACGGTCAGGAATCTGTTCGCGGCTGGCGACGGCGCCGGGCTATCGAGGGATATCGTGAACGCGGCGGCGACAGGAGTGATTGCGGCGCGGGGGATTTTGAAGAAAGGGGGATGAAAAATTAAAAAGTAATAAACTGTTACATAACAGAAATGTTATATAACGAATTTGTTGTATAACAAAATTGTTATGCACTTTCATTTACCTATTTCTCAAAATAATTATCTGGTAATATAAACTAATATAGACAAAATATATTATTACCTAGTAGAATCATTTAATGATAAATACAATAAAAATGAAAAATATCGCATGCACAGGGTAAATGATAATGAAATAACAGTTCTGGATATGTTCTCTGGAGCCGGAGGCTTATCAGAGGGCTTTTTCAGAAAAGGTTTCAAATTCATAGCACATATCGAAAAAGATGAATATGCTTCGAAAACTCTGGAAACCCGTGCTCTTTATCATTCCTTGAAAAAGAATAATATGCTTGATAAGTACTATGAGTATCTGGAGGGTGAGATTTCAAGCGATCAACTTTTTGATGAGAGTGAAGAATTTTCAAAAGAAATCTCTTCAGGAGTGTTTAATATAGAGATTTCTGAAGAGACAGAAAAACCACTGATTACACAAATTCAGGAGCGGATGACTGAGCACGATATTCAAAAAATAGATGTTATGATTGGTGGTCCACCCTGCCAAGCATATTCTATAGTAGGTAGATCAAGAAAGCGAATGAATGAGGACCCGCGAAATTACCTTTATCAACATTATATATCTTTTTTAAAGGCATTCAAACCTGATTTGTTTATATTTGAAAATGTTCCAGGTATCTTTACAGCAAGGAATGGGACTATCTTCAATGATATGATTGAAGGCATTAAGAAAATGGGATACGTTACAGAGCATAAAATACTAGATGCAGCTGATTTTTTTGTCCTGCAGAAAAGAAAACGCGTTGTTCTTATGGGCTGGATTTCTGGAAATGGATATAAATATCCAGACTTTACCAGGGAGCAGCATAGTTATAATGTGGGTAATCTTCTTGAAGACCTTCCACCTCTGCAATTGGGTGCAGGTTGTGATGGTGTGCAGGATTATATAAGAACATTTAACAGATACCTTAAAGAATCAAAAATCCACACTTGATGGAGGAGCTAAAAACATATGCAGCTTAATAGTAAAATGAATAAAGAAGTTTTAGATAATATAATCGAGAAACTAAAATCATATGCAGTTTTATATGAATATGGAATTACATCAAATGTGATTGAGAAATGTTCATTTATTGTTGAAGTTGGAGCTTTAACGATTGGAACCGATGATGCAGGAAAAGTAATTACCCAGAATACAAATACTCCAACTCAATTTTCTCAAGAAGCTGTAGATGAAATTATGAATATGTGTTTTAAAAATGGGATTGGTGAAAAAGTCCTTCCGAAAGTTTATGGCAGAAATGAATGGTATAGAAGTAGGTTAGATATGGTTAATGAAAGTTTAGAATTATTGGAGAAAATGACATCTTAAATTATGTTTAACCAAGGTATATACGAGCAGCTAATAAGCAAACTAATTGCATCAAAATTAAAAACGGTAGATAGAGAGCAGTTCTTTGTTAAGGAATCCATAATAGAAAAATCAGAGGCGGCTAAATTACTTAGCCAATATTTGAGCGAAGTAATAAACTGTGCTTTGGGTTTGATTACTGATGAAAACAGCATCGAACAGCAAATAGAAGTTTCAAACAAAATTATACTACTTTTAAGGGATGAGTTAAAGAATATAGATTTTGAAGATGATTTGATCGCCGTAAATGGAACTATATTAAATGCTATTTTTTCAAAATTGGATTCAAGTGTGGTAAATTATGAAGATCATTTGAAAAAAATTACACCATTCACACGGCTTACTCAAAGCGAATTATTTACAGGTTCAAACATTGGTATTTCACTGGAAAGTGAACTGAAGAAAGAAATCCTTTCATCTGATAAAATTTATTTTTTAGTTTCATTCATAAAATGGTCTGGTGTAAGGGTTTTTGAAAACGAATTGAGAGAGTTTACCCAAAAGGGAAACAAATTGAAAGTCATAACAACTTCATATATGGGAGCAACCGATTCAAAAGCTGTTGAGTTTCTATCAGGATTGCCAAACACTGAAGTAAAAATATCTTACAATACAGAAAATGAGAGGCTTCACGCTAAGTCTTATCTATTCTTTAGAAATACAGGATTTCATACTGGGTATATTGGCTCCTCGAATATTTCAAGAACCGCTTTAACAAGTGGTTTAGAATGGAATTTAAAAATAACTACAAAAGAAGTTGGACACATTATTGATAAATTTACTAAAACATTTGAAACATATTGGCAGGATAACGAGTTTGAAACTTTTATTAAAGAAGAGCATATTGAAAAATTACGTACAGCTTTAAAAAAAGAAAGGAAAAATGACAGAACCCAAGCAACATTCTATTTTGAAATAAAACCATTTCCATTTCAACAAGAAATACTTGAAAAATTAGAAGTAGAAAGAACAATTCATCATAGAAATAAAAATCTTGTAGTAGCTGCAACAGGAACAGGTAAAACCATTATTTCAGCCTTTGACTTCAAAAATTATCTGCTGAAGAATCCAAATGCAAAATTTCTTTTTGTTACTCATAGAAAGGAAATCTTGATTCAAGCTAGAACAATGTTTGCGGGGGTATTGAGAGAGAATAATTTTGGTGAATTATGGGTTGACGGAGAGGAGCCAAGTAATTATAAAGCTGTATTTGCCTCTGTTATGACTTTAAAAAATCGAATAGGTCAGTTACAACTAACAGAAAACTATTACGATTTTATTATTATTGATGAAGTTCATCATATAGCAGCAAATAGTTATAGACCCATTTTAGATAAATTCAAACCAGAAATATTATTGGGATTAACTGCAACTCCTGAAAGAATGGATGGTGCAAATATTTTAAACGATTTTTGTAATACTATTGCTGCTGAAATTAGATTACCGGAAGCCTTGAATAGAAAACTTCTTTGTCCATTTCAATACTTTGGTATTAGTGATAGCGTTGATTTGTCAAATGCAACTTGGCAAAATGGTAGATATTTACCAAGTGAACTTTCAAGGCTTTATACACAAAACGATATAAGAGTTGGTGAGATAATTCAGAAATGCAAAAGCTATCTTAGAGACTTTGAAGATGTTAGAGCCTTAGGATTTTGTGTAACAAAAGAACACGCATCTTACATGGCTGAAAAGTTTGTCTTAGCTGGTTTAAAAGCTGACTTTATAGTTAGTGGTAATGGAAGGGATGATTTAAGGGATAGCATCAAATCGAAATTTCAAAAAAAGGAAATCAATTATTTATTTGTCGTTGATATTTTCAATGAAGGTGTTGATATACCTGAAATAGATACGGTATTGTTTTTAAGACCAACTGAAAGTTTAACTATTTTCTTGCAGCAATTAGGAAGAGGGCTAAGATTAGCAGAAAACAAAGAATGTTTAACAGTATTAGATTTTGTTGGAAATGCAAGATCTGAGTATGATTTTGAAGGCAAATTTAGAGCACTGATCGGAAAAACAAACTCTTCAACTATAGAAGAAATAGAAAGAGAATTCCCTCATTTACCGTTAGGCTGTTCAATCGTTTTAGAGAAAAAAGCCAAAGAATATATCCTTGATAATATTAAAAATGCTACACAGCTAAATACAAATCAGCTAATCAATAAAATTATCAATTTTAGACATCAGACTACGCTACCATTAACATTGAAAAATTTCTGTGAATTTTACCAAATTCCTATTCAAGCAATTTATAAAAGAGGTAGTTGGAGCAGGTTGTGTCAATTGGCAAATCAAATAACTGATTTTCCCAATAGTAATGAGAAAGAAGTTCAGCGAACCATTTTGAAAAAATGGATTCAATGTAATTCATACAGTTATCTAAAGTTCATATTGGAACTCGCAAAAAATAATTTTTCTATTCCTTCAACAATAAATGAAAATGAAAAACTAATGTTGGTGATGTTACATTACGATTTTTGGCAAACCGCAGCAAATTTTGACAGTATAGAAAAGAGCATAAAAAAAATTGGCGATAATCAAATTTTGACACAGGAAATGATGGAGACTTTAGAGTTTTTGATCGACAAAATATCTCATATAGAATTTGATATTGATCTACCATATTCACAACCTCTAAAATTACATAGCCGCTATACACGAGAGCAAATTTTGGCAGCATTTGGTGCTAGCACTTTTCAAAAACAATCAAGTAATCGAGAAGGACTTGTTAATTTGGAATCAAAGAATACAGAATTGCTCTTAGTTACTTTAGAAAAAACAGAGGAGAACTATTCGCCAACAACTATGTACAATGATTATGCAATTAGCGAGAAAATATTTCATTGGCAATCTCAAAATTCATCAAAACCTGAAATGGGTAGAGGTTTGTCATATATTACGCATAAAGAAAAAGGCAAATCAATTTTACTTTTTGTAAGAGAAAAAAATACAGATGAATTTGGAAACACAATGTCTTATGTTTTTTTAGGGGCTGTAAACTACATAGAACATTATGGCTCAAAGCCAATGAGCATTAAATGGGGTTTACAGATGCCAATCCCTCCTTACATCTGGAAAGAAACTGCCAAAATGGCTGTAGGCTAATCAAATATGGGCCGTGCTTAAATATGACAAATCGTTTCAAACAGGTCAGGGGGAATGTTAACAAAGGAATCAGAAAGACCATAATTGATGAACCCCATATGTTTCTTGCCTACAATAATGGACTTTCGGCAACAGCGGAAAAAATAGAAATTACTTCTTCAAATGGGGAATCCAGAATAAAATGGGCAAGAGACTTCCAGATTGTTAATGGAGGCCAGACTACCGCATCAATTTATCATGCTTATAGAAAGGATAAAGCGGATGTTTCGAATATATATGTTCAGGTTAAACTGACCGTTCTGAAAGATTCGAGTAAGATAGACAGCTTTGTTCCAAAAATATCTCTATATGCCAACAGCCAGAACAAGGTAAGTGTGGCTGATTTTTCAGCAAACAATCCGTTTCATATCAAGTTGGAAGAGCTATCAAGAACTGTGTGGGCACCTGCGCCTCCGGGCATGCAGCTTCAGACCCGGTGGTACTATGAACGTGCAAGGGGACAGTATCTTGATGAAAAAGGGAGAGAGGGAACCCCTGCCCGCAAGAAAGCCTTCGAAGCCACAAATCCTACAAGACAGAAATTTACCAAAACTGATCTGGCTAAATTTGAAAACACATGGAACCAGCTTCCTCATATAGTGAGCAGGGGAGCAGAGAAAAACTTTATGGAGTTCATGGCTCTCCTTCAGGAAAGAGGAGAGTTTCAGCCTGACAGAACATATTATGAGCGTCTGATTGCAAAGGCTATACTTTTCAGACAGGCAGAAAAGCTTGTTCAGAAACAGCAGTATGGTGGTTATCGTGCCAATATTGTTACATATACCCTTACTCTGATTTCCAATAAAACAGCCCAGCGAATTGACCTTGACAGAATATGGAAGGAACAGGTTATTTCTCCTGTTCTGATGGACACTATCATCAGAGTCTCTGAAGTTGTTCACAGACATATTATAAATCCTCCCGGTGGCAGAAATATAACAGAATGGTGTAAAAAGGAGCAGTGCTGGAAAGACCTCCTTGCACTGGATATAAAACTGCCGGATGAACTGGAAAATGAACTCATTCAGACAGATGGAAGAGAAAGACCTAAAGTTGACAGAGGAATAGACAGTCCTGATGGTGAAGATCGTGAGAAAATATCAGAAGTTATGAAGGTGCCAGCAGATGCCTGGTTCAGGATTGCCCGCTGGGCGAAGGAAACAGGAAATCTTCAACCGTGGCAGAGAAGCCTCTCATTTTCCCTAGGAAATCTGGCAAAAAGAGGAAGAGAACCGAGCAGGAAGCAGGCTGTTCAGGCACTCATAATACTGGAGGAAGCCCGCCGCTTGGGCTTTGAAATCCGCTAATAAAATGTATACAAAATTCTAAGAGTTGATTAAATGCTTTCACAAGATATTGAAAAGAAAATAATATCTGAATTAAAAGATATAATTCGTAGTGACCTCCGCAGCATAATACTATTCGGCTCCTATGCAAAAGGAACAGCTCAAACATATTCCGACATAGATATCCTCGTAATTCCGAACAGAAAATTCGCAAAATGGACAGAGCGGCGAGACCTTGAAATGGAACTCAGAAAAAGGCTTTATCGAACCGTAGGTCAGGTCTCTCCAAAAATCGGGTCTATTGAAGAATTGAGGGCTGCATTAGATAATTTCAATCCATTAATACTTAATATCCCTGATTCTGGCGTTCCATCATATGCCGATGGCACTTTCGATAAACTAAAGGAGCATTTTAAACGGATAGTATCAGCTAAAATCATGAGACACACCGATTACTGGGGAAGTGGTGGCGTAATGCAAACAGTTTTTGAGATGTTAGTGCCATTTTTCAAAAAAGGAGGGAAACTCGATGAACGTTTTACTGTCAGTTAAACCAAAATATACTAAGGAAATATTAGCAGGCAGAAAAAAATACGAATTCAGAAAATCTGTTTTTAAAAAACAGAACATAGAGAAGGTCTATATTTATTCCAGTTCACCTGTAAGTAAAATCGTTGCCGCATTTGAGATTGAACAAATCCTAAAGGGTTCCCCGGAGAAGATATGGAAGCTATGCCATAAATATGCAGGCATATCAAAAAACGATTTTTTCAGTTATTTTAAAAACTCCGATGTTGCATATGCGATTGAAATTGGTAATATCGATAGTTTTTCAAACCCAATAGATCCAGGTCATATTATTGAAGATTTCAAGCCTCCTCAGTCGTTCTATTATGTACCATTAAGTTTTCTCCTGAACCAATGGGATGATCAGTATGTTCAGACGCAGAAATGTACGCACTTAAATGAACATATTTCTGGAATTTCTCTCGTAAATAATTGCAGATTCGAGGACTAATCTGTTTATGAATCCTGTATAGTGTAATAATCATGATCAATATCGATTCATCCCACATCGCCCGCTGCGCCCAGCTCGCAATGCTGCTTGAAGTCTCAGCCACCCCGAAGCCCGGCAACATCGATAGAGACCACAACTATACAGACACACGCTTCGAACACTTCTTAGCCAGCGCCGTGGGCGTATATCCGGTGCTGGAGAAGGCTGCGCGCTCAAAGTCCGGCGTCGGGGCGCTCATCCGCGAGGCTGTAGAGGAAAGCGGGCAGTGGCAGAAAGGCGGCAACACGCATTTCGGCGCGTTCATACTGCTTATCCCGCTTGTAATGGCGGCTGGCAGGTGTGAGGACAGGACATGCCTGAGAACACAGATCCAGAAGGTCGTGAGAGAGACGACTGTAGAGGATGCGGTCGAATTCTACAGGGCTTTTTCAGCGGCAAAGGTGAAAGTTAAACCTGTGGACGACCTCAGCCTTGGCGACGCTGCATCCTTTGATAAAATCAAGAGGCAGGGATTGACCCTCTTTAACCTGATGGAAATATCCAGCAGTTACGATATGATAGCGGAAGAATGGACGAACGGTTTCCAGAAGACCTTTGAATGCGCAGCATCGATCCAGAACAAGATCAAAAAACATGGCATCAACGACGCCGTAGTTCTTACTTTCATGGAGCTTTTATCTAATTATAAGGATACCTTCATACAGACAAAATTTGATGACAAAAAAGCAGAGGAGGTCTCCATGCGGTCGAAAAAAATCCTGCAAAAAGGCGATACCGATGAGATAAAGGATGAAATTTACGCTTTCGATGAGCAATTATTAAAAGAAGGAATCAACCCTGGCTCAACAGCGGATATAATCATAGCAGGATTGTTTGTTTCACTACTTGAGGGGATGAGATTTTGATAAACATAGACGACTTCGGGATACATGAGGGAATATCAGAGATTATACTCACAACACTCTCGCCCGACGGAATACCCAATGCAGCGCCGATGGGGCTGCACAGGAAGGGAAAAAGGCTCTTTGCCAGGATATACAATTCAAAGACGCTGGATAATATACTGAGCAAGCCCGCGGCGGCTGCGAACATCACTGACGACCCTGTTCTATTTGTTCAGTCCGCACTTTCCGATATCGAGCCTGAGAGATTTGAATTCGTTGAGGGTTTCCCCATCCTCAAGGACGTGCCGGGATGGCTCATCTTTGACTGCGCCTGCAAAAGAGGCGAGAAGCTCTCGGTGGTAGAGCTTTCGCCCGTAAAAGGAAAAATCATTGAACAAAAGCCCAAGCCTGTAAATCGCGGTTTCAATGCCGTTATCGAGGCTGCGATACATGCCACAAGATATGTAAGCTTAAAAGAGCGAAAATACCTTGACTGTATCGAATACTACAATACAATCGTTAAAAAATGCGGCGGGGCGCGCGAAAAGGAAGCGATGCGGCTGCTCTATGAGCTTATTGAATATCAGGAATAAATCACCGCAAAGAACACTAAAGTCATAGAGATTATTCCTACGCTTTGCGTTCTTTGCGAACTGGTGTGGAAAAATCTGGATAAAAACAGCGAACTCGTACGAACTGATACGAACTCAAGTCATTCAGAGTTCGTACGAGTTCGTATCAGTTCGTTGTTAATTTAAGTTCTGTTGCACTTTTTCATTGTGATATATGGATATCACGGTTCATAGCCGATTTTGCGGTGTTGGGGAAGGATAGTTTATTCCTTCCCGAAGAAGCTTCTCATCATCGGGTGCATCTCCATCATCTGCTGGCTGGCGATGTCCTCGTACAGCCTGTACATGATGCTGACAGTCAGCAATAGCCCAGTGCCGCCTGCGCCTCCCAGCGTGCCGAGAAGGCTTGCTATGAGCGTGAGAACTCCTATGAATGCACCGCCGATTACGGTCACCTTGGGGATGTACCGCTGCATCACGCGCTCAAGCGTTCCGCTGCTCCTGCGGTATCCGGGTATCTGCATCCCGGATTTCTGTATCTTCTCAGCCACGCTCTTTGCTCCCATGCCCGTGGTCTCGATCCAGAAGAGGGCGAATATAATGCCGCCGAAAATGAGCATGGCTGCATCAACCATCACGTGAAGTATGATCTGCCAGAGCGCAGGCTCTGCGACACCCAGGCTTGTAAATTTCGATGATACAAGAGAAGGTATCCAGTCATTCGGGCTGTTGATCGGGGAGAGATAATACATGAGACCGCTCACAGGCGTAGCCTGCTTATACTGTCCGAGCACAGTAATGCCCCTGCCTGAAAGGATAAGCCCCAGAAGCTGGATGTTAGCCTGCAGTGCCCTCACCAGGATCATGGGCAGAACGCTCGCATAAATGAGCTTTACAGGGAACCTGCCGCGCGCCCCTCTGACCGCTGCATGAGCCAGCGGTATTTCAATGCGTGTGCTTTCCACATAAACGACCATGAGATAGATTATGACCGTACTTATAAGCGCAAGAATACCGCCTTTTACAAGTAAGAAGATCATCCCCTGACCTGAGAGGATATAATCAAGCCCGATATTGGATGAAGGACTGGCTATATAGATCCACTTCGGGATAAGCCCTATCGGGAATCCCGTCTCATCCAGTTTCCAGTTAAATACGCCCGTGACTATCTGCTGCGAAACCCCTGCAATAATGAATAATCCAACGCCTGAGCCTATGCCCCATTTGGAGACTACCTCATCCATGTACAGGATGATAATGCCTCCAATGAATATCTGGATGAACAGCAGTAATGTGATAATATTAACACCGACGCCGAGCTGCGCTGCAAGTCCGGCATCAGGTCTCATATACCCGCCGAGGATCTGCGGCAGCGCCTCCAGGGCAACCATTACAAAGACCAGAAGCTTCTGCAATCCCTGGAAGAGGGACTGCTGATGCGGGTCGCTGAGGTCCATTTTGATGACATTCGCTCCCACAAGCAATTGCAGCACTATTGAAGCAGTCACGATAGGTCCTATACCCAGGACCATGAGCGAGCCTGAGGCGCCTGCAAAGAAGGCGCGGTAAAGCTCAAATAAGTCGATCGAGCTTTTATCCAGTCCGAACAGGGGTATGTTCGCCAGGGCAAAGTACAGGACAAGTATGCCCAGCGTCCATGCCAGCTTTTTCTTAAAATGAATATGCCCTTCCGGGCGTTTTACAGCTGGCAGTCTGTTCAATAGGGGTGCAAGACTTTCGAATGCCATGTTCTTTTACTCTGGTTTGGGCGCTTCCGTGGTCTCAACCGCTTCCTCAGCCGGTTCTATCGCTTTCCCTTTAGCTTCATCTATCTTCTGTTTTGCAGTGGATGAGAATTCGCCTGCTGTGATAAAGAGCGGCTTTGTCACCCTTCCGCTGCCGAGCACTTTCTCAATGCCAATGTTCGCAAGATCAATGTGATATGCGTCCCCTTTCTTCTCTGCGACTCCATCAATCACCAGTTGTTCGATAGCTTCGTCAATCTCGCCCACGTTGACTATGGTACAATCCTCAACTACGGATGGAGGTCTCTTGAACCCGTGTTTCCCGAAGGTCAACCCGAGCTGTAGCGACCTGACGAAGTGATGCTTGCAGGTCCCGGCGTTCCCGCGTCCTCCGCGGCTTCCTCCGCCGCGCCTGTTCTTATGCGTACCGTTGCCAAACGTTCTCTTTCCCCTGAATTTTTTTGTTCTCTGTTTTGCCATAATTACCTCATCCTGTTCAGGAGCGAATTTATCTCAGTCCCGTGAAATCCCAGGTCTCCGCCCTCCAGGAAGTTCCTTTTGGTACCCCGCAGACCTTTTCTTGCAGGATGCAGCCTGAATACCGGTTTCAGTTTAGGGACGTCGGTTATTGAGGCTTTTCCTTCACAGATTGCTTTTGCAAGTTCATCGAATGATTTGAATTTCGTATTTTCTTTCAGGTACTCTTCGGTCAGGTCTTTCCTGCCTTCGAGCTTTCCTCTGTTTTCCAGCATCTGCGAAAGGGTTTCAGGACTAATAGTACCCCATGCGATATAATCTTTTGTTTTCTGTATCATGCCCTGGTAACTGGGGGTCTCAGGCAGGAGCACACAGTGATTTATCCGATCAAGGTGCAGCATGCTGAGCGTATCCCTGATATCCTGCCGCGTCTTTACGCCGCCACGGAGCCTGACTGCTGCGTACATTTTATTTCACCTTCATAGTCGTTGTTTTAATAAGCGCGTTATATGTGGCTTTCGCGAAATTAAGGGTTGTCCTTGTCTCGCCTTCAGCTCTTGCCCATACGTCCTTTATGCCTGCTATCTCAAGCACCTTCTTGGCAGTTCCGCCCGAAGCCAGACCCAGTCCGCGGGGAGCAGGTTTGAGCTCCACCTTCACGCTTCCGGCTTTGCCCTGTACTGAGAAAGGAACCGTATGCCCGAGACCGCAGCCGCATTCCCATGAGCCGCATCCTCTTTTGATACCTACGACGTTCATCTTGGCATTATCTATGGCTTTCCTTATCGCAATGCCTACCTGGACATCCTTGCCCTCCCCGATGCCAATAAAACCGTCCCCGTTGCCCACTATCACAGTGGCTCTGAACTTCACTCTTCTTCCCGAGTCGGTCATTCTCTGGACCATGTTTATATCCAGCACTTCATCCCTTATTTCCGGGAGCAGTGCATCGATGATCTGAGCCTCTCTTATGGGAAGTCCTGATTCAATGGCTTCGCTCATGGTCGTTACCTGTCCTTCCTTTACAAGCTTGCCCAGCCTTGTCTGAGGGGCCCATTCTACTTGCCCGTCCTCGAATTCTCTATCTCTCATGTTATTATCACCTGAACTCGCCCTGAATCTTCTGCTTCACAGCCTCGAATTGCTCAGATACGTTAGTTTTCCTGAATTTATCTATGTGCTTGCCTGTGATCCTGTCAACTTTCGGCAGTACCTCAGGGTCGTGCGGTATTCCCAATCCGGCATCCACTGCGCCTTTTAAGGCTGCATATATCCGTCCGCCGGTCGTAGCCTGGTAGAGCCCAAGGTCAAGTATCGCCTCGGTCTCTCCTTTTTTCTTTGCACGGTACCCGATCAGGAGTCCCGCAAGATAAGCTGACGGGAGATTTCCCGTTCCGCCGGTGTAGCCGTATTTCCGGAGTTCCGACGTGTTGGCGCAAGCCAGTGTCACATCCCCCTCTTTCTTCGGCAGGACTAACTGTATGATCGTGTTCTTCAAGCTTTTCCTTACAACGAGCCTGGGTTTCTTTGATATGAGCAGTTGTTTTCTTGCTCTGTAATCAGTTCTACCATCTCTCGCCCGCCTGAACTGCACCCTGTACCTTGAACCTGTCGCCATGGTTAAGCCTCCTTGCTCTTAAGCTGCTCTATATGAGCCTTGAGATGCGCCCGGCTCCGGTATTCTCCACCTTTGGCTTTGGCGTACAGTTTCCTGTACGTGGATACATCGATGGTCTTGCTCTCTTTCAGTTCCCTGAGCATGCTGCGCAGAGCGCGAATCCTCTTCATCCACATCTCTTTCTTGGGTCTGCGTGCACCCTTTGCACCGCTCCTTGAGCCGTGCCCTTTCCTGTGCCCGTAAGCGCGCGCTTCATGGAGTTTTCGGGCTCTTCCGCGGCTGACACCTTTTACAGGGTTTTTCCCGACTTTGCCTTCTTCTATCAGTTTGCGGATATCCTCGCGCGTTAATGCTGCTGCTATATCCTTGGACGCATCGGGGTTAAGCCATACCCTGTTCACTCCGATATCCATTACTTCAGCAGCCAGCCGTCTCTGGTTTGCCAGGTCTGTCATGTTACTCTTCCCTCCTTGTGGGGTTAAGGACCCGTAAGCCGAGCTCAATAGCTTTAGCTTCAATAAGTCCGCGCTTCCTTGCCCCGACTGTATGGGCGATCCTGGCAGCCTGCTTCTGTGCGACCATTGATTCAAGGTCTTTAACATTATTCACGATAATCTCCTCAAACCCTGAGGGATGAAGCCCCCGCACGAGCGCAGGGCTGCCGTATCCAGCCTCCACGCGCGGACACTTCCCTTTCTGGTGGTACCGCGTCTTGTTATGGATGCCGTCAGGTCTCTTCCATTTATCTTCAAGCTTCTTTTTCTTATGTGAATCGGTCTGCAGGAATGTTGGTTTTTTGCTTTTCTGTTTCCTTCTCACATCAAGGAGTCTCTTTGTCTCATTATCAAGGGCTATGGTAACGAGTGGAGCCTCGATTTTCTGCTCCTCCGCAGGCTTCTCCTCCTCAGTGACCGTTTCATCAGCCGATTTTTTTATCTTGTTCGCAAGCTTCTCGCCTATTCCTTTGATGCCGGCGATATCTTCAACGCTTGCTTTTTTGATGGAATCTACGGTCGTATACCCTGCATCATAGAGTAATTTCGCTTTTGATTTGCCGACTCCGTCCAGTTCTGTAAGCTGATTAATTGCATCGTCTTCCATGTCTTTCACCGTCCTGACCGTTCGACCAGATATATCCCGTCCTGGAACACCCTGGGGTCAAACCTTCTTATCTTCGTAGCCTGCTGTATGTTGGCGGCAGTCTGTCCTACTTCTTCCTTGTTTATCCCGTTTACGATTACCAGGTCACCTTTTATCGTCACCCTGGTATTGCCCAGGATATTGGCTTTTCTTGATTTCTTCTCGCCAAGGAAATTACCTATCAATAACTGGTTCCCCTCTGTTTTCAGCTGGATGGGGAAATGCGCATAAACCATTTTCATCTTGTACTCGTATCCCTTGGTCACGCCTGTGATCATGTTCTTAAGGTGGGACTCAAGTGTTCCCAGCATGGCAAGCTGTTCCTGTCTCTGCTTCCCGGCTTCTACTACGATCTGTGAGTCGGTTCTCTTGATAGCGATCCCCGGATACCAGAGCTCCCTCTGGAGGGCTCCGAGCGGACCTGTGACCGTCACGTTCAGGTTATCGATAGTGACGTTCACGCCTTCCGGGATTTCTACTGTTCTCTTCGTTTCCATGATATTCACCTAATAAACGTATGCGAGTAATTGTCCGCCGATGCCGTTCTCTCTGGCTTCGGAATGGGTCATCACGCCGTCAGGCGTAGTTATGATGATGGAGCCAAAGCCTCTTGCAGGCAGGAACCGCTTTTCCCATTTCTCGAACTCAACGTTCTTGACAGCATGCCGCGGTCTTATCACTCCGCATCTGTTGATCTTACCTTTAAGCTGTACCTTGAACACACCGGATTTCCCGTCGTCGATGAATTCGAATTCTCCAATGTATCCTTTATCCTTCATGACTTTAAGCACGCTTCCTATAAGCTTTGAAGCAGGGCTGATCGTACACTCAGGTTTTCCGATATCCTCGGCATTTTTTATTACCGATAATGCATCTGCTAATGGATCCAGTAACATTGTAATCACCTATGTATATTTCTCAAAACCCATGTTATATGCAATCTCACGGAAGCACTGCCTGCAGAGGTATATGCCGTATTTCCGGACGAGCCCCTGTTTCCTGCCGCAGCGTTTACAGACGTTCGCACCTCTTCCGAATACCTTTTTACTTCTCTCCATCTAAACTACCTCCACGCCGTACTTGCTTTTCACATAAGAAATCGCATCATCCTTTGTCAGCCTGTGGTTTCCCGGTATTTTATGATTCTCGATCTTTCGCCTGCTGATCCTGTACCCGGGTCTTTTCAGCGCCACGCTTACATCCATCCCGAATATCCCTATGGATGGATCGTATCTCATCCCCGGGAAGTCGGTGTGCTCTTCAATCCCGAATGAAAAGTTGCCGTTCGCATCGAACTGGGATGTGTTCAATTTATTCTCAAGGATGTTCAGGGCGGTCTTTAAGAACTCATTGGCGCGCTTGCCCCGCAGTGTTACCTTGCAGCCTATGGGCTCTTTTTTCTTGATAGAGAAGGCGGGTATTGTCTTCTTGGCTTTGGCGCGCACGGTCTTTTGCTTGACTATCGTTTCGAGCAGCTTTTCTGCTGTCGTCAGCCTCTCACCGCTTTCTCCAGTGCCAATATGGACAGTGATTTTTTCAACTGAAGGCGTTCTGATTGGGTTCATTTAGATCACCTTTATCTCCGGAGCAGTTTCCCCGATGACGAATACATAATTTTCAACGGTCTCGAATTCCTTCTCATTGGACAGCACGACCATGTTCGTCCCCGAGCCCCTGACCTTGCGGATCTGTTTTATCTTCGCGATCTCTCCCGAATGCTCGCCTCCGACTATCATGGCAAGACTGCCCTGCCTGTAGGGAATATGTTTTACGATATTGTGGTCAGGCAGCGACAGCAGCACCGTATCAAAAGTCTTGTAGTCGTTGGACGCGACGATGTTGCCCCCGTCATGCAGGTTAAGCTGCACTTTACCATCTCTTACGACGGTCTTGTTGTTGATCCTGCATAACTTGGGTGCGTCCGGATTCTCCCTGTATAATTTGAACCTGTTATTTGCATCCAGCAGGACGCGGTAATGCTCATTGAGCGCAGGAAGCGAGATTATATCGAAGAGACCTGCTATGTACTTATAGTCCTTTCTCGCCACGCCGTCAACGAGAATATTCCCTTCATTGATTATCCTTTTAGCTTCCCTTGCGTTGTTTGCGACTTTAAGCAAGTCCCTGACAACTACAAGCAGCGGTATTCCAGTTTCCTTTGAATGGTGTCCCGCATTTGCGCCGACCACCCATGCGTGTGTCTTTTTTGTGATCGGCCATGATACCGGAGATGCCACTCTCTTCTGATGTCTTCCCATTTAATCACCTAAGCGCTTCTCATCTTTGAGTTCTAATTTAGTAATCATTACCTTGGAGGGGTGGACCGGTCTTGGCACTTCAGTGCCGTCCGCTTTTGTCACAGTTACGCCGTCAACATTGATGATTGTTTTCTTCAGGTCAACAGCAGCCACTTTCCCTTCCGTATCTTTATAGTCGCCGCGCAGTACTTTCACGGTATCGCCCACCCTTACAGGCAGGCTCTTTACCCCGTGCTTTTCCCGAAGCTCACTGCTCAGCATGGAGCCCATGAGCTTATGCCTGATGTGAAGCGGCGCCTGGTACCTGGATTTTCTCTGTTTTCTTGGTTGTGATGATGTCATAATCCACCTACACTATTATCGAGGCTGCAGATGCTATCTTTGAGTATCTCTCAGCAGCTTCCCTCGCCACAGGTCCTTTTACTTCAGTGCCCTTTGGGACACCTTCATCGTCCACTATCACGCAGGCGTTATCTTCGAACGAGACGCGAAGACCGTCGGGCCGCCTGAACTCTTTCTTCTGGCGTATCACGACAGCCTTGAACACCTGCTTCCTCATCTCAGGTGAACCTCTCTTGACACTTACGATAAGTGTGTCTCCAACGCCGCCCCTGGGGTGTCTGTTCTTGACACCGCGGTATTTCAATACAGAGATAACCTCAACGACGCGAGCACCCGTGTTATCCGCGCATTCCATTCTGGTGGCTGTGTTTAACGAGCGCGGGATCTTTGCTTTCATTCCTCTCATTTTGCCACCTCTATCACAACGTATGATTTGGTCTTGCTGAGCGGTCTGCACTCCGCAACTGTTACGTTATCGCCCTGCTTTGCGCCGATGCATGGGGGATTGTGCGCATGCACTTTTGTCTTTCTCTTCTCGTACCGCTCGTATTTTGCTATCTTCTTCTCGAACGTCCTCTGCACTACCACTGTCTTATCCATTTTATCGCTCACAACGGTTCCGCTAAGGACCTGTCCTCTGACAGGCAGTACCCCGTGGAACGGACAGTTGGGATCAGTGCATTCTTTCGCCGGAGGCTGGACATCCAGCCCGATATCGCGTGCCATTATCATTACCTCTTTATTTCCTGAATTTCTTTTTGAATTTAGTCTGGATTCTGTTTTCGGGTTGCGAGAGCAATAATCTTCCATCGACCCTGATATTCAACGGCAAGTAACGTTTACCGTCAGCCGGCGGAAGAGTGAATATGAAGGATGAACAGGATTTCGGAACTTTCTTCTCCTGAGCATCCGTTTCTATTGTGAACATATTTTTAGTCTCATCGACTATCCGTCCCTCGATTCCGATAAGGGATTTATTTGTGCTGTCCACTACCTTTGTATCAATACCAATGAGTTCATGGTGAATGATATTCTGGGGTGTCAGCTTCATTTCTCTTTTAACTCCTTCTGGATGGTTTTTATCCTGGCTATGGTCCTTCTGATCTCTCTTATCCTGCCTGGATTCTCAGGCGCACCGCCTGCTGAGGCGACAGCCCGTTCGCGGACAAGTTCAAGTCGCAGCTTATCCAGTTCATCCTGCCGCTCGTTGGAGTTCATGTTCCTGACTTCATCAGTTCGCAGTATTGTCATCAGCTTTCCTCCTTCTTATGGATGCGCGAGGCAGGATGCCAGTAATCGTAGCCTGCATGTTTGTGTTCCAGGGTATCGCCGTGCTTCCTTTCCTCTATATTGCCTGTATGACCTTCTGATTCGCCAGTCTGTGAGGATTGAACCTCGGCTTCTGCAGGCACGGGAGCCTCAGGTTTTACTTCAGCGGGCTGAGCCTCAGGCTTGGGCTGTACAGCAGCCTGGGGTTTTATCCCTTCGGGTTTCCCTTCGGGTGCCTTCACGAGCTCTCCGATCCCTTCCTTCTTTGCTTCCCTGGCAGCTTCAGGCGCGGCAACACCCGTGGTCTTGAACCTGCCCGGAAGTTTAATAGTAGGCGGAACGATCCGCACACGGCATCCGATTATACCTAATTTTTTGATCGCAATTGCAAATCCTTTATCCACGAGTTCCATCGCAGGGTTTCCTGCATGGAGCATATTGCCTGCAACGAACTTCTCGGTCCTCTTCCTCGGACCTGTCAGTTTGCCTGCAATATCTATTTCACATCCAAGCGCGCCTGCTTCCATTATTCTGCGAAGCATGTTGTGACCTGCCTTCCTGAAGTACAGACCGCGCTCTATTGCAGCCGCAAGCCGTGAAGCCATCATCTGTGCGTTAAGCTCAGGGATTTTTACCTCCTGGACATCGATCTGCGGGTTATCAACGCGGAACATGGTCTCAAGGTCATGGGTAAGCCTGTGTATGGTCTTTCCGCCTTTTCCGATTATCATGCCGGGTTTTTCCGCAAATATCGTGACCTGCGTTCCCATGGGCGTCCTGTTGATGCTCATGCCGCCGTAGCCCGCCCTTTCTAACTGTTTGGAGAAGTACTCTGCCATCTGCGCCTTATCAAGACCGTTCTTGACGAATTTCCGTTCTACTCCCATTATTGCGCCTCCAGTACCATCTCAACACTGACAGTTTCGTGGTTCTTCGGGGTGGCTCTGCCCTGTGCTCTCGGGAATGCGCCCCTGAAGGTATGACCTTTCTTCGTGGCGATGTGTGAAACCCTCATGTTCTCAGAATCAATCCCCTTATACCTGGCATTGTTCTCTGCATTCTGCAGCACCTTGAGAAATTCCTTGGCAGCTTTCTGGGGGTACCTTCCGGTACACATGCCTTTTCTGTGGGGTATGTTCCTTTTGTACCTTCCGTAAGGCACAGCCTGCTTAAGCGCGGAGACACCCTCAAGGAATCCCCGGGCAGTCTCGACCTTCATGCCTTTTATCGCAGAGGAGATCTCATGTGCATGCTTTCTTGAGATATGAAGTTCTTTTCCTATCGCCTTTGAGGTTTTCTCAGGTTCAGGTTCAATAGAGTAATTTAATTTCATGTGCATCACTTCAATGGTATGAATTTGCTTGATCTTGTAGCTCCAACACCTGCTGCGCCGTGAGAAACTTTCTTGCGCGTCAGGACGAACTCACCGAAATAGTGACCCAGCATCTCAGGGATGAGATCCACAGGTACAAACTCCTTGCCGCTATGGATATTTACCTTCATCCCCACCATCTCTGGCAGGACAACCATATCGCGAAGGTGTGTCCTTATGTTGGGATCTTTGATCTTGATCTTATGCAGCAGTTTCTTGTGCTCTTCCGAGAGACCGCGCTGTATGGTGCGGCGCTGCCTTGCAGGTACGAGCAGCGCGAACTCCTCAAGGTTGAGTTTTTTGAGGTCTTCTAATGTTTTTCCCCGGTATGTGAATTCGCCTTTTCTCTTGGGTAATTTTGATAATATCTTCTTAGCCATGGTTCACCTCTTTCCTGTCCTTCTTGCGGCTATAGAGCCGACTTTCCTGCCCGGCGGTGTTCCCCGTGCCACGGTCTTGGGTCTGCCAGGATGCTGCTGTCCGCCGCCTCCGAAGGGATGGTCAACGACGTTCATAGCCACGCCCCTCACTTTGGGCCATTTGGTGGCTCTAACTTTCATCCTGTGGTATTTCTTGCCTGCTTTAACGAAAGGCTTCTCTGTACGCCCGCCTCCGGCTACAACGCCGATAACAGCCCTGCACTTCGGGTTCAGCCATTTCATCTCGCCGCTTGGAAGCTGGATAACGGTCTTCCCGACATCGTGAGCTACGAGGATCCCGTACATGCCTGAGGCGCGCGCGAACTTGCCGCCGTCTCCGGGCTGGGATTCGATATTGCAGATGGGCACACCTTCGGGTATCTCAGCAAGTGACAGTATGTTCCCCGGCTCAACGGGTACTGAGATGCCGCAATGGATGGTCTGGTCAACTTCAACGCCTTCGGGAATGAGTACAAGCCTCTCCTCCCCGCTGCTGAATGAAATGCGGGCTATCGGGGCTGAGCGCGCCGTATCATGGATTATCTCAAGCACTTTTCCTGAAATAACTCCCTCCTCTATCTTCGGATGCTCAAGGTTAGCCTTGAACTTGTGGGAAGGAGCCTTGTATGTCGGAGAACCTTTTCCCCTGCTCTGAGCACGAATTCTATGTCCCATATTATCACCTTAAAATATTCCTAGCCGTGAGGCAAGTTCTGTCGCGGCGTTTTGCTCTTCGAATACCACGATGGCTTTCTTCTTTCCTTTGGGTGTCAGCATCGTGTTAACGCTTAACACCTTTACCTTATAGAGTGCCTCGATCTCTTTTTTCACACTGTTCTTAGTATCACTGACATCAATAATGAACTGGAGAACATTATTCTGTTCAGCCTGCAATGTTGCTTTTTCTGTTACGTAAGGATGCTGTATCATTGCACTGCCTCCTCAAGCTTCGCGATAGCAGATGCGGTATAGATCGTCAGGCGTCCTGCATTTGCTCCCGGAGCCAGAAGTTCGGTGTTAAGCTTGTCGGGAGTAACTATATCCACTCCTGCAAGGTTGCGTGCGGCTCTGACTATCCCCTTATCCTCAGCCGTGACTATCAGTATGCTCTTCGCGCGCTTGTATTTCCTGCCCCTGAGTTTGCCTTTCCCGGCGCGGATGGTCTTCTCTTTGGCTCTTTCTATATCATCCCATACATGGACTGCTTCCATGAATGCTTTGACGTCCTTTGTCTTCGTAAGGGCTGAGAGTTCATCCACTGCAACTAACGGCAGTTGTGCAGAGAACTGGTGTCCCCTCTGCTTCACAAGTTTCTCGTTCCCTGAGGCAGCGATCGCCGATTTTATGGCTTTTGCGCGCTCCTTGTCGTTTATTTTCTCAGTCCTGTCAGCCTCAGGCTTCGGGGGATGCGCTTGCCTGCCTTTGACAGCCTGGGGGATCCTTGCGGATTTGCTGCTGTTCTTGAGCCTTGCTACCCTTGATACGCCTCTTCCTGGTCCCCAGCCCTCTGCTGACGTCCTCATGCCCGCGTACATATGCGGACCGTACGGCTGCTGGCGGTTCGCCTGCGCTGCAAGTACGGCCCTCTTTATAAGGTCGGGGCGGAAAGGCTCATCGAAGAGTGCTGATGTGATCTTTTTTGCTGCATTTCCCGATAAATCGATTATATTTACTTCCATTGGAATCACCCTTGTTTTGACTCAAGGCTTATATACGTTATCTCCGGAACAGGTGTCTGTTTCTTTGATCTGATAGCAGGGCGCATGCGCACAAGCCTCTTAGCCGGACCCGGCACACTGCCTTTTATAATTATGTAATCATTCCTGACAACGCCGTAGTTCAGGAATCCGCCCTCAGGTGTCACGGTCTTGCCGTCCTTCCCTATCTGCATGATCCTCTTGTTGAACTCGGTCCTCTGGTGGTATCCGGTCTGCCCGAGCTGCGGAACTCTCCAGCTTACATGGGAGGGATGCCACGGACCGAGCGTGCCTATCTCCCGCACGCTGCCGGCTCTTGAATGTTTGGACTTCTGTATCTGTATGCCCCAGCGCTTCACAGGTCCCTGAAGCCCTTTGCCTGTGGTTATGGCAAGAACGTCGATTATATCCCCGTTGTTGAACACGTCGCCTATGCCGATGGATTTTCCAAGTAGGGTTTTGGCGTATTCAAAACGCGCCTTTAAGTCGGTACCCCCTATGTTATTCTCCATGAGCTCGGGTTTTTTCTTGGGAATGCCAGTCGCTTTCTCAGGCTGGGTATACATTATGAGCCGCAGGTCATTCGCCACGCCGTCCTTGATGAGCTGCTCTATCTTTGCAAGCGCTGCAGGCAGGTCGTTCTTCTTCGGGACAGTTATCGCGCGGTTGAGCTCCTTATCAAGCTCAGTCGTCCACGCTTCGGCTATCGCATGCCCGCCGTACGTGGTACCGTTATATACCCGTATGCCCGCGACCTTCATTGGCGGAGCCTCAAGTATGGTCACTGGTATTGAGATCTCCATCCCTGAGGTCAGGCTGTTGGGTACGTCGTCGGTCATGACAACGTGCGTCATACCTGCTTTATAGCCTGCAAATCCCAGAAGCTTCGGCTCTTTCTTCGTGGGCCACGCTCTTATTCGCGGGATTTCACTTCTCGCTCTTACTCGCGGGCTGTATGCAATGGACCCGCGCCTTGGTCTGTGAGGATGTGACATTTTCTTTCTCCTTGAGAGACCCCCTGGATCAATCCGGGGGGCTGATGAACACTAATACGGAGGTTTTTACAAGCTGCGAACCTTGATAGCCCGGTATCTGCTTCAATAGTGGGTTCAATGTTCGCTATAGGTCTTCGCAAATAGATTTTGACTTACGTGCGCTTACGGGCATACGATAACCGCATTGGCCCCGCATTTCATCAAATCCGACTTTGATCGACTTCAACTTGCGTTATGTTAACGCTTCGTACTTTCGACTTTAAACGAGGAAGAAGTATATAAAGGCTTTGCATTTGAGTGACCGTTACATTACATGTTGGTGCTCTTAAGGCAGTTGGATGAAATCAAACATCGAATCTGAAGCGACTCCCATGGCATTCAATGTATTCTTGTCTTTATTTGGTCCCGAAGAATAG